>PBOD01000131.1 GCA_002724215.1 Gemmatimonadota bacterium | reverse complement strand
GAATTGCTGGGCATATCCGAAAAACAGGTATTTGCATTGAAAGCGCGAGGCAAACTGCCATTTATAAAAATTGGACGTTCCACCCGATTTGAAGCATCAGATCTTCGGCAGTTTATCGACGAGCGGAAACGAATCCGTACGTAGAGGACTAGGGAACACCACTCTGCCAGTGTGGAAATAGTGTGGACATTTGGTAAGAGAGAAAGAAATAGCCACCTACGAATTAACGTAAGTGGCTATTTATTATGGCTCCGCGGGTAGGATTCGAACCTACGACCAAGTGGTTAACAGCCACCCGCTCTGCCAGCTGAGCTACCGCGGATCAACAACTAAAACTGCTGTAAGTGACTTAAAAAAATAGACCTGACACCGTTATCTGTCAAGCCATATGCACTAGTCCGAATAGTATTCTTTGAGCGAATCGCTACGAGCTGGATGACGCAGTTTTTGCAGCGCCTTTTCCTTGATCTGTCGCACCCTTTCGCGCGTACGGCCGACATAGGCACCTATTTCCTCGAGCGTCATCGGCTCGTGGCCGCCAAGCCCGTAATACATCTTGAGCACCCGAGCCTCGCCTTCGGTCAGCGCGTGCATGGCACTGGAAATCTCGGCCTTGAGCTCGTCGCTGGAGAGGATCTCGTCGCTGGAAGGCAAGCTGTCATCGGGGATCAGATCCCCATAACAGCGATCCGGCTCCGAGTCGTCGCAGGGCGTCTCCAGCGATACCGGTCGTTGCGCCAACCGCAACAACAATTCCATATCTCCCGGCTCGACTTCCAGTTCATCGGCAATCTCATCGACTTCTGGCGGACGCCCCAGGCGCTGTTCGAGCTTATTGAGCACTTTGTTGACACGAGTCAATTCGCCGATGCGGTTTAAAGGCAAACGGACGATCCGCGATTGCTCGGCCAGGGCCTGGAGAATCGATTGGCGAATCCACCACACCGCATAGGATATAAATTTAAATCCCTTGCTGCCGTCAAAGCGCTTGGCGGCAATCATCAATCCGAGGTTGCCCTCGTTGATGAGGTCGGACAGCGGTAAGCCGAGATTCTGGTACTGCTTCGCCACGCTGACGACGAAGCGGAGATTGGCTTTGACCAGATCGGACAAGGCCTCCTCATCCCCCTCCTTTATTTGTTTGGCAATAGCAACTTCTGCTTCCGAAGAAAGCCCAACAGAGTCCTCAATCTCGTGGAAGTACTGATCGACGAGAGAATCGGTCTGCAAGGTAGTCATAACTTGACGCCTCCTATTGCTAATGAGCCAATGTGGGGACTCGTGGCTGCATTAAGCTATGATAGTACCTGGTGTATTCGTCTGTTCGCTCAGGGAGTCTTGGATGCGGGGGGAGGGGGATGCATCCAAAAGCTGTTCGGTCTGAAAGACCGACCTGGGAGTGTTAATGCTAACGTACCGCTTCTAGATAAATATATTTCAAAGAATTTTTTCCGCAAGCCGTCACTTCCCCGCCTCTGCGCTTTTATCTACCAGTCCATTGCCGGCGGTATCGAAGACACCGCGCATGTTTTTGCTCAACTTCCATCTTTGGCCCGGCTGGATCAGCGACTCCACGGTGACTAACCCGCGAATAACTTCGACGGTTGTAGTCGCGTCGAGAACTACGCGAGTGTCAAACAGCGTGCCGCGTATAGCACCCCGAATCTCTACTACCGGGGTTTTCATTGCGAAGTCTTCGTCGAAGACCATCGTCCGCACTTTGCCCACCCGCATTTCAAAGGTCGCGCCTTCCTCATCGACCGCGACGACTTCGGTCTGGCCAGTCGCCTCGATCCTGGCCTGACCGGGCATTTCCACCACAGCTTGTAGAGGCAGCAACTGCCTTGCGGACCGATCCGAAGGCGAGGATTCGCCGCTGGCCTCTATGTGGCCCCCATCGGCCGCGACCATATCCACGCGACTACCAGCACTACCGCCATCCCCCTTTCCCGCACTAGCAGGCCGACTTGTTGATTCTCTGCCGGTGGTAGCCACTAGACCAACCAGGTTCCATACCACCACGGCGGACAAAAAAATGGCTCCCAAGCCCACGAGCAAGCCCCGGTAGTTTCTAGGCGGCTCATCTTCTCCGTTCTCTTCTTCCCCATCCTGTTCTTGTCTTTCGCCAACTTCCTCCCCTTCCTCCTCTTCCACCTCCTCAGTGTATATCCCCTCACTAGGTCCAGATCGACCCACCGAACCGAAATACGTCGTGATCTTNCCCTGCACATAGAGCAGGCGCGTCATGGCCATCACTCGCTGTTGCGCCGTCTCGATTTCCTCCATCGTCGATTCGGACAAGCGNTCTTCCTCCTCGGCGATAAGACTGCGCCGCCGGGCGGATATATTGCGGAGCAGAGCGTCATGGACCTGCTTGNCGGTNAGCAATAGAGCCTGCCCTAAGGTNTGGTTGTCTATTTGCACCAACAGGGCCTGCATATCTCGATCGGACAGACGCAACAGGTCTTCGAAGACGAAGAGGTGGTTCTGCAGCACGACCACCGCCTCGTGATCAACCTCATTGGCGGNGGCCAGCAGGCGGCGCAGTTGCCGGGTCGAACCGACCGCGCGCAAAATCTGGCACGCCGACTCGATGCCCCATTCTTCGCGGGTGCCAGCGGCTTCGCGCAGGGCTTCGATAAGCTCGCGGTGCGGAGGAGACAATCCGGCGCTGGCGCTGAGGGGCGAAGTTTTCAATAGTTTGGGTAGGATCTGNCCCTGCAAGTGCAACGGGAGGCGCAGCAGCAAATCACCAGCGNTAGCTTTGGGGCCAATGGCGCAGAGCATCGCCAGGACGGCGACCAAACCGGTAGCATCACCGTCGTCAACGCCGCTTTCCCCGTCTTCATCCACCGCTTCCTCCCGCCCTCGCGCGNGGAGGTCAAATCCCGCCAGCAACTGTTGTTGATAGGCGTCGAGTTCCGCAGTTTCGAGATCGATACGCCGCACCAGATCCGCCACCTGCTCCTGCAATTGTCCACCGAGCAGATCGATTAGCGCCGTGCGGGCATCGTCGTTGAGACGGGCCGCGATCAGAGCCAAACTCCGGGGGAGCTCCACCATTTGCAATCACTCCCTTCGTAGTTAACGCACCGCTACTCACTCGACGCCGATCGCCTCCTTGGCCANTTGCAAACAGCGCTCGACATCGTAGTCGCGAAGAATGGTGATCTTCTGCGTTTCCAAAGAACCCTCGGCGTGAATCGCCAGCAATTCGTTGTAACCGCCAAAAGTCGACGCCGTCAAATCGCGAACCAGGTTGATCGCTTTAAGCCGGGCTTCGGCCCCGACGCCGGCGCCGCCGAGAAAGCGCTCGATATAGGCCCTGGTTTCTGGATTTTCGAGATCTTCCTCCGCCGGTCCGGTGACCACCAACCCGCCGGCGATATCCTGAACCCAGGACACGGCCTGGTGGTAATTNCTCGCAAAGTGGAACTTGGCCAGGTTGGTCAAAACGATATTCGGCACGGCAGTGCCATTGTCGTTGATGCGGCAATCGTGCGCGGCGGCCAGCGTCAACCCCCGCACCGTCTCGGCGTAGGTGATGAGCTTGGTCAATTTCTCACGCACGTGGCTGGCCTTGGCGATGCCATTGTACTGGGCGAGCAATGCCGCAGCGCCGATAAAGAGATCGCATAACGGGGGCTTGTATGAAGCGGCGGTAAAGCGGTGGAATTCGACGAAGGTATTGGCGAGGGGACCAGCGTATTGCCACTCGCCTTGGAGAAAGACCCGCTCGTTGGGAATGAAGACATCGTCGAAGATGGTCAGCGTATCGATCATCCGGTGCTCGGTACTGACCGGATGGTGAAATTTACTCACCGGCGGCGAGCCAAAGGGGCTGGCAATAAGTTTGAGGCCGGGCGCGTTGACCGGAGCCGCAAAGGACACGGCATAGGCTGCGTCGTCTTCTTTGACCGCGCGGGTCGGCAGCACNATGAGTTCATCAACATAGGGGGCACAGGTCGTGTGGGCCTTGGCGCCGCGCACCACGATGCCATCGTCGCGCTCCTCGACGATACGGACGTAGTAATCGGGGTGCTCCTGCTGCGAGGGCAGCAGGCTGCGATCGCCCTTGACATCGGTCTGGGCTACGGCCAGGCTCAGATCGCGCTTTTTGCACTCCTCGTGGAAGGCTTTGACCCGGGGATTGTATTGTCCGCCCGCGTGCTTNTCGAGATGGTCGGTCACGACGTCGAGGGCGAAGAGTGCGTCGGTGCCGATCTCCTTGATCAACAGGACGACCGCGCCCCCCAGCCGCGTCGAACGCTCGATCATCTCGCGCCGATTGATAAGATCGCTGCTGTCGGTCGGGATCTTAAAATAGCGGCTGACCTGCTCGCCGAGATCCGGATCCATCCAGGTCATCAAATCGCAGTGCTCGGGGTCTTCCGCCATTTCATAATCCAGGGCGACGTGGTTGACGCCAATGCCCAGGTCGTGATGGGCGGTTACGTCCTCGACCCGCTCGCCCCGATAGTATACCTGGCGTCCATCGCGCAATCCCTCTCTGAATTCATCGGCGCTACGCAGTCCCATAAAGCCCGCTCCCTTTCAGTTTTGCAGTGGTTTACCGGTTTGCAACATGTGGTCGATGCGNGCCCGCGTGGGCGCAGTCGCGCACAGTTCGAGGAAGACTTGGCGCTCTAAATCGAGCAGGGCGAGGGCGGTTTCNGTGCGGGGGGCGCCGCCGNCGCCAGTAAGTACCCTGGCTAAACCGCGGCCGACCAATGCGTCGTGATCGCTGATCTGCCCCGCTGCCAGTCGCTCGTCGATGCCGCGGTGGAGTAACTCCAAACCAGGATCACCTGACACCGCCACACCCGAATGCTCGCCGCCGGCATAACCGCCGNCAACCAGCGCGCGCACTTTAGCCACCGCGCAATCCAACAAACCGGCTTCGGCAATGAGGATTTCGTCGTCTTCCGCCAATAACCCCCAGGCTCGGGCCTGGAAGGCGTTGTCGCTGAACTGGCCGGCGAAAATGGTGGCGAAGGCCTTGTCAACGGCCCCGGCGTGGCGACGAGTCAATTCCATACAGCCACCGCTACCGGGAATGAGCCCGACCCGGGTTTCGACCAGCCCGATGCGCGATTCGGCAGCGGCCACCCGCGCGTCGGCACCCAGCGCAAACTCGCAGCCGCCGCCCAGCGCCAACCCGCGCACCGCGGCGACGACGGGAAAGGGGGCACGACGTAGGGCCATGACCGCGTCCTGAAAATCGGCGACAAAGCGATCGAGACCGGACCAATCCTCAGCATCGACCAGCGCTGNCATGTGCTTCAGGTCGGCCCCGACCGAAAAGAGATCTCCCGCCCCGNAGAGTACCAATCCGGCGAAAGGGGCTTCGGCGACGACATGGTCGATCGCCGCCAGAGCCGATGGGCCAAGCGCATTCATCCTGCCGCAGAAGACCAGGGCGCCGATATCGGCGGACAACTCGACCACATATGCACTGTCATTCGACCAGCTAGCGCGCTCGGCTGCCGGCAATTGNAGACCGCTTTGGACTGGAGCCAGGGTATCGCGGCGGTCTTCTGCCAGGGAAAAGACCGCCGGCCCGGCCTGATTCGCGGCGTAAAAATGGGATTCTCCCGCCNCGAGGAGACGGNTCGCCAGCTCGGGCGGCTGATGGCCAGCCGCCTCTAANGCGCCGACGACCTCGGCGACNCCAAACAAATCCCAGAGTTGGAAGGGACCCAATTCCCAATTGAAACCCCAGCACATCGCCTGGTCGATCTGCACAATATCGCCTGCCATCTCGGCAGCGTGCTCGGCAGCATAGGCCATGACCATCAGCAAGTGTTCGCGCGCCAAATCTGCCCATTCGCCCTCAGCTTCCCACACCGCGCGCAAACGGCGGTGGGACGCCCTTTCACGCAAGGCCGCTTGCAGCGGCCCGAGATCGACCGGCTGCAGCTGCTCGTAAGCGAAGTTCGTCAAATCTAGGGCTTCAATGCCGGTTTCACCTTTGCGGTAAAAGCCCGCATTGACTTTCGCACCCAGCAAATTCTCATCCAGCATGCGGCGGTAGAAATCGGGCAATTCAAACCAGCGGCACCAAGGGTCATGCGGTAAACCGACGCGACTGGTCTCCGCCACGTGGGCGACGGTGTCGAGCCCAACAATATCGCATACGCGCAAGGTGGCACTTTTGGGCCGCCCCATCAACGGGCCGGTCAGCGCGTCCACGGCCGCAACCCCCATCCCATCGGCGCCCATGCGACGCACCATATCGAATGCGGTGAATATCCACATGCGGTTGCCAATGAAATTGGGGGTATCGCGAGCCCTGACCACCCCCTTGCCCAGCGCCTGGCGCAGATAGTCCGCCATTGTATCGACGATATCGGTAGCGGTTTGCGGGCCGGGAATGACTTCGACCAGCTTCATATAGCGGGGCGGGTTAAAAAAATGGATGCCGAGAAATCTACGTTGAAAATCCGCAGAGCGGCCCTGCGCCAGATCGCCGATGGACAATCCCGAAGTATTACTGCTGATAACCAGTTCGTCGTGCAGATAGGGTTCGAGTTCGGCCAGCAATGCCATTTTTGGCGCAGCTTCTTCCACCACGGCCTCAATTACCCAATCGGCCTGCGCGACGCAGNCGAGNTCGTCNAGGCCACCGGGTTCGATNCCCGCGGCCATTTCCGGCGTATAAAAAGCGGGAGGACGGCTTTTGCGTGCAGCTTCGATGCCTCGTTTAGCTCGGGCGGTGGCGTCGCCTTCAAGGGGCAAGTCGAGCAACCTGACTCTAACCCCGGCACAAGCCAAAAGCGCGGCGATCTGCGCGCCCATAACCCCCGCCCCCAATACGACGGCTCTTTCGATTTGCCTACTCATTCTCCTCCTCCCCCTCTGGCTCGGGCTCTGCGGCACCAATCTGGCTGGCGCCGCCCATCCCGACGACCGGAGCGTTGAGGTACAACAAGCTCTCGAGCTCGACCTTACTCTCTTCGACTTTGGATTGGTCTAGCGCCGACGCCAAATCTTGCACCCGGTCGAAGGCCACCAACTTGAAAACCTGCAGTACCCACAGCGGCGAGTAGCCTTCCTGTCCCGGCAAACGGGTGACGACGTTATGGGTCATGCCGGTTTGCGGATCGACTTCGAAACCATCCTTCACGTTGCGGTTATTGGCAAAGAAAGCATACATCTGCGGCGTGTTGATTTCGCCAGCGCCAAAGTCGACGACCGCCGTACTGGCAGGGTGTTCAAAAAGCAGGTATTTGACTACCTGCCCTTTGTACCATCCATCGAGAAGCCCGCTCGGCGTCGTCGCGTCAAAGCGCAACGCGGCCATGGAGCCGTCGGGAACCATCACCGCCTGCATCACCTGGTCGGTCGGGATAATTTCCCATTCGGAATCGACGATACCCTCGGCATCGGTAATAGAATTGGCCCGGTAGTCGCGATCGATAATCCGCACATTGTGGATATGAACAAAGTCACTATAGCCTTCGTCGCCGGGTATGACGGTGAATACCGGCAACTGGCCGGGAATCTGATCGTCGCGCCGATCGACCGCAATGTAAGCGATAGCCGGTACCTTGGGCCGCACATCGAAATTGTAGTATTCCACCATCTCGCCATTGGGGCCGAAAGCCTTGATTCTGAACTGGGGATCGTCGAAGTCTATGGGCGCATTGGGCGCGGGGAGGTCGGGATTGTCGGTTCGGCGAAAAAAAACACCCATTTCATCGCTGAAGCGATCTATCTCGACGATGGGAATATACTCGGGAAAATGGGCGACGATCTGCAGGAAACCGCCGACGACCTCCAGCGAGATACGCGCGACCAGGTCGGTGCGAATATCGGTCTTGACCGCCTGCTGGATCAGCACCTGAGCTTCGGCGTCGTAGCCTTTGAGTACCACGCCGATGTCTCCGCCGGTGGGAATATTGTCGATCCGCTCAACCAAGGCGCCGCTGACGTCATAGCGGCGCAACAGGGTATCGCCCATGGCGTCGATATTTACCTCCAGTTCGACGATTTCGGGCGGGAGTTCCGATGTCAGTTCGAGACTGCCGCCGAGGCGGCGCAACTGCACTTCTACGGTCTGCGGCGCGTCGGCGGTAATATCGACGGTATCGACCACTGCGAAGGTGATGACTTCTGCCGGATCCATCGCGGTGACCCGGAAGACGCGATCTTCGCCCGGAGGCACCCCGACCACCCGCGCCCGCGCACTGCGCCCGATGAGATCCATCCGGCCCTCTACTGCCGCGGGTAAACCCGGGCCGCTCACCGCGTAGCGGATCTGCGCCAGCACGTCGGAGACCCCGCCGGTGCCGCCCTCGGGCAAGCGAGCAACCAGCTGTATCGCCTCGCCGGTGGACTCGTCGGTACCGCGCGGGTCATTGGGGTTTTTGCGGTCAGGGGCGCCACAGGCCACCGCGGCCAGCAGTACCCAGCCGATCGTCGACTTCAGGCCCATCACTCCGCGATCTGAAAGAGGGACAACTGGTCTGGATTGGTCAGTCGCCCTCGGGTTTCGGCGGAAATTTCGCCCTCGTGGTAGAGCGCCAGCCAGTGCTCGATTTCGCTGCGGCGGAAGCGCACCAGTTTGCCGAGGCGATAATGGGGCATTTTGCCGCGACTGGCGAAGCGCCGCACGGTGGTGACCGAGCACTGGAGATAGTCGGCGACCTCTCCGGCCGTCATCATCTGTTCTTTCGCCATAGCCCCTCCTGGCGCCATCGGGTCAGATCTCGACCCGGCGCTCCGCGAGGAAGAAATTGTTGTCGGTTTCCTGTATCACAACCTCGATGTGGTACTCGATGCCCCGGCCGGGAAACAAGCCCTCTAAGACTTCTACGGCGCGGTCGAGGCAATAGGCGGCGACATTCTCCACGCTGGGGTTTTCCCCCGGCATCACCACCACGCCCTCGGGTTCGAACAGGTCGGCATTGAGAAAGGTGGCATCGCGCGCGGCGATGAGCATTTTGTGATCGAGAAATTTAAAAATGCCCTTCAGAGCGCCAAAGTCCAACGACATATCCAATTTTTCGAGGCGGGGAAAGCGCTCGGCACGGACGACGAAAGTGCCGCGCCACGTGTGCCCGTGGACATAGGCGCACTTGCCGTCGTAGTCGAGCTGCCGGTGGGCGGCGTGAAATTTTCCGTGGGCTTTGATCGTTTCCATGCGCTACTCAGCTCCTGGTTTATTGCCCGCCGTCCGCTTCGACCAGGCTCTTTTCCAGGCGGGTGCGGTAGTACCAGATCCCCACCGAGGCCAAAGCGTCCAGCACGATCACATAATAAAGCGCTTTACAAAGCACCTGCACCCATTCGGCCGTAGAAACCGTGGTCGCGGCGATGATCAGCACGAATGCGGCGAGAATAGTGCCGGTGCCGAAGCGCAGCACCTTCTGGCACCTGTCGATTGATACGCGCAATTGATCGGTATTGCTATCCATCATAGCCTCATCTCTCCAGCCGGGCGATCCACTCTTCGGCGTGCTGACGGGCCACGCGGTCTGCCGCGAGGACGTCGCCCACATCCGCAGCATCGCCCTCTGACCAATCGGCCATAATGGCGCCGTTCAAATCGGCGATATCGCCAAAACCGATGCGTCCACCCAAAAAGGCGCCGACGGCTTCTTCGTTGGCCGCGTTGAGCGCAGCGGGCGCGGTGCCCCCGCGCCGCCCCGCGTCATAGCACAGGTCGAGGCAGGGAAAATTTTCCCGATCCGGTGCCGCGAAGGTCAATTGGCCCAGCGCCGCCAGATCGAGCGGCTCGATGGGTACCGTATGCCGGCCGGGATGCGTCAGCGCGTATTGGATGGGCAAAAACATATCGGTCTTGCCCATGTGTGCCAATATCGCCCCGTCGCAGAATTCGACCAGTGAATGCACCACCGACTGGCGGTGGACCACCACATCGACCTGATCGATAGCGACGCCGAACAACCAGGCGGCCTCGATCACCTCGAAGCCCTTGTTCATCAGGGTCGCGCAATCTACGGTGATCTTCGGCCCCATTTTCCACGTCGGATGATCCAGTGCCTCGGCCGGGCTGATATCCCGCAGTTCCCCGCGGGTGCGCCCGCAAAAGGGACCGCCCGAAGCAGTGAGGATAATGCGCCGCAACTCCTTGGGGTCTTCGCCTTTGAGGCATTGCCAGATGGCGTTGGGTTCGCTGTCGAGGGGCAGGATTGTTCCGCCCCCCGTGCGGGCCATATCGAGGATGAGCCCGCCGGCCATTACCAACGGCTCCTTATTCGCCATCGCCACGGTTTTGCCTTCGGCCAGCGCCGCCAGCGTCGGCTGCAAACCGACCGCTCCGACCAATCCATTGAGCACCAGTTCGACCCCGGGCATGGTGGCCAACTCCAGCAAACCCGCCGCGCCACAGACCACCTCGGACCCGGGTACGGCCGACCGCACCTGGGCTACGGCCTCCGCGTCGGCCACGCAGATTTTGTCCGGGCGCCAGCGATGTGCCCGATCGATGAGTTTGGGAATTTTGGCGCCACCGCTGAGACCGACGACTGTAAAACCAGTCCCCAGATTCTCGAGCACCTTGAAACAAGTGTCACCGATCGACCCGGTACACCCCAGTACCACAACCTTCTTACCCTCGCTGTCCATACGCCTGTTCCCCACTCAATCCCCTATAGTTAATATACTATCTAAAGCCCTTGACCGCTGACGACCCCCACCGGCAATAGAAAAGCGTCCGCCACCAATATGCATGCGGACGCTTCTCAACCACGCCAAACCCGGGCTCAGGCAACGGCGGTACTGCCAACGGCTAGATCCACCCTCAAGCCACCCGTCGCGCTACCTTGCGCCCTCCACTCCAATGCCCCTGCCGGACACGCCTCTAGGCACAAACCGCATGAGAGACAGCGCCCCGCTTCCAAAGCGGCAACCCCGGGCTGCTTGACCCCAGGTTCATCCCCTGGCACAGCTGTGATATCGAGGCAATCTGCCGGGCAGGCCGACTCGCATAAATGGCACGCGACGCAGCGATGAGTACCCGCCCCGTCAAAGACGAGAGCCGGACGAACGCCGGGGGTACCGCCTCTGGGGGGCCGCGCAACCCGGCGACGCCATAAATTCCCCGCCGTCCGGCACAGGGGCCGCAATACGCGTAACCATTGTCCGATAGGGCCGGACATCGCGCTCAATTGGGGCTGATGTCGCCGTTGGAATTGCCGCGACCACCGCGGCGCCCGCCATTGCGCGGGCGCCTACCGCCGCCGTTACGGGCGCCGTTATTGCGCCTGTTGTTGCGACCGCGGCCGGTATAGCGCACGGCGTGGGTTTCGCGCACGACCATGACCTTCACCTGGCCAGCGAAAGTCAGTTCGGTTTTTACGCGCTCGGCGATGTCGAATGCCAGCATTTCGGCGTCGTCGTCGCCGATCTCGTCGCCGCGGACCATAACCCGAATTTCGCGCCCGGCATTGATGGCAAAGACGTCTTTTACCCCGTCAAAAGAGGTGGCGATTTCCTCCAGCCGCATGATGCGGCGGGCATACCCCTCGCCGTCTTCGCGCCGACCGCCGGGACGGATCGAGGAAATCGTATCCGCGGCTTTGACCAAGAAACAGATCGGCGACAGTCGCTCGTCGTCCTCGTGGTGCTCGGCAATGACCTCCTGGACTACGGCGTGCTCGCCGAAACGCTCGCCGAGTTCGATGCCCAGTTCGACGTGGGAACCTTCCATTTCGCGACTGACCGTCTTGCCGATATCGTGTAGCAGGCCCGCCCGCTTGGCCAACCGCACGTCCAGGCCCACTTCGGCGGCCATCAAGCCAGACAGATGGGCGACTTCCAGGCAGTGCTGCAACAGGTTTTGCCCGAAGCTGGCCCGGTATTTCAACATCCCAACGTAGTGCGGCAAATCGCCGTGATAGCCATTGGCCCCGATCTCGCCGAGTGCTTCTTTACCCACCTTGACCATGTCCTCGTCGAGGGACCTGCGGCACCCCGCTACGACCTCCTCGATGCGCGCCGGAGTAAAACCACCGTCGGCAATCAATTGCTGCATAGCCCGGCTGGCGACTTCGCGGCGGGCGGGGTCATAGGAGGACAGCAGCACCGTATCCGGAGTATCATCGACCACGACCTTGACCCCGGTCGCCGTCTCGAAGGTCCGCACATTGCGCCCTTCTTTGCCGATAATACGGCTTTTGATCCCTTCGTTGGGCAGGGGCACGGTCGAGGTCGTGACCTGGACGGCTTCCTCCACGGCACAGCGCTGAATGGCCTGGGCAATGATCTTTTTGGCCTCGCGTTCTGACTCTTCCTTGGCCTTGGCCCGCTCGGCCCGGATCATGGCCGCAGCGCGACCGCGCACTTCTGTCGCCAGGTGCTCCAGCATTTGCTCACGCGCTTCCTCCAGCGTCAGGCCACCGACGATTTCCAACCGCTGCTGATAATCGGCTATAGTTTGCTCGAGCTCACCCTCCTTGGCCTTGATATTGCGCTCGCGCTGGCCGATGCGCCGCTCCTGGTTTTGCAGCTGGGCTCCCTCCTTGCCAAGGTCTTCCTTGGCGGCGTTGAGCTCGCGGTCTCGCCGCGCCAGATCCTTGTCGCGGCGGTTGAGTTCGGCCAGTTGCTCCTCGAGTTCATCCTCCTGCTGCGCCTTGGTCTTATACCAGGTGTCTTTCTGCTCCAGCAACTCCAGTTTTTGCGCCCGCTCCTCCTCCGCCAGTTGTTGCCGCACGCGATCCTCTGCTTCTTTCTCGGCTTGGGCCAAACCGCTCTTCCTCAACTGATGACTTATCAGAAAACCTATACCACATCCTAAAATGAGGACGCCCAATCCGGCCAACAGCGTGGTCAGACCTGAGTCTATCATTAAAGTAAACCTTGATTTTATTGTAATTGTAGTAATTCATGACCATTCTAACATAGATAACATAGATGGATTTCACCTAACGTTCTATTTATAGATAGGCATACTGGTCCCGCAGGGCAACTATATATTGGGGCAGCGGCCCCTTTTAGGAAGACGTTGCGGCTGTGCGTGCGGCCGCGATCATAGCGGCTCGTTCCGCCGGATCGGCCCATTTCCGGGCGATCGCAGGATCGAGTTCATCCAATGGGTCGAAGTAGAAGAAATGCTGGCCAGGGCGCACCGCCGGGCTGGTAAATACGGCAATGCCGGTCTCGCGGTCGTAGTATTCGTGCGAATGGACATTCCGCTTGCCCCCGCCCCCCATCGTGTCGAGGACGAAGGTCGGGGTATTGAAGCCAGCCGTCCGCCCCCGAACCTCCTTCTCGAGCTCTTGCGCAGTCGCCAGTGTCGTGCGCAATTCCTCGACGCCACGGACCATATCGTGGACGAAAGTGTAGTAGGGATGCACGTTGACATAGCTCAAGCGGCGGGTCAATAGCTGCATGGTATCGACCTCGTCGTTGACTCCGCGCTGTAAAACGGTCTGATTGCGCACCCAGATGCCTCGTTCCATCAACCCGTTGAGGCCGCGCCGGCTGATTTCGGTGATCTCGCGCGGGTGGTTGAAATGGGTGTGCAATACCACTTCCTTGTGCAATTTGCGCCCCTCAGCCACGACGCCAGCCAGCGCATCGACCCAGGCGGTATCAGTTACGATTTTCTGCGGCATGATCGCCGGCGCCTTGGTTGCGTAGCGCATCCGCCGCACGTGTTCGATGGCGAGCAGGCGCCGGCCAATATACTCGATGTGTTCGGCTTTCAGATTGGCCACGTCGCCCCCGCTGATAACAATATCCTCCAGCTCGGGCCGCGACTCGATATAGTCAAATACCCGTTCCCAGCGCTCGGCGAGGGCGCCGAAGTGGACCTTTTCCACTTCTTCGGTATCGAGCCCGACGGCATAGGAACGCGTGCAGAAGCGACAATATACCGGACAGGTATCCAGCGTGAGGAACAGCGCCCTATCGGCGTAGCGATGGGTCAGGCCGGGCACCGGAGAATCCTCTTGCTCGTGCAGCGAGTCTAGGGCTAACTCGGGGTGGTCGGGCAACATCCGCGACCCCATCGGTAGGAATTGAATGCGCAAAGGATCGGTTTCGGGCTCGCGCCAGTCGATCAGGCCGACCAGATAGGGCGAAATGCGCAGGCTCATCGGGGAAAGCGCCAAACCCTGCTCGACATCTTTGTAAAAGGCCTCTCCGACCAAGGGGCCCAAGACCCCCCGCAATTTTTTGAGGCTGGTGATGCTATTGCGGCTTTGGAAGCGATGGTCGTGAAATTCCCCCGCACTCAAATCCGCATAGGCGGGAATGGCGCGCCAGTAGTCGTCGTCGCGGAGGTCCTTGTGGTCGAAGACCGACCGATCTGCCGATGGTTTGGGCGCCAGGGGCAAATCCGCCGTGTACTCTTGGGTTTGTGTCATATTTTGCGCGGGCAGACCGCGATCAATCTCTCTTTAAAAGGTCGAAGAATTCCTCGCGCACGCGCTGGTCCTCGAAACAGCCGCGCAGGGCCGAGGTGGTCGTCAACGCTCCGGGTTTTTCCACCCCGCGCATTTCCATGCACAAATGCCGGGCTTCCATCACCACGATCGACCCCTTCGGCGCCAGCTTGTCTTCGAGGAAATCCACAACTTGCTCAGTGAGCCGCTCCTGCAACTGCGGTCGGCGGGCGTAGAATTCGACCATGCGGGCGATTTTGCTCAACCCGACGATCGTATCCCCCGGTATATAAGCCACGTGTGCCTTGCCGAAAAAGGGAATCATGTGGTGCGAACACACCGAAAAAAAATCGATGTCTTTGACGATCACCATATTGCCGTAGCGTTCGCTATTGGGAAATACAGTTACCGCCGGCTCTTGTTGGTCCTCCAGGCCCCTGAAGATCTCGAGGAACATCCGACCTACCCTGTCAGGCGTCCCCACCAGATGCGGATCGCCCAGATCAAGCCCCAATACTTTCATGATCTCAGCGAAGTGACCTGCAATTTCCGCTGCCTTGGCTTTGTTCTTGCCCTGGAGCCAACTGGGCCCCTCGTCGTCGAAGGGATCTGCCATATAATCGTCAGCCCATCGTTAAAGTTTATCCGCCCTATTAGATGCAAATAACGGACGCTTGGATGCCCAAAACAGAGGGGGCAAAGCGCATGGCCTTGCCCCGCTCTGTCGCGATTGAGTACTGCCGCCTAATTTAACGACTGCAGGCAGGCCTTGATCGCCTCGAAATCCGGCAATTGCTTAGGATCGTCGGAAACCGAAGCGTAGCGGACTACGCCCGCGCCATCGACGACGAAGGCCGAGCGCTTAGCCACGCCCTTGAAGCCCAGCAGATCCTCGAACTGGGCACCGTAAGCGGCGGATACTTCCTTGTTGAAATCGCTGAGCAGCGGAATGGTGATCCCTTCCTTCTCCGCCCAGGCCTTGAGGCTAAAGGGACTGTCGACGCTGATGCCGAGCACCTGGGCGCCGAGATCGTCATAGGCGTTGATACCGGCGGAGATATCGCAAAACTCCTGGGTGCAAACGCCNGTGAATGCCAATGGCACGAAAAGCAGGACAACTTTTCTACCGGAAAAATCGGCGAGACTNACCTCCTCCAGATCCGTGTTCTTGAGCGTAAACGCAGGGGCGCTCTCNCCCACCTGGGTAGCCATCACCTAACTCCCGNNCGCTGCGGCGAGGCGGCNATTGACTTCGTTCCAGTTGATGANTTCGGTCCAGGCTTCGATATAATCGGGCCGGCGNTTCTGATAGTTNAGGTAGTAGGCNTGCTCCCAGACATCGATGCCGAGAATCGGGGTGCCCTCGCCGGTCATCAATGGATTGTCCTGATTGGCGGTACTGAGGATGTCGAGCTTGCCGTCCTTGACCACACACCAAGCCCAGCCGCTACCAAAGCGGGTCGTCGCCGCCTTGATGAAGGCNTCGCGGCCGTTATCCATGCTGCCGAAGGCCGCTTCCGCCGCCGCCTTGAACTCGTCGGAGGGCTCGCCCCGATCAGCCTCTGGTGCCATGATCTGCCAAAACAGGCTGTGGTTGGCATGGCCGCCCCCGTGATTGCGCACCGCAGTGCGGATATCTTCGGGCACCGAGTCCAGGTCGCTGATCAGATCTTCGACGCTCTTGGCGGCGAGGCCATCGTGCCCCTCGAGCGCGGCGTTGAGACTGGTCACNTANGTGTTGTGATGCTTGGTNTGGTGAATCTCCATGGTGCGGGCGTCGATGACGGGNTCCAGCGCGTCATAGGCNTAGGGGAGATCGGGAAGAGAATGAGCCATGGTGCAGTCCTTTCGACTTGAGTTGGNTGGAAAATGGCCTNAGCTATCGGCGCGATAATTTGCGATCAGTGANCGGGCGGCGGCAGCAGCGAGTTGGGCGGCGTGGCGCTTCATCTGCGGCAGGCCGCCGAGCGCCTCTTCTACATCGGCGGGTTGCAGGCGCTCGATATCGGCCAGCGCTGTACCGCGNAACAGTTCNGTCAGCACCGACCCAGCAGCNACGGATGGAGCGCAACCGAAGGTTTTGCANCTGGCGCTGACGACAATCCCGTCNTCGATGCGAGCNAAGAGCTGCATCGAATCTCCGCAGGCGGCATTTTCGGCCTGCCCCTCGACATTGGCGTCATCCAATTCGCCTGCGTTGCGCGGGTTGCGAAAGTGGTCGANTACGGTTTCACTGAATGCATTCATTAATTNATCAANGNGCAATGNAGACTAATGCNGGTCAAANGGCCAANAATATACAGGTGTCAACAGGGGTTGTCAAGCCGNCCAATANTACACTAAGCCCCAATCGGGACAATAGCTTACACACCATTNGGTCCNAACTAAATTNCGACTGGAGCCATGCTCTAAACCCGCTAAAAAAACAGGCTCAGGCCTTCAGGTCAACCGCGCCGCCCTGGCCACTGGCGCCGCAGTCGCGCCAGTAGGTGCGCACCATCTGCAAAACTTCCCACAGGATGGTNTCCTTGGCGACCTGGTTAATTAACTCGTCTACCGCAGCCGCCTTTTCCGAATCGAGTAAACCCAGGCCCCCCATCATCGTCAGGTGGTGAATCAGGCCCGTCTGCAACAGCGTGCGGTTCATATCGGACAGGGGGATGCTGCTTTTGGTGGCGAACTCCTCCTCAAGGCTGGCGTAGAGTTCCGCCAGACCATGGGAGAGCGTTGTCTCTACTTTGAAAACTTTATCCATGCGCCCCCGCGCGACATTCGGGTCTTTGCGGCTAATATACCGGGAGGGGTCGCGCTGTCAATACGGCGCGGTGCCGCAGACATATAAAGNAANGCCCATTCGGCGAGTCCCATTTTGATAAAACCGCAGATAAATCAGAAGCTGNGGCCATAACGGGTGGCGAATGCCCCGTCGTGCGCGCGGGCGACATGTAAGCGGGTATCGCCGATGGCCTAACCAAAGCCGAAAGCCTTCCGCCAATCCAGCCGGTCAGCGACCAACNCCGNCTGGGTNGCCAGATCATCCAGCCGAGCCAAGGAATTCTGGGCGGAAGCGCGGGGGNGGCATGGTCAACNAGANTGTCACTTGCCGATGATTTGATGCTTGCGCAACAGATGGCGGAAACGATCATACGTCAGTCCCAATTGCTGCGCCGCATCCTTTTGTCTGCCGCCGGCCTGCTCCAGCGCGCGGTTGAGCAAGCCGCGCTCNACGCCCGCGATCTGCTCGTCGAAATCGCCCGTGCCCGCGACGGCCATACCCCCCTCACCCCGGACTTCGTGCGGCAGGTCCTCAATCTCCACCTCGCTGGCACGGGCGACGCAGAGCGCCCGTTCGACGGCAAATTTGAGCTCGCGAACATTGCCCGGCCAGGCGTAGGATTCCAGCGTNGCCAGNGCACTGGCCGCAAAGGTCCGGCGCGCGATAGAGGGCACTTCGTCGCAGATCTGGCCGGTAAAATAATCAACCAGGGGTTGGATGTCCTCGCGGCGCTCGCGCAGCGGCGNCAGGTGAATAACGCTGAAGCGCAGCCGGTCGTAGAGATCGGCGCGAAAGCGTCCCTGTTCTATTTCGATCTCCAAATCGGCATTGGTAGCGGCAACCACCCGCACATCGACGTGGATGGTCTGCGAACCACCGGCCCGCTCAAACTCCTGGTACTCGATTACCCGCAGCACGTTTTGCTGGAATTCGAGCGAGGTGTTGCCGATCTCATCGAGGAATAGCGTGCCGCCATCGGCTGTTTCGAAGCGACCGCGCCGCATCTCCGCCGCNCCGGTGAACGCCCCTTTCTCATGGCCGAACAACTCGCTCTCGAGCAGGGTNTCCGACAGCGCCGCNCANTTCATTTTNNCGAAGGCNCGGTCGCTGCGGTTGCTGCCGTAGTGNAGGGCGGCGGCGATCAACTCCTTGCCGGTNCCCCGTTCGCCGCGAATCAGCACCGGCCGNGGAATGGAGGCGACCTGATCCACCTGCTCGAGGAGTTTTTCCATNGTGGGACTGGCGCNGACGATGCGATAGCGCTGACCCAGTTCGGTACGGTAAAAGGAATTTTCGCGGTCGAGTGCCTCGTTCTCGGCCTTGAGCCTGGCGTTTTCGCGCAGCACCGCCAGCATCCGCTCGACCTTTTCCATGCCCAACTCGAGCTTATCCTCGACGTAGAAATCCTTCTCTATAAAATCTGCTGCCCCGTATTGAACCGCCTCCACCGCCGCGTCGATATTGCCCTTGCCAGTGAGAATAATAACGGGCAGATCATCCCATTTTTCCTTGATCCCCTTGAGTATTTCGATGCCGTCGGGTTCGCCGACCCCGAAATCGAGATCCAGCACCACCAATTCGACATCGATCGCCGCATCCTGAAGATGGCCCAGTAAACGGCGACCACTCGAAAAGGCGATGACCTCCTTGCCTAGGGCGTGCAATTTGTCCGCCAGCACTTCGCGCAATTCCTCTTGGTCGTCGGCAATCAGCACGGATTTGTTTTTTTTCGCAGCCATTTTCTTTCGGTGCTATTTAGTTTTCCGCCGCGGTAAAATTCAGCGGCAAATCGAGCCGGAATACCGTGCCGTGTCCCTTGCGGCTTTTGACCCGCAGGGCGCCGTGGTGGGCCTGGGCGATGCGGCGAGCAATGCTCAAGCCATAGCCATTGCCCCGCTCGCGGGTCGTAAACCCCGGTTCAAAGACCAGTTCCAGGTATTCTTCGTCAATGCCCGGCCCGTCGTCTTCGACCTCGATAAAAACCAGCGAACGCTCCTGGTCGTAGCCGACCCCCAGGACCACCTGCCCACCGCCGATCTCCTCCAAAGTCTCCAGTGCGTTGAGACAGAGATTCACCACGGCCTCTCGCAACATCCGCTCGTCGGCCTCGACCCGCGGCAAGCCCTTCTGCACCCGCACCTTGATTTGCGATTTCCAGGTCTGGCTGCGGACCAGTTCGGCCACCCGTCGCGCCAGGCGCTCCGGATCCAGCACCACCGGGCGAATCTTCTCGACCTTCATCGCATCGAGAAAACCGACCCACTCGTCGTACAGCGCCTCGTGTTCGCCGCTGAGCCGCTCCAGTTCGCCCTGTACGTCCCCAGCGGCCTTGCGGCCTAAACCCCGCAACCGGCTGCCGAAAATGCCCATTAGATTTTTGATGCGATGGCCCTTGGTGTAGAACCCCTCGTAGACCTGTTCCTTGCCCAATTCGACCATCTCCAGCGCCAACTGCGACAGCACCTTTGGAGCGCCGTCTTCAAATTCCTCGGCGATAAGGCGGTATTCCTCCTCCAGATCCGGGGCTTTTACGTGGCGCATGAATAGTTTCGCCAAATTGGCGTAGGCCGGATTTAGCCCGGGGTCGAGTTGGATGGCAACCTTGAATTCCCCCAGCGCCCCCAGCACCTGGCCGCTCTCGAGCAGGAGCAAACCCAGACTATTGTGTCCGACGGCCGACAGGGGCGCTATGGCCAGGCCCTTTCGATACATGCGGATGGCGTCTTGGCGCCGCTGCGGATCTTCGCCGTACTGGCCGCCCAACGCGAAATAGACCTTTTCCAGCTCACGATATTCCCCGCCCGCCGCAACAGCCGCCAAAATCGCCTCGAAATGGCCGATCGCCTCGTCGCGCAGCGCCGGCTTGCGCCCACCCCGCCGCAATGCGGCCATGCCCAATTGATAACGGGCATCCAGATGACCGGCCGCAGCGGCTACTTCATAAGCGGCAATGGCATCGGACATTGCGCCCAAGGCCATGTGACAGAAGCCTTTGTAATAGTGGAGGTCGGAATCGCCAGGCCGCAGCACCACCCCCTTCTCGGCCAGGGCCTTGCCGCGCTCCCATTCTTCGGCCCGGCACGCTTTCCGCAGTTGCTCGGCCAAATCTTGCATCGCCTATACCAGCTTCTCGCGGTCCCTATCGCTTTCCATGCTATCGACTTTCTCGCACAGAGCAATCATCACGTCCTGTACGTCGGTCAGGCGTCGATCGATCTCATCGAGGCGCGTGGCGATTTGATCTTCGGCTTGCAGCGCCTTCTTGGATTTTTTGTAGCGGGCGCCGAAATAGATACTCATGCAATTTACCAGACCGCCACAGAGTATGACAATACCCACCCCGATCGCAAGATTGATAAACCAACTCATGGGCTCCCTCCTCTATAGCCATTCAAGCGCTTTCGACGCCGCGGCTCCAGTCTTTTTCGTGTGCGTAGAGCACTTCGGGAAAGCGGTAGACCATCATCCCCGAATCGGTTATTTCCACCTCGACGAAGCCGCCATCGGCCATGCCTTTGAGGATCTCGTCAGCCTCCTCGATCGACAGCCCCGTTTCGGCGGCGGTCTCGGTGACGGTCAGGCGACCACCCCGTTGTTGGGCCAGGCGCACGACACGGTTTTGTTGCCGGCGATAGCGCACCCGATGGGCGGCTTCTTCGAACTTTTTGGACAAAAGCCACAGCAGGCTGCCAAAAATGACCAGGGAGACGCCTACGACAAAGGGCATGATCTCGCCGTCTGCATACGGTGCCGACCCGGTCGCAATCTCGAAGAGTCCATAGAGCATAAAACCCAGCCCCAACGGCACCATCGGCACGGCCAGGACCTTTAGAAATAATGCCCCCAGGCGCTTGAAACCGCCTTCCATCGCACTGCTCACTTTGAATTTCGCTTCGTCTATCGATCGCATCGCATCGCCGTTCATTCGCAAAATAAACGGCCCGCAGTCGGATCTGCGAGCCCTGGATTTAGGCATCTTTCTTCAACTGCGCCTTGAGCGCCTGCAATTCGTCATCGACCGCGCGATTGACATCAATCTGGCGGATCTCTTTCTCTATATCCTCCATCTCGCCCGAAATCTCCGCGTGGGCCGAAGCTTCAGCCTCGCTCTCTTCGACCTTCTGCTCAAAGCGCTCGAAGCTCGAAAAGGCGTCATCGCCCAGACCGGAAATGCTCTGCGCCAAGCGTTTACGCGCCTCGGCAGCCTGATGGCGGGCAACCAGCGCTCCCTGGCGAGTGCGCGCCTCTTCGAGCTTGGTCTTGAGCTCGCGCAACTGCTCCCGCAGTTGGTCGGCGGTTTGCTTGCTCTCCTCGAGGGCGGGAGCGAGATCGGCCGCAGCCTTGGCAAACATCGCCTTGCGCTCTAGGGCGCGCCGCGCCAACTCGTCTTCGCCCGTCGCTACCGCGCGCTCGGCTTTATGCTGCCACTCTTCGACCTGGTTCTGCTTTTCGTTGCACTGTCTTTCGAGCCGTTTGTGGTTGGCAACGGCAGTGCCGACCGACGCCGTGGCCTTGTTGACCGCCTCTTCCATATCGCGGATCATCTGCCGAATCATCTTGTCGGGCTCTTCAGCGCGATCGAGCATTTCGTTGATATTGGACTTGAGGATATCGCTAATCCTCGAGAAGGTTCCCTTTGCCATTTGCACACGCTCCCTGTTTGAGGCCATAATACGACGCTATGCTACCTTTTGCAAGCGGCATGCCAGGCGCACTGCCTCCCGAGATAATACTATTAAATGATTGCAGCTAAATATTTTATATTATTTATATAACCTCAGAAATAAAGTGATGAATGGCCAGTATCGCCATTGTGGCTGGCGATATCCGCCATTCCGATGTCATTTGAGAGCACTTTTCCGCGTATGAGAACCTATCTATATTTCTATTATTAACCCTTTTGCCCGGAAAATGCATGGTCAATCCACTGGTTTTAATCGGTCTGGGACTCTATCTGGCCCTGATGCTGGGCATCGGTCTTTACGCCAGCCGTCGCGTCGAGGGATCGGTCGATTATATCGTCGCCGGCAAGCGGTTGCCGCTGCTTTTGTGCACCGCGACCCTGGCAGCGACCTGGTTTGGGGGCGGCATCTGCATCGGCGCCGCCAGCGCAGCGTACGAGGGCGGTTTTCTCGCCGTTATCGCCGATCCCTTCGGCGCGGCGCTGTGTCTCTTTCTCGCCGGGCTCTTCTACGTGCGCATGATGCGACGCATGGGCCTGATGACCATCGCCTCCTTTTTCTCCAGCCGCTTCGGCCCCAAAGCCGGCCTGCTCGCCAGTCTCTGTACCATTCCCGCTTATGTCGGCTGGGTCGGCTCTCTGCTGGTGGCCTTCGGTCGCATCCTGCAAAGCCTTACGGGTATCGACCCGACCATTGGTATTTGCATCGCCGCCGCCATCGTCCTGGTCTACACCTGGGCCGGCGGCATGTGGGCGGTTACGCTCACCGACTTCGTCCAGGTATTGGTACTGATTGTCGGCCTGCTCATCCTGACCCCCATCCTGCTCGCCGATATGGGCGGCTGGTCCGCCATCGCCGCCCAAATACCCCAGGCGCGCTTCGACTTCTACCCCAAGGACGGCGCCGCCACGAGCTGGTTTGCCTATGCGCGCGATTGGCTGGTCATCGGCCTGGGTAATCTCGCGGGCCAGGACCTGATCCAGCGCAGCCTGTCCAGCCGCGATGAAAAAGTTGCCTACCGCAGCGCCTATCTGGCCGGATTGCTCTATATTACCATTGGCCTCTTGCCCGTTTTACTCGGTCTCGCCGGCGCGGTAATTTTGCCCGACCTGGCCGACCCGGACCTGGTCATGATGGCGCTAGCACTCAAATACCTGCCCGACCTGGCCCTGGTCTTATTTATGGGCGCCCTAATGTCGGCCCTGCTCTCGAGCGCCGACAGCGCCCTGCTGGCCCCCGCCAGCGTAATTGGCTGGGATCTATTGCGCTACTACAAACCCGATGCCGACGAAAAAGATTCGCTGCGCCTGACGCGCCTGGCGGTGCTGTTCCTGGGAGCCTTCGCCCTGTTTATGGCCCTGCGCACGGCGTCGGTCTACGATTTGATGGTCGATTCCTGGTCCGTGCTGCTGGCTTCGCTCTTCGTGCCGCTAACAGCGGGATTGTGGTGGCGCAAAAGTAACTACAGCGGAGCTCTCGCCGCGATCCTGGTCGGCCTGGCCGCCTGGCAAGTTTTGCTGTTAATTGCCCCTGATCTCCCGGCCGACTTGCTGGCGGTCCCCTTCGCCGCGCTGGCCCTGGTGCTGGTTAGTCTTGCGACCCAGAATGGCGATCCGGCGCGCCCACTGGTCGATGCCGAGGGCCGCGAGTTGCCCTATGCCCGGCGGCTTGGGCTCGGCGCCCTGGGCGACCAGGAGTGAACTTACAAACGCCACAAGCGTTATATTCTCTGTGTTTTTTCAGCTACCACATATCGGAGGAGCCACACGGCCTATGAACCACTATCTTCGCACCCACTTTCCCCTGCTCCTTATCCTATGCCTGCCATTGCTGCACTGCGCCAGCGAGCCCGATAAATTTACCCGCGGTGACGACGGCGCCGAAATGATCCTCATCGAAGGTGGCACCTTCGCCATGGGCGGTCGCCCGGAAGACCTCGAAGGCATGGCGTTTAAAAACTACCTGAACTACGTGGCCGAAGGCCCGGTGCACCAGGTAACCATCAGCACTTTCTATCTCGATAAATTCGAAACCACCAATGCCCTCTACAAACGCTTCCTCGAAGATATCGCCGAATCCGGCGACCTCAGTATGGACCACCCAGACCAACCGTCAAACCAGGACCACAGCCAGCGCTACGTCGACGAAAAGCTACTCGACGACGCCCAACCCGCGGTCGGCCTCAACTGGTTTGACGCCTATGCCTATTGCCAATGGGCCGGCAAGCGCTTGCCCACCGAGGCGGAATGGGAATACGCCGCCCGCGGCGCGGGCGATGTCTACCGCAAATACCCCTGGGGTAACGAAGAACCCGACGCCGAGGGTATCTGGCGCGCCAATTTTCGCCCCGTGCAGGGTTGGGACCTCGACGGCTACCGCCACACTTCGCCGGTGGGCTCCCACCCCGACGGCGTCAGCCCCTTCGGTGTCATGGACATGGCCGGCAATGCCGAGGAATGGGTCCAGGATTGGCTCGACTGGGGCTACTACAAAAGCAGCGAAGGGGCGATCGACCCGCCGGGTCCCCCCAGCGGCAAAAACAAAGTAATCAAGGGCGGATCGTACGGATCGGACAGATACCACATCCGCATCGCCACGCGCCTTATCGGCCCGCCACACGTCAAAACCGAAATGCAGGGCTTCCGCTGCGCGATGGATGTCGACGATTGAACTTACTCGACAGTCGCTGCACCAGCGCGACCGATGCCTCGATTTGCTTGACAGCCACAGGGCCCCTAGTACTTTGTATGAGCGCAACCACCACCCTATTATAGGAACGCCATTATGAAAATGTATATCGCAGGAGAATGGGTCGATAAGGACGACAAGATCGACGTGACTAATCCCTACGACGGCTCCGTCGTCGATACCGTGCCCCGGGGCGACGCCGCAGACGTTGCCCGGGCGATCGATTCGGCGGCGCGCGGCGCCAAGGTCATGGCCGAGATGAGCGCCTACGAGCGCTACGAGATTATCCACAAGGCCTCGGATATCATGCTCGAGCGCCTCGACGACCTTGGTCGCACCATCACCCTAGAGGAGGGCAAGGTCCTGGCCGAGGGGCTGGGCGAAGCCGCGCGCGCACAGGAGACCATCGTCCTCTCGGCCGAAGAGGCCAAGCGACTCACCGGCGAAACTCTCGACCTCAGCGGCGCCTCGGCCGGGGCCGGCAAATTCGGCTTTACACTGCGCGTCCCGTGCGGCGTCGTCGCCGCCATCACCCCCTTCAACTTCCCGCTCAACCTGGTCTGCCACAAGGTCGGCCCAGCTCTGGCTGCCGGCAACGCGATCGTCATCAAACCCGCCAGCGACACCCCGCTGTCGGCGCTCAAGCTGACTGAGATCTTTGTCGAAGCCGGCTTGCCCGCCGAGGCCATCCAATGCGTGACTGGCTCGGGCGGCGTCATCGGCGATGCGATCAGTTCCAACCCGAAGGTGCGCAAGATCAGCTTCACCGGCAGCCGCGATGTCGGCGAACACATCTGCCAGATCGCCGGCCTCAAAAAGGTGACGATGGAATTGGGCTCCAACGCCCCGCTCATCGTCATGCCCGACGCCGACCTCGATAAGGTCGCCGCCGCCACCGCCATGACCGGCTTCGCCAATGCCGGCCAGGTCTGCATCTCGACGCAGCGGATCTTCGCCCAGAACGATGTCTACGGGGATTTCATCGATGCCCTCAAACCGGCTGTCGAGAACCTCACGACGGGCAATCCGCTCGACGAGGACGTCAAGATGGGGCCGATGATCCGCGCCTCCGACGCCGAGCGGGTAGAATCCTGGGTCCAGGAGGCGGTCACCGCCGGCGCTAGCGTCGTCACCGGCGGCACTCGCGAAGGCACGATGTACTCACCGACCATTCTCGCCGATGTCGCCCCGGAAATGAAAGTTTCCTGCGACGAGATCTTCGGGCCAGCGCTCGGTGTCAGCCGCATCGATGACATCGATCAGGCCATCGCCATGGCCAACGATACCAACTACGGTCTCAGCGCTGCGATCTTCACCGAAAACCTCAACTGGGCGCTCAAATTCGCCCAGCAGGTCGAGTCGGGCAATATTCACGTCAACTGGGGTACCCAGTGGCGCGCCGACTTGATGCCCTACGGCGGTCTCAAGGAGAGCGGCATGGGCAAGGAAGGCCCCAAATACGCGGTACAGGAGATGACCGAGACCAAAATGGTCGTCATCCATTAAGCGCCAATAAAAAGCGCGGGTGCCCAATCGGCACCCGCGCTTTTTCCCCATACCTCCTGCGGCCGTTCTATGCCGGCGCAGCCTTGGCCAAAAAGGCTTCCCGCAACTTCAGCGTGATCGGGGCGGGGGCACCCGTGCCGATCACCGCGTCATCGATGCGCACAACCGGCATCGCCTCAGTGGTTGTGCCGGCGAGAAAGACCTCATCGGCGGCCTTGAACTCGTCGAGCGTCCGAAAATCCTCCACTACTGGCAGACCGAGTTCACCGGCCAGTTCGAGCAGTTGCCCGCGGGTGATGCTGGGCAGAATTTGCGGACCCTCCGGCGCAGTGTGGACCGCCCCGTCCACGACGCAAAAAGCGCTGGTCGAAGATCCTTCGGTAACGCGTCCCTCACCATCGACCAATAGCGTCTCAAAAGCACCCGCAGCCCGGGCCTGCTGCTTGGCCAGTATATTGGGCAGCAGCGCGATGGTCTTTATATCACAACGCCGCCAACGCTGGTCAGGAGCACTGATCACCGCGACACCGCGCTCGTAATGTGCCTGTGGAATCCGATAGAGTTGCTTGAAGGTCATCACTACAGTGGGATCAACCGGTGCGGCGGGAAATTCGTGGTGGCGCGGGGCAACGCCGCGAGTGACCTGTATATAGACCAAAGTCTCATCAAAGCCGGCGCGCTCTAGGCCCTCGCGCAGCAACGCCTCCAGGCCGTAGGTGCGAATATCGAGCGCCAGGCTCAGCGCCGCCAGGCTGCGCTCGAGGCGCTCGAAATGGGGTTTGAGGGCA
The DNA here is from genome assembly GCA_002724215.1 of Gemmatimonadota bacterium. Taxonomy (GTDB): domain Bacteria; phylum Latescibacterota; class UBA2968; order UBA8231; family UBA8231. Next base: position 10,588 of record PBOD01000131.1, on the reverse strand, counting down.
AAGGGTTCGCCGCCATAGGTCGCGACCACCTCGTAAACGCCGTCGGCAAATTGAAAGCCGCGGTCTTCGATCGGGACTACGGCCTCGTCCAGCGGCATAAAGCGACCGTTGACGAAGGCGAGCTCGCCCATCAGGTAGAGCCGCCGGAGAGAGCCGCCCACAGCGCGCGATAATAGCGCATCAGGCGGATGGCATCGGAGCTTTCGGGTATTTCTGCCAGGCAGAAGCCGTCGTAGTCGGCCTGCCGCAATAATTCGAACAGCCGGGTCCAGGGGTAGTCGTTCCACAATTCGGTGATATGTACTAGCCGGATGTCTTTTTGTAGCGAGGCGAAATTGGCGTCGATCGAGCCTTCGATCAGGTCGGTCATATTGGAATTCCAACAGACGAAGACATTGCCGTGGTCGGCGTAGTCGATAATTTTGCGAATATTGACCGGATCGGAGGTCGTGCGACCGTGCACTTCAAGGCGGATCTGCACCCCCAAATCGGCGGCAAATTCACCGCATTCGCGCAAGCTGACGCCGATCTGCTCCAGGGTTTGTTCTAGCGGAATCCCCTCGTCCTCGTGGACCTTGTTCGGCCGCACCTTAACGCCCCCGACGCCGAGATCGTGAGCCAGCTGCGCGTAGACCTTGGTTCCTTCGATATGCGACCGCAACTCGCCCGGGTCAACGGCGTCGTATTCGAAGGCGCTGCCGAGCCCGACCAGTTCGACCGCCGAGTCGGCAAAACGGCTTTTGACCGCAACTCGCTCGTCGGCACTCAATTCGACTTCGACGCCGTGGGCGTGCGTCGTCCGCAGTTCCACACCGGCAAAACCGGTCTCTTCGCAGTTAGCAATCAGGGTTTCTATATCCCAATCGCGCCCCAGATTGTAGGTCACCATGCCCAGGTTCATTTATTTTTGCCCCCCTCCGCGCCGTCAAAGAGCTCACGGTTAAAGATGGACTTTTGCTGCGCGAGATATTCTCCCTTGCTCATATTGGGCTTGCGGGCCGCAGCCACGCTGCGGGCAACTGCGGCATCGTCGTAGAGCAAATCGACGGCCATCATTGCCAGGGTCTTGGCCGGAGCCAGATAGCCGGCAGCGGGGTCGGCGATACGCCAATCCGGCCCGTGGATCGTGCCGCTGGCCCCGGTCATAGCCGGGTGCAAAACCGGCATAATCTGGCTGAGATCGCCCGCATCGGTAGACCCGCCACCGTGCGGATAGTCGCGGTACTGGTCGGCGCCAAAAATCACCCCGGCGTTTTCTTTGAACAAACGCCCGAGCTCGGGGTCGTTGTCGAGCGGCAGATAGCCGGGCACCGTCTCGATCTCGACCTGGCACCCCAGTGCCAGAGCCGCCCCCTGCAAAGCTCGATCGACCTTGTGCGCAGCGTCGAGGATCGCCTCGTTGGTGCGCGCGCGGACATAGGTTTCCATCCGCACTTCCGCCGGCACAATATTAACCAGGTCGCCGCCCTTGGTGATTATCGGATGCACCCTGACGCAATCGCCGTCGCGGAAGGTCTCGCGCTGGGCGTTGATCGCGCTCAGCGCCAGTGTCGCAGCGCTGAGTGCATTGACGCCCTTTTCCGGTGCCGCCCCGGCATGGGCGGCCTGGCCGATAAAGCGCACGTTCTTGGCCAGAAAACCATTGGAAGACCTGGCGATGCCCATCGATCCTTCGGCGTGGTCCGGGCTGCTGCTATGGATCATCACCGCCATATCGACATCGTCGAAATGACCCAACTCGACCAGTTCCGGCTTACCGCCGAGAAAGGTCGTTTTGCCCGCGTGTACCAACTCCAGCCGATAATCTATTTCGACATATTCTTCCGCCGGCACAGCGAAAAAGGCCACTGCACCCGACAATTCTGCGGCGACTCCGGCTTCGACCAGCCCGTAAGCGGCGCCGACCAAACCGGCAATCTGGGCATTGTGCCCGCAGGCGTGCGCCGCTCCGGTGGTGGCGTCGGCGCGAGGGTGATCGGGAACGATCAGGGCGTCTAGTTCGCCCATCAGGGCTAACGTCGGCCCTGATTGCCGCCCCTCGAGCCTGGCCTTGACCCCGGTCAGCGCCAGGCCGTCTTGATGCTCCAAGCCGAGTTCGGCGAAAACTTCGCCGACCTTCTGCGCCGTGCGCCGTTCTTTAAAGCCCAGTTCAGGCTGATCCATAATCGACTCGCCAAGTCCGATTATCCGCTCGCCGCGGCGATCGATAGCTTCGCAAACCGCCTGCTTCAACTCTTCTTTAGTGCGCATTCTCTCGCTCCCTTTGTGGCCGGGTCAGTATAGCCGCAGCACCTAATCGTGTCAAGAAATAGGCCTCTTGCGCCGGTCTCATCCAGCACTTAATTTTGCCAACCACTTGAAGCGCGCCCCGGTCCCCACGGGCTCTCCAGAGACGTAGCATTGTTCAAAATTCTGCTCATCGACCGCAACGCAACCTTCGGCGCCACTTTTGCCGGCTTGTTAGAGCGGTCTGGTTATCGGGTCGAAGTCGTCGCAACGCTGGCAGAGGGCGTAAACCACACCCGCCTTGACCCGCCCGACCTGATCCTGCTCGGCATCGACAACGACGATCCCACACCCTTCGCCGCAGCGGGGCGGCAGCTTGCCGACTTCAAGGTCATTGCGCTGCTCTCGCGCCAAAAACGGCCCAGCGAAGACCTCAAAGAGCTATTGCATTCCCTGCGGGGCTGTCCGCTCTTTTATAAGCCTTTCCGCACCGAAGAAGTTCTCGCCGCCATCTATGCCGAGTTGGTGCCGCAACAACCCTAGCCGTGCGGCAACACCCCGATATCCTCACCCCGACCGTAGTTGAGGGCATCGACGATCATTTTGACAATATCACAACTCGGACTAAAACCCAGATCGCGCTGGGCCTTGCCCAGATCGAATTCATAATAGGTCGGCGTCCCCGCGACTCGCACCTCGACATGCGGCAGCTCGAGCAATTCGGCCAGCCGGTAACTCACGTCGTCCCAAGTAAAAGGCGCCGGCCCGGCCAGCTGATAGGTCTGACCCAGGGCGCGCTCCTTGCCGAGGGCGCAGAGGCAGCCATGGACGATGTCGCGGACATCTGCGATGTGTTTTTTGAACGGGCGATCCCGCGCGTCTTTCAATAACAACGCACTCTCCTCGCCTTTCCACAGCGGTGCCAACTCGGGATGGGCATCCTTCATTTTGCTCAGATAAAACTGGGGGAAATCCAGGATTTCGTCCGCTGCCCGCACCATGGCGAAGCGCAGGATCGTCGTCGGCACCCCATAGCCGGCCCAGTAGCCATTACACAGCTCTTCACCCAGCGCCTTGGTCAGGGCATAAGCCCCTTTGGGCACACGCGGAGTCTCCTCCGTTATCGGGGCGGGCATACCACCGGGTATGTATTTTTCGTAGAGCGCGTCGGAACTTGCGAAGATGAATTGGCCGACGTCCTCGTCGCGGGCGGCCTCCAGCATATTAAATGTGCCGCGCACGTTGATCTCGAAATACTCCTCATCGGTGAAGGGTCCGCCGCCCTGGAACGCGGCGCCGAGATGATAGATAGCGGCGGTCCCATCCACGGCGCGGACGACATCGGCGGGTTCGGTCAAACTGCCCTCGATCAGTTCCACTCCCATCTGCCGCAAATTCTCCACTCGCGGATCCCGCGGCCATACCAGGCCGCGGATGCTATGGCCGCGGGCGACCAGTTCCCTGGCCAAATTAGCCCCTATGCGGCCCGTGATTCCTGTAATGAGTATATTCAATATTTCCTCCTCTCAGTCTGCGTGATAGCCTGCGCTGAACGCGAATTGCCCGCAATCCCCCATGGCGCTATATTGCCGACAAATCCACCTTGCCACCAGCGGAGTTAATGCGCAATGGACCCCTCGCACCTCGCACATGTCCTCGGCGAAGAGGAAAAGCGCCAATTCGCCGAACAGGGCTACCTGATCGTCAAAGGCGCACTGACCGCCGCAGAGCTAGACCGGTTAGAAGCAGCCTGCGATCGCGTGTGGCAGGAGGAGCAAGAGAGAGAGCTCGGGCCCGATGAGAATCTATTCTATCCCAATTTCGTCGGGCGCGAACAGGTCTTTATCGACCTGCTGGACCACCCCCGGACCTTCCCCAAGGTATGGGGCCTGCTCAACAGCTGGAATATCTACCTCTACCATTCGCATCTCGGCGTCACCCCGCAGGAGGCACCCGCAGACACGCCCGTTAAACGACCACTGGGCTTTCACCAGGACAGCGGCCGGGTCAACGCCGAAATCGAATGCGAACCCCGCCCGATGCTATCGCTCAAAGTAGGGTATTGGCTCAGCGATGTCTCCACCCCGGGGCGCGGCAATTTCCACATCGTTCCCGGCAGCCACCTCGACAACCAACTGCACCGCCCCGCCGACGGCAATCCAGCCGGCGCCATTCCGGTGCTGGCCGCACGGGGCGACGCCGTCTTTTTCGACCGCCGACTCTGGCACGCCCGCAGCCCCAACCACTCACCCCACGTGCGCAAAGTCCTCTTTTATGGCTATGGCTATCGCTGGCTGCGAACCAAGGACGATATGACTATCGCCCCCCACTTGCTCGAGGCCTGCGATCCGATCCGCCGCCAACTCCTGGGCCAGGGCAGCAATTGCAACGGCTTCTTTTCGCCCACCGACGACGACGTGCCCCTGAAGCTGTGGCTCGAAGAAAACCTGGCCACAGCACGGCTCTGAAGCTTCAACCACTCCAGCATGCGATCGGCCGACCGCTGCGGACCGGTTGATTCCAGCCGACGTAGAGTGCGTCTAATTGGATCGCTTCCAGCATATGTGGTAGTCGGTAAAACCCCGGTCGCCATAGTCGGCCACCGCCTGATCGGCGCGCCCGGGGGCCACGTCTCAGAGCACGGCGATTTCGGCCACCGGTATTGCGGCCAGTTGCCTGAGAGGGTGGCCGGCGGTCCCACCGGTGCCAACTAAGCCGATTTGCACTTTTTCAACCATGGTCCAAACCCTATGCACCGGCGATGCGCGGCATCCACAAGGGCTCTTTGCCCATTTCGGCGAAGAGCAACTTGCGGGTCAATTCGGCCTTGAGCTCCTGGTGCGCCGGGCTGTGCCACAAGTTTGCAACTTCACCGGGATCCTCCTGCAGATCGAAGAGTTCGCCATAATCACGCTGGAAATAAACCGTCAGCTTGTAGCGGTCCTCAACATAGGTCTTTATGTGAATCGTGGTCGGCTCGTGACGATTTTCGACGATGCAGTGATCGCGCGCCGCCACGGCCTCGCCGCGCCACACCGGCCCCTGGTCTACCCCCACCATCGAGCGCGGCACCTCGATCCCCGCCCAGCACAGGAAGGACACTGGCAAGTCCACCAGCGACTGCAGCGACCGGGAGCGCTGGCCTGCCGGGACCACTCCCGGAGCGCGGACGATATAGGGAAGGCGGATCAGATCCTCGTAGTGAAATCCGCCCTTGGCGTTCATGCCGTGCTGGCCGAAGAGGTGGCCGTGGTCGGTGGTGAAGACCACCAGGGTGTCGTCGGCCAGGCCGCGCGCTTCGAGTTGGTCGAGGATCTGGCCGATATACTTGTCCATCAAGCTGACCATTCCATAATAGACGGCAATATTCTTGGCCATCTCATCACGGTCGTGCAGATGCGAACCATAGCCGTGAATGCCGAAGCCGCTTTCGCGCCAGGCCGAAAAATCCGGTTTCGCCTCCTGAGTCATGCGGAAGTGCGGCGGATTGCTGTCGTGCTCGCCGGGAGTCAGCGCTGGCACCGTCAATTGCGCCGGATCGTACATCTGGTCCCAGGGTTCGGGCACGAGATACGAGGGGTGAGGATCGAAAAAACTGGCCCAGAGAAAGAAATTCTCGCCTTCGCTTGCGTACTCGTCTAGCTGCCGACAGGTCTCCTCGGCGATCCAGGCGTCGTAGTGGTAGGCTTCGGGAATGCTCCAACGGTGTTGCTGGGCCGGCGTGGTGCCGGTGGGCGGTCGAAAGTGCTCGCGCCAATTGGCCAGACCCCGCTCTTCCATCCACAGGGCGTAGTGCTGACCAACGTGTGCCTCGTCGGTGTGGTTGCGCGCCAGCCGCACACGTTCGAAGCCGTAAAAGGGCCCGTCGAAATCGCGCCAAAAGTCCAGATCCTGCAATACGGGATACGATTCCAGCGAAGGGTACTCTTCCGTCGCGTCGAGCGGCTGGAAGTGCGCCTTGCCCACCAGCGAAGTCCGATAGCCGGCGCCCTGAAAGTCCTCACCGACGGTGTGTTCGGACTCTGGCAATTTAGTCCCCAGCGACCACGCCCCGTGCTGGCTGGGATATTTGCCGGTAATCATCGAGGCGCGGGTCGGAGTACAGGTGGGATTAGGACAATAGGCGCGCTCAAAGAGCGTGCCTTCGCTGGCCAGACGGTCGAGGTGGGGCGTTTGTATTTCCGGGTTGAGGCACCCCAGTGTCGCCCAGTGCTGTTGGTCGCTGGTAATCAACAGGATATTGGGCCGATCGCCCATAGCACGCGTCCTCCCTTAATGGCGTATAATGGCGGCGAATCCCGCCAGGCTTACCACAACCAGGGTCAGGGTTCTTAAGTGTTCGCCGTCGATCCGTTCCTTGAGCCTGATCCCGATTAGATAGCCGATGAACATCCCGGGCAGCACACCGACCGCCATACCCAGTGTCAGGCCGTTGACCATGCCGAAATTGCCCAGCACTGCGATGGTCAGAGCGTGTAGGACGGTGAAATAAGCGATTAAACAGCCCCGCAGCACGCGGTAGTCCCAGCCCTGATTCAACCCGAAGAGCACTACCGGCGGCCCCGAGACGCCGGACACCCCGGCCATGATCCCGCTGACCAGACCTGCCACCGCCGCGAGCAACCGCTCGCGCACAAAGGGCCTGGCTGGCCGCATCCACACCGACAGCGCCGCCGCAATGGTCAGGGCACCGATCGTCCCGCGCATCAACCCTTCGTCGATATGGGCCAGACCATAGGCGCCAAGTACCATACCCGGCACTGCCCCCAACAACCACTGGCCGATCTTAGACCACGCTATATCGCCATAGGCCTCTCGCGCCAATAGCAGCGACAGCGGCATCCAACTCATCAATACCATTGGCACTACGACCTGCGGCGCGAGAAAAATGACCAGCACCGGGATGGCCAAGAGCGCATAGCCGAAACCCGTAATAGAGGAGATCAGCGCCGCGGCACTGATGGCCAGATTGGCCCAGCCGACGGACGCTATATCGAGTTCCCAACCAGACAATTTTTCCCATTTCCGCATCGCCTGAATACAGGGCGAAGTATAGGCCCACTCGCACCACGATAAGAAGGGATGGGAATTTATAGGAAATACGCACCCTACAATAATGTTGAGGGAGCAACAACTTACGCCCCATCCCCATAGGAAATACGTTGCACCCTATTGCCGCGTGGGATGGGGCACATTCTATAATAGCGGTAAAACTCTGTAAAACTCAGCCTCGTCCATCCACGCAGGCCTGGCCCAGGATATAGGCCATGGCAATTGCGGCAATCGGCCAAGTAATATCGACGGCCCACGTGCCTGCGGCAACCCCAGCCACCGCCGTCACGCCGAGCTTACGGCTTTGGAATTTTCCCACGATGTTTTGACGATNCCAATAATAACGGCGGCGGCATCTGTGCGCCGAGATATGCGGGTTCAGCGNTATTNGCGNCGCAAGGAGAGATTGTCCCCTAGATCATCTGATTTACAAAGATCAAACCATGCTCTCCTGAGGCTCTAATCGCACTCGAAATCTTAGACCCGATACAATTGGCTAGCAGCTTATCTAATGTCCGCCTCCTGGGCGCGCCGTGTGCAAACGCCGCCGCCGGGCATAGGGCGTTTCTATACCGAATTTGCGGCAGAGCCGCCCGAAACTGCCAAGAGTAATTCCAAGGACCTGACTCGCGTCCTTATTGCTGGCGTAGATACGGGCTACGCGTTCGACCCGCTCCCGGCCTATTCTTTCCATGTGTTTGCTCCTCATCGGATACGCTGTGGATTTTGTCGAGAGTTCCTCTGATCACATCGATAACCGTGTCACTATAGCAACTCCCTCCGCATGGCGATCGTTGAATTTTGCGCCTGCTGCCTGCCTGCTTAGACTTGACATTTACCTACTGACGCATAGAGCGGGGTTGGGTTTCCACCTTGATAGGCGACACTTGAAAAAAACAAACGATATATCCCCACCGTCCCAAAGTGCTATGGGCTATACTTTATAGTGTTTTATCCATCACAGTAGTGGAAAAAAAATAACCGTCTATTTAGATTAGAGAGACAACAGGCCAGTCCTGCGATTGGCCCCTGTACGGTCCGAATCTAAAGTCAATTCGCTCATGCCACCTGCCCAACTGCGCATTTTAGTACCGCTCGAAAACCCACATAAAGATGGAAACTTAGTCGATCTGGCGGCTACGCTGGCTACGGCACCTTGGGGCGAGTTGCACCTGACTCATGTCCTGCCCCCCAATGCCGAAGCCGACGTCGATATACGGCAAATCCTGACTGCTCGAGCCGACAGGGCCATGTCGCGCAATATCGGAGCGCTGGTCCACCTGGAGCGAGGCGAGGACATAACTAACGAAATAAAGCAGGCCATCCGCCGGTGGAGTTGCAATATGATGCTGATGGCCTGGAAGGGCGATATTGACCGCGATGCCATTCTCGCCGCGCAAAACCGCGCCCTGACCAAAGATATCGATGTCGATACTTTGATATTCAAGGAAAGGGACAGCGGGCCGGTGCGGCGCATTCTCGTGCCCTTCAGCGGCGGCCAACACTCCTTGATGGGCGTGCAGATCGCCTACGATCTGGCCCAGGCCTGGGGTGCCGAATTGGAAATTTTGCGCATCGCTCGCGACCCCCGCTGCCATCCCGATGATCCGCTCCTCCAGCGCTATTGCGATCAACTGACCCAGGATACGCTTTTGCAACTAGAATTGCTGGGGATTACACAGAAGCTGACCGTCGTACCCGCAGTCGATGTCGTCGCCCCGATCGTCGCCAGCGCCCGCGACCGCGATCTGGTGGTGCTGGGGGCCTCCAACGACTGGCGCCAGGAGGAACACCTGGCCGGATCGATTCCCGACGAAATAGCCTACGAAGTCCCCTGCTCGGTGCTGATGGTCCGCTCGGCGACGGCCATTGGCCTGCAACTGAGCCAGATCTTCTGGGAGCATACCGTGCGCCTCGAACTCGCCCCCAAAGACAAGTGGGAGGCTATCACCCAGATCATCGACGCACTAATCGAAGAAAAACAAATCCCCGTCAGCGAGCGACAAAATGTCCTCGACGCCGCGCTCGCTCGCGAGCGCAAGGGGTCGACCTCGCTGGGCCACGGCACCGCCATCCCCCACGCGCCGATCCCCGATCTGCCCGGCATCATCGGCTGTCTGGCCATCTGTCCGGGTGGCGTCGATTTCGCAGGGCCGACCGACGAACCGGTCCACTTCATCTTCCTGTTGCTGACCCCCGAACAAAACTACCGCAGCTATATTCCGATCCTGGCCCAGATCGCCACCTTAATGCGCGACGACGGCACGCGCCGCGAGATGCTAGCGGCGCAAACCCCCGCGGAAATCACCTCGATTCTCAAGCGCCAACCCGCTTCGGGCTGACGCACTCGACGACAAAGAGGCGCCCGCCCCTTGCCATCGGACGGACGCCTCTTTTATAGCCCGCACTTTCGCTAGCCAATGGCTGCCAGCATTTCCGCCGCGTGGCCATCGACCTGCACCTGGCGCTTTGCTGCGATCAGGATGCCTTCTTCATCGATGAGAAAGGTCGAGCGCTCAACGCCCATCGAAGTTTTGCCGTCTCGCACCCGTTCCTTCCACACGCCGTAGGCCTCCAGCGCCTGGTGTTCGGGATCAGCGAGCAAAATTAACGGCAACCCGTATTTGGCCCGGAAGCGCTGGTGGCTCTCCACGCCGTCGGGACTGATGCCGACAATAACGGCCCCAGCTTCATCAAAATCGTCTTTTGCGTCGCGAAACTCGCACGCCTCGCGCGTTCACCCAGGCGTATCGTCCCTGGGATAAAACCACAACACGACCTTTTTGCCGCGAAAATCCTCCAACTCGACCTGCTGACCATCGGTATCGACGAGTGCAAAACCCGGTGCGGCCTTGCCGACTGCGACCATTATATCCTCCTTGCTGTTTTTTAGCGCCAGTTAGCCGCCCAATCGCTGGTGCGACACTGGCTGCGGATATGCCACTCGCGCTGCGCGGCGAGCAGCCGTTGTTTCTGGTCCTCTGCCTCGGGCCGATCCCACAGATTATCGACCTCGCCTGGATCGGCCCAAAGGTCGAAGAGTTGTCCGCATTCCTCGCCAAGAAAATGCACCAGCTTCCCCTCGCGGGAGCGGACCATGCTCATGAACTCGGTTTCTTGCAAAATGCCATCGCGACCGTATTCGGCAAAGACCATTTCCCGCCCCGACCAGGGCTCGCCCTGCAGCGCGGGCAAGATCGATTCCACTTCCTCAGAATCCAATATTGCGCTTTTAACCGCCATCCCGCAAAACAAAAAACGGCTGGCGCATGCGCAAGGCTTCGCCGCCTCTAACAAGCACGCCAACCCT
>PBOD01000130.1 GCA_002724215.1 Gemmatimonadota bacterium | reverse complement strand
CGGCGACCAGCACATCGTCGATATTGACGACCAAGAACGACACCACAGCAGCGCCGGCCGCATAGCGCCCATATCCCCCCAATTGGCGGAAGCGCTCCCAACTCCAGCACCATTGCGGCCGCCAGGACGCGCACCACCACGCCGCCACCGCCGCGACCAGGCCCGAAGCCAGCCGCCCCCACACCATGCTCCAGATCCCGAAGCCGGCCAGCGCCAGCCCAACCGCCAGCAAGGCGTAGAGCAAGGCGGGCAAAGTATCGACGTAGAGCCTTTTATCAAACGCCAGTTCGCGCTCCAATAGCGCGCCGGGCACGCTGCCCGCCGCCTGCAGCAGCACCAATAGGGCGAGCACCCGTAAAACCTCGACGGCCAGCGCCGGATGGTCCCCGGCCAACCAGGCCGCCAGCCAGGGTGCAACCGCATAGACCAGACCGCCAGTGAACGCGCCCAGCACCAGACTGATCCACAGTGCGGTATCGGCGCTGTCAGCTTCCACTTCATCGCGGAAGATCAGCGCCTCGCCAACGCCCAGCGAACGAAGCAGCACCAGTGCATTGACCACCAGCAGGCCGATGGCCATGATGCCAAAGACCTCGACCGCCAGCAGCCGGGTCAGATAAATATCGGCCCCGAACGAGGCCACCCGGCTACCCATGGTCGAAAAGAAGACCAAGGCCAAACCCCGGCGGATTTTTGCGTCTAAACTCAAGCCGGCTCTTTGACCCGCGCCTTCGCGACGGCCTCCGCTCCCGCCGCCGCGTCCTCTCCCGCGGCTGCGGTCGCCTCCTCTTCGAATTTATTGCAGAACACCACCATCCCCACGATGAGCCAGAAAGGCTCCATTACGCGAACGATGATAAAGGTGTTGGCACCCAAACCGTGAACCAGCAATCCGACCGAGCCCGCGATCAGCCCCATCGCCAACCCCTTAAACATCGGGTCGCGGGTATTGCGGTAGAGCATAAACCCCTGTTTAAACACCTTGAACATCAGCGCCCCGAAGAAGAACAAGCCCAGCGCGCCGGTTTCGACCCAGATGCGGGGATACTGCGCGTCCAGAAAACCGTAGCCCGTGACCCCGAACCCCCATAGCGGGCTCTCGAGTCCATCGGCCAGAGCGTGCGACCAGCTGTTGAGGCGCTCCGTTGTCGAGGTATCCAGCGTGACGTTGCCGATCTGTTTCTGCTCCATCTGCGTATAGCCCTGACCACCGAAGGTGTACATAATCCGATCGGTGACTTCGGGTGGCGCAAAGAGCACGCCCACAATGACAAAAACCACCCCCAGGGCTGCCATTTTCAACCGCTTGCTCGGAGCTAAATAAGCCAATGTCATGTAGACGAAAGGCAAGCCCAGATACGATCCCCGCGACTGGGTGAACATAAACGGGAGCAACATAAAGCCCACCAGTAGCCACAGGTAGCGCGCGATCTTCTCCTTTGGGAGATTCATCGCCAGACCGGCGGAAACTGCCCCGACCAGCAATAGATATCCGCCCAATGTATTGGGCTCGCCGCGCTCGCCCTCAAAGGGGGCGGATACGCGCCCGCCACCCGGAATTTGCGCCGAGGCGGTTATACAGACGATGAAGGCGGTGGCCAACATCACGAAGAGATAGCGCTTGAGCTGATCTCTGCTCTCGAGATTGTTGACAACGATAAAGTAGACGATGAAATACTCGACGTATTTGAGGACGTAAAAAAAGCCGGTGACGCCACGGACATGGCCAGCGATAAAGCCGGCCAGGGTCGCGAAGAGATAGACGGCGACATAGATCCCGATGGCCCCGTTGAGCGGACTCGGGCGAAATAGTCCCAGATCCTTGTGGATTGCCGTGCGTATCAACCAAGCGAAGCCCAGCAATACCAGCAGCATGTCCTCGCTGCGGATAGTCACGCCGCGGCTCGCTGTCGTATCGCCGCCTTCGAGACCACCGCCGCCAAATTCGGGCGACAACAACATCGAGCAGATCAGCAGATACAAACCCGCATCGGTACTCATAAAGGTCGCGATAAAGACCGCCAGTCCGACCACGATCGCCGGACCGAAAGCCGGAGGCAGCTTGGCCATTGCCACCGCGATGACCAGACAAAAACCGGCAATCACGAGCAGAAATGAAGTCTGCCCGCCGATCAGGTTGTTGTTGGATTTGAACGCCATACGCATCTACGACATCGAAAAACAGGTAAAATGTCGGACTTTAAGACAAGGCAATGATAGGTGTAAGATAAGACCACTGCGGGCCAAATGCCATCGGCGTTGTGGAGAGCTCCGGGCGCATAAAAAAACGCCGGACTCCAGCCCGGCGTCACGGCGGCCCGCTGGCGAGCATCGGTCAGCGCCTGACGATTCGCGCCGTTCCGTTTGCGCCGAATTGGCCGAGAAAAGCGCGGGCTTCTGCGTCGGTTTCAAAGGCACCGGCCAGAATTCGGTGCGCATCAATCGCCTGGGACTGCACGTAGCAGAAATAGCTCCTCTCCCCCAGCCCGGAAACCGCGCGGCCGGCCTGGTCGAATTCGGCAAAGCTATCCAATTCGGCTGCGTAGGGCAGATAATCGACGGTGAAATTTTCCACTTGCCCGCTCCCCTGCAGGCGCTGGCCCTCGCGATAGGCGGCGTCCCAATTGGGATATCCGCCGACGATCAGCCGCACCATCGGCTCGCTGTCGGCCCGATCGGCAATCGGCACCAAGAAGGCGTGCTGGCCGGCCGCCCGCAATTGGTTGACGGCAGCCAATGCCCATTTGCTCGCTCGCGCATACGAGGCGACGCGCAGGGCATAGGGATGGGGCTTCGCCTCGACGGACGGCGCCTGGATGATCTCCGTGGCCGAAGACGGCACGGGGGGGGCAGTCGCCTGCTGCGGAGTTGGAACTGCAACTACCTGCGGTGCGGGCACCTGCGGCACCGAAGCCAGCGGCGCTTGTTGCGCCGACACCTGCGGCACGGGCTGTTGGCGCGATGCGGACACCGAAGCCGCCAGAGCGACCTGGCCGTTCGGCTCCTCCCCGACCGGGGCCGGCGCGGGGTCTTGGAGGGTGGCTTCGCTATAGCTGGCGAATACCGGAATCAGGCCAAGGGGCCGGGCCAAATAACCGCTCTGCCATATCACCCCCACGCCGACCAGTGCCAGCAGCGTCGCACCAAGCAGGCGTCGCACTTTGCGCCCGCCCGTGTCCTCGTCGGCAAAATCTCCGTCGTCCTCGTCGGCAAAATCCTCGTCGTCCCAGTGGTCGTCATCATCGTCGCGATCGCCATCCCAGTCGTCGCCTTCATCGTCGAAATCCTCACCTTTTGCATCCCTCTTGTCGGGACTAAAAAGGGAATAGACATAATTCTGGGCTTTCGCGATCCAGGTTCCCTCTTCCCGTTCCTCCTGGCCATAGCCGTAGTAGGAACTGTAGCCGAAATCGTAGTAATCGGCGCTGATCTCGGCGCGTATACCGTTGAGCACGATGCCCAACATATCGACTTCGACACTATTGAGCAGATTGACGGTGCGCTTGAGTGAGGTGCGCGGTATGTCGCCGGCCTTGTAGATGACCAGCGCCCCATCGACCTTCTTGCCGAGAATCGCCGCGTCGGTAACGTGGAGGACCGGCGGTGCATCGAAGAGCACGATATCATAGGTCTCGCTCACCTCTGCGATGAAATCGACCATATTGCGCGAGTTGAGCAGCTCGGAAGGATTGGGCGGTATGGCCCCGCTGGTAATGATGTGGAGATTGCTGATGCCCTGAGTCTGCATCAAATCCTCCATCCCCATTCCGCCGGTGACGATATCGGTCACCGTGCGGATAACCTCGCGCCAGCCGTAATTGCCGACGATGACTTCGGCCAGCCCCGGTTCCTTGTCGAGCCCGAACATCCGCGCCACCGTCGGCTTGCGCAAATCGCAATCGACCAGCAGTGTCCGCTTGCCCAACTGAGTCATGGTCATCGCCAGGTTGGCGGTTACCGTGCTCTTGCCCTCGCCGCTGGTCGAGCTGGTGACGATCATGGTCTTGTCGCCCTTTTCGACCGTAACGAATTCGATATTGGTCCGCAGCGTGCGATAGGTTTCGGCCAGCGTCGATTGCGGGTCGAAATAGGTCACCAGCTGCGCCATGCGCTGCAGCGAGCGCTCGTCTTCAATATCGACGCCGCGCCGCTCCATCGACGCCGCCACGCTCTCGGCGCGGATAAAGGGGATGACGCCGACGACCTTGGTCCCGGTGTACTCCTGCACGTCCTCGATAGTGCCGATCGAGGTATCCAGCGTCTCGGCTATAACGGCGAAAACGACGCCCAGCACCAGACCGAGCACCACGCCCAGCACCGCGCGCTGCACGGGATTGTGGGGGTTGTTGGGGATCGTGGGCTTGATCGCGGCCTGCATCAACTCGACCGAGGCGGCGGTATTGGCTTCGTTGATCTTGGCCGCCTGCAATTCCTCTTCGAGCGCGATGACGACTTCCGTGAAGAGGAGAATCTTGCGATCCTTGCGGTTGAGGACTAGTCCCAGGGTCGGCAGGTAGTCCTGTTCGCCTTTGAGTTCCTCGAGTTTTTTGTCGATGGCATCGAGATTGGCCTGAAGCGTTGTGCGACGGCGCTTCAACTCCTCTTCCATCGTGCCAGTCAACTGGCGCACCCGGGCGTCGATCTGCCGGATGCTGAGGTGCTCGGTAGTATAGCCGACCAGGTAGCCTTCGCGTTCGAGGTTGAGCGCGTTGAGCTGCTGCACGAATAGCGCGAAGGCATCGCCGACCTGTTCGCGGGAAGCGCCCTGCAGAGTTTCCTGGGTCAACTCCCCCGTATTTTCGATCTCATGGAGCATGTGGTCTATGATACTTACCACATTCTGCAACTGCAGCCGGTTGCNCTCGGCCTCGTTGATCTGGCCCAGCACCANGCTGGCCTGCGACTCCATAGAGATGATATGGTGTTCCTCGCGGTAGCGCTTGGCGTCCTCTTCGGCCGCGGCCAGGCTATCGCGGGCGGCGAAAATCTGCGTCTCGACGAATTTCCGGGTATCCCTGGCCTGTTTGATCTTCTGCTCAAAGTCGTGTTGCTTGTAGACTTCGGCGAGGCGGTTGGCCAGATTGCGCGCCATGATGGGATTGGTGTCGGTCGCCGANATGACCAGAATATTGGCGTAGCCCTCCTGGTCAACGTCGATGCTCGCCTCGAGGCCCTGCACGATCATCGTGGTGTCGGCCAGCGTCGTCGCGTNCTCCATCATGCCCATCGCCACGGCGGTGCGGCGGAGCANGGGATAGCTGCGGATGACCGAGATCTTGGTTTCGNTCTCGTCGCCGACGCTGTAGCCGAAGGANTCCAGATAGAGGCTGGCCATNCTCTGGTTAGCCTCTATCTGGATCTTGGCCTCNGCGGTNTACTCGGGAATGGGNTGCCAGATCTGCGCCAGGACGAAGCTGAAAAANCCCAGGAGGAAGGCCGTAAAAATNACANCCCCCTTGCGCCNGCGCAAAATGCGCCAGTANTCTCTCAGGNTTACTTCGTACTGGGCCATGGCTGCGACCTAAGCTCCAGAAGNAGAGCNGNGTTCAGCGGGTTGAAAACCGCGGCCGGCGCCCAAAACTCGGCGCGGACTTTTCCTGCTCTTCCTGCTTTTCGGTGGCCGCGGCAGGCGCGGCGGNCGCTCGNCGCGGNCGCTCGCGCGATTCACGCCGGTCTTCGCCGCCGCCGTCGATGCCGAAAATCTCGCCNACNCATTCGGCGGGAATCTCTTCGGTNAGTACTACTTCGCCGCGGGCGAAAAAGCTGCAACCTTCTTCCTGCGCCTTGTCGGCGAGGATTTCGACCACGCAGGGCGTATCGCGCTGGTGGCTGCGCGACTCGGCGGACTCGCGGGTCAACGACAGATGCACATAGTAGCGGTCTCCCGGCGAGATACCCTCGGAGGAGAAACGGCGGGCGGCGCCCTTGGTCGCGCCCATGTACAGCCGCGCCGGCGGCGGATCCATCGGCTCGCCATCCATTTCGACGAAGAAGCTGTGGGCGTAAAGCGCCCGAATGCCGAATTCGTTCAATTCGAAGCGGCGCTGTTCCGGGTCGT
The DNA here is from genome assembly GCA_002724215.1 of Gemmatimonadota bacterium. Lineage (GTDB taxonomy): Bacteria > Latescibacterota > UBA2968 > UBA8231 > UBA8231. Next base: position 14,555 of record PBOD01000130.1, on the reverse strand, counting down.
TGACCAGGGCCACGACATCTTCCTCGGTCACCTCGTCATAGCGCTCGCGCACGCCCTGGACGACCTGGTCCAAAGGCGCATAGCCGTAGGCGTCGATCTCGAGACCGAATTCATCGGGCCGATGCCGGAGCATCAGCGAAAGCAATTTTGAAATGCGACTTCTGTTGGCCACTGCTGCTGATTCCTTTTCTACTCTATTTATTCCACTGGTCGCGGTAGTCTACGATAGCTTTGGCAACTTCGCCGTCGGAAAGGGCGATGATTTCCGCCGCCAACATCGCGGCGTTGCGGGCATTGCCGATCCCGACTGTCCCGACCGGCACGCCCGGGGGCATCTGCACGATCGAGTAAAGCGAATCGACGCCGTTGAGCGGGCCCGAGGCGAGCGGTACCCCGATCACGGGCAGAATAGTATGCGCTGCCACCACACCAGGTAATGCCGCGGCCAGGCCAGCGCCGGCAATAATGACTTTCAAACCGCGGTCGGCCGCTTCGCTGGCCCAGGCCGCGGTGCGCTCGGCATTGCGATGCGCCGAGGAGACGATGAATTCGTAGCCAATGCCCATTTTTTCCAACACTTCCGCCCCTTCGCGCATGACTTCTTCATCCGATTTACTGCCCATGATAATACCAACGCGCGCGTCTGCCATCTAAGCTCCTCCATTCCCCTGAAATCTATCCATGGCAAATAAAGACATAACCTATCCCGGATCAACTATTTGTGAAATATAAGACAATGTTATCGACGCGCAACGAAACTCGGCTCCACAACGCGCAAGGAGGCAGGCCACCCCGACGGCCTGCCCCCGATAGCGCGCCAATCCCCAGGGCTTAGGCATTCATTTTGCGGCGCAAAAAAGTGGGAATGTCCAAATTGTCCGCCGACATCTCACCCTGGGCGGAGGGGTTGTTGTTGCGCATATAGGTCGGGGTTTCGACCGCCTGCCCGGCGGCGGCTACATGCGGATTCTCAGTCAGCGGCGGATTCTCGAACGCCGGCGGTTCGGGAATGGCGGAATTGACGGCACCCGCGGCGTTAACCGCGTGCACCGGTCCACCCTGATGCTGCTCGCGGGAACGGAAGGGAATCGCGTTCTCTTGGGCCAAGTTGAAGCCGGTGGCGATCACCGTGACGCGAATATCTCCATCCAGACTGTCGTCGATCACCGTGCCGAAGATAATTGTCGCCTCGGGGCCGGTCGCTTCGTGGATCAGCGACATCGCCTCGTTGACCTCGAACAGGGTAAGGTTGGAATCGGCGGCGATATTGATCAGCACGCCTTTGGCGCCGGCGATCGAAACGTCCTCCAACAGCGGGCTGTTGATGGCCTTGCGCGCGGCTTCGACGGCGCGATTTTCGCCGCTGTGAGCACCGACGCCCATAATCGCGTCACCCCCTTTAGAGATCACGGTGCGCACATCGTTAAAGTCGAGATTGATCATCCCGGGGATGGTGATCAAATCGGCAATGCCCCTCGTCGCCTGCATCAGCACTTCGTCGGCTTTGAAGAAGGCGTCTTTGAGCGTGGTTTCGCGTCCGCAAATGGTCAGCAGGCGCTGATTCTTTATCGTGATTAAGGTATCGACTTGCTCCTGTAATTCCTCGATCCCGCTCTTAGCGTTATTCATCCGCGGGAAGCCCTCCATCATAAAGGGCTCCGTGACGATGCCGACGGCCAGCGCGCCCTGCTGGCGGGCGATCTCGGCGACCACGGGTGCAGCACCGGTACCGGTACCGCCGCCCATGCCGGCGGTGATAAAGACCAGATCCGCATCCTGCAGCCGCTCTGCGACCTTTTCGCGGTCCTCCTCGACCGCCTGGCGGCCCACTTCCGGGTCAGCGCCGGCGCCCAGGCCGCGGGTGACGGTGTCGCCGATACAGAGAAAGAAGTCGGCCGACGAAGTCTCCAGCGCCTGCGCGTCGGTATTAATGGCGATAAATTCAACGCCGTGCATCCCCGATTGGATCATGCGGTTGATGGCGTTGCCGCCGCCACCACCCACGCCCACAACCTTGATCCGGGCCTGGCGCTCGTTGTCTATCATCGTAATTGCCATAGCGCGTACTCCTCCTTGATTTCGGGGGTCAACCCCGCGTTTGCAACCATCTCTTCATGCGTCCAACAACCGAATCGAAGCGATCCTCGACCATTTCGCGCGCCACCGCCCCGGGCTTATCGGCTTGCTGCCCCGCTCCGTACATTACCAACCCGAGGGCTGTCGCGTAGGGCAAGCCTGCAATCCCATCCACCATCCCCTCCAACCCGACCGGCGCACCCAGCCGCACCGGCGCGTCGAAAACTCGTTCGGCCAGCGCCGCCGCCCCCTCGACCTGCGCACCGCCGCCGGTGAGGACGATGCCCGCCCCCAGTACGGCGCCCGGCATCCCCGCTAAGACCTGCTGGCGAGCCAGCGCGAAGAGCTCCTCCATCCGCGCCTCGACGATATCGGCCAGGTCGCGCCGAGGCATCGTTTGCGCCGACCGACCGGCGATACCCGGTACCGCGACATTTTCAGCGGCGGCGATCCCGTCGGTCACCGCCGACCCGTGGGCGCACTTGATGCGCTCGGCTTCGGCCCAAGAAGTGCGCAAGCCGATCCCCACGTCGTTGGTCACGTTCTGTCCGCCCAAACCAATAATCCCAGAATAGCGCAACTCGCCCTTGGCAAAAACCGCCACGTCGGTCGTACCACCGCCGATGTCGATCAGGCAAACCCCCATCTGCTTTTCGTCCTCGCTGAGAACGGCATAGCTGGACGCCAGTGGCTCCAATACGATATCGCGGACATCGACGCCAGCGCGCAGGATACTACGGCAGATATTCTGCACAGCGGTAACCGCCCCCGTCACTACGTGGACATTAGCCTCCAGTCGCACCCCGTACATGCCGACGGGATCGGGTATGCCGCGCTTGCCATCGACGGCGAACTCCTGCGGCAAGATGTGCAACACCTCGCGATCCAGCGGCACCTTAACCGCCCCGGCGGCGTCGAGCACCCGCTCGCGGTCCAGCGCGGCGATCCGCCCGCCGTTATCGCCGACGGCAACCATCCCGCTGCTGTTGAGGGAAGCAATGTGCTCACCGGCGATCCCGGCGTAGACCGCACCGGCCTCGACCCCGGCCATCAGTTCGGCCTGCCGCACCACCTCATCTATCGCCTTGACCGTCTGCTCGGCATCGACGATGACCCCGCGGCGCAAGCCCTCCGAGGGGCGCTGCCCAGTACCGATAATTCGCAGCTTGCCATTATCGCTGCGTTCAGCGATGATCGCGCAGATCTTGGTCGTGCCCAGGTCCAACCCGGCAACGACGGCCCCGTGTTCGCAGTTAGAGCTCATCCGGTCTCCTTGCTGCCGACGACTGCCTGTCCGGCGAAGCGCAGGTCGATATAGGCGGGCGCGGGATATTCTCGGTAGACGCGCGGCAACAGCCGCCTCAACGTCTGCAACCTGCGCCCGACCCCATCGAGCGGCAGGCGAACTTCCAGCCCGTCCGCCATCTGCAGTTTCGCGCCATCCCCCTTCAGCGGTTCAATGCCCACCACGTTGAGGCAGAATTCCGCATCGGCCACGGTGGCTTCCTCCCACCACCGCAACAAAGCCGTCAACGCCGGATCCCGCACCTCCATCCCCAANCACAGCGAGTCGCCCGCAGCCTCAAGCCCGGAGATTACCGGCAAATTCAGCACCTGCTCTGGCTCACCCGCTGCGCGATCCTGCGGCAATAACACGCCGTCACGGCTAATCCCGTANATCGCGCCCAGTTCGACCCAGGCCGCACGGCGGCGCTCGACAATCTCGACACCGAGCCGGTCGGGNGGCTTGCGCACGACCAGTACCCGCTCGATCCAGCACACCTCCTCCAAGCGCTGCTCTACTTCTTGCAGATCGACGGTAAAAATATTGGTCCCCACAGCGAGTCCACTGGCGGCGAGCACGTCGTCGCCGTCGAGTATCTGCAAGCCCTCAACCTCTAGCGCCTTGAGCGCAAAGAGCGGGGCCCGGCCCAGATAATCCACCACCTGNTAGGCGGCCAGCGCACTGACGGTAGCCAGCACCAGCACTGCGACNAAAGTCCACGGAANTTTTATCCTGGCGACCGACTTTGCGCCCGACGCCACCGTCATGGGCCGCTTGCGGCCTTTCGCCCACTTGCGTTTCACGACTCGGCCTCCGCGGCGGTCTTGTCCGCCAGCACGGTCAAAAACTCCTCCGCCACCGCGCCGATATCACCGGCGCCCAGGATCAGCACCAGATCGCCGGCGCGACACAACTCGGCCAGACGCGGCACCAGCCCCTCCCGCTCGGGCACGTACTCGACTGCCGCGAAACCCGCCGCGCGCATGGCGGCCGCCAGCGCCCCCGAATCCACGCCGGGCAAAGGCTCCTCGCGGGCGGCAAAGACCTCGGCGAGGACGACGTAATCGGCCGCGGACAGTTCGCGGGCAAAATCAGCAGCAAAATCGCGGGTGCGCGAATAGAGNTGCGGCTGGAATACCGCGACGATCCGGCGGCCGCTCTGGCGGGCGGCGGCCAGTACTGCTGCCAATTCGGTCGGATGGTGCGCATAGTCATCNACGACTAACACGCCGTCAACTTCCCCCTTGCGCTGAAAGCGCCTATCGACGCCGGAAAATTGCGCCAGCGCNCCGGCGACGGCCGTGAAATCCACGTCCATTTCCAGTGCCATGGCCGCAGCCCCGGCTGCATTTCGGGCATTGTGCGCGCCGTGGACCTGAAGTTCGATCTCCCCCAACCGCCGTCCTTCGAAACACAGGGCGAAGCGGCTGCCCCAGTTGCACTCCTGCAAATCGGCAATTTGATAGTCGTTGTCCAGCGCCATGCCATAGGTGCGATAGGAGCGATCCATAGCAGTGCGTAGCCCCTCTCCCACCAGCCCATCCCCAGCCATCAGGCCCCGGCCCCCGTCGGACAGCCGCGCGAGAAAGGCGGCAAAGGCTTTTTCCAGATCGGCGAGACCGCTGTAACAATCGAGGTGTTCGGCATCGACACCGGTCACCAGGGCCAGATCCGGGTACAGGTGCAAAAAACTNCGGGCGAATTCGTCCGCCTCGACGACCAGTACCTCACCCGCGCCCGCCGCGGCCTGGGATTTGCCCTCTAACCAGCCGCCGATGAGGACTTGGGGCGCGATGCCGGCACGGCGCAATATCGCCGCTACCATCGATGCGGTCGTCGTCTTGCCATGGGTCCCCGCCACCGCCAGGGTAAAGGGCGTCCGCGACAATTCGCCGAGCACCTCGGCGCGGCTCGCCGCNGGTATGCCCAGGCGCGCGGCGGCGGTGCGCTCGGGATTCTGCGCGGGAATAGCCGCCGAATAAATCACCAGATCCGCCCCGGCGACGAAATTGGCGTCGTGCCCCACCCGTACGGCAAAGCCCTCTTCGCGCAGTTGCGCCAGCACCCGGGAATCGACGCGATCCGACCCACTTATGGCCACNCCCTTGGCGGCGAGGATGCGGGCCAGCCCCTCCATTCCGGCCCCNCCGATGCCGATCAGGTGGNCACGGCGAATTTTGTCCAATGCCCCCTTCATCACCGCGCCCTCACCAATTGTCCGGCCTTGGCGGAATGCGTCTCCGTCGTCGTACGGGCAACCCCGAGCAAAATGCCGACCCCCGCCATATTGCCCAATAGCGACGAGCCACCATAACTGACAAAGGGCANCGGCAGCCCGGTCGTCGGCAGCATACCCGTCACCACGCCGATATTNAGCAGCGCGTAAATCGAAATCATCGCGGTAATACCAGTGGCGACCAGAAAACCGTGCTCNTCCCCCGCCCGACGGCCGATGCGCAGACCGTAATAGGCGAAGGCGACAAAGAGCACCATCACCGCCATAGCCCCGATCAGCCCCAGTTCTTCTCCGACAAAGGAGAAAATAAAATCGGTATGGGGCTCGGGTAGATATTGCTCCTTCTGCATGCTATTGCCCAAGCCGACTCCGAAAAGACCGCCACTGCCCAAGCCGTACAGCGACTGCAAAACCTGGTAATAGCCGTCGGGATCTCCTCCGGGATCGAGAAAACTGCGCAGGCGCTGCATCTGATAACTCGAGGTAATCAGCGAAATGCCGATGCCGATCAGCGCTGCGGCACCCGCCCCGGCCAAATGCAGCCAACGCACACCCCCGACCCAGAGCATAACCAAGGCGATCAACCCCAGAGCAATCGCAGTCCCCAGATCGGGCTGCAGCGCGATCGCAACCAGCACGCAGCCGACGACCAGCAGGCGCGGCATCAGCCCGCGGCGAAAGCGGTGGATATCTTCCCTCTTGCGCACCAGCACATCGGCCAGATAGAGCACCAGGGCCAATTTGGCGAATTCGGCGGGCTGTATGGTTAAGGCGAAACCGGGCGCCGGCAAGCTCAACCAGCGCTGTGCCGGCCCTTGGCCCCAGGCCAGAACCAGGAGTAATGAGCAAAAGGACGCGAGCATGATCAGACGAGAAAAGCGGGCCCAGTAGCTGAGCGGCACCTGGGCTAGAACCAACAGCAAGGTCAAACCGATCAAGAGGCGCTGCGCTTGTTTTTTGAGGTAGAAGCCAGGATCGCCAAAGTCGTTGTTGGCCAACACCGAACTCGAACTGTAGATCATGACCAGCCCCAGCCCTGCCAACATCAGACAGATCAGCAAAACAGGCAAGCTATCGCGCTGCACAGCAACCATTTAACGATTGCATCTCTCTGGGTCCACACAGCGGCGGACGCTATTTCAACAAGGGGACTGCACACGCGCCCGGTGGGATCGGGCGACTTTGTAGTACCGCTTGCAGCAGGGGGAACTACTGCAATATGCGATCGACGATGCGATCCAGGGCCATGCCCCGGGACGCCTTGACCAGTGCTACGTCGCCGCTTTCCAGATGCGCGGCGGCGTATGCTCCGAGTTGATCTGCCCGCTCGAAGTGGCGGGCCTCGTCCATGCCCGCAGAACGGGCGGCAGCCACCAGTTGCTTGCACTCACTTCCGGTGGCCAGCAGCAAATCGGTTCGTGCGGCGGCTTCTGCGCCGATGGCGGCGTGAAACTGGCCGCTCTGGAGGCCGAGTTCCAGCATGTCGCCCAAAATGGCGACCTTGCGCTTCCCGGGCACCTCGCCCAGAAGTTCCAACGCCGCCGACATCGAGTCGGGATTGGCGTTATAACAGTCGTTGATTACGACGATCTCGTTTTTGCGCACGATCTCGGCGCGCATACTCACCGGCTCGAATTCGCCCAGGGCGCGCTGGATGCCCTCCCAGGGGACATCTATGATGCGACCGACGGCCGCCGCCGCCAAGGCGTTGTAGGCGTTGTGTCGTCCGGGAATCTTGAGATCAATAGGATGAGAAAGTAGAAGGAAGTGGCCGCAGCCCTCCTGGTCAAGGACGAGTCCCTCCCCACGAAACTCGCTCTCACGCGCGAAACCGAAGGTCAGGAGTCTCCCCTTTGTCCTCTTTACCTCCTGAACCACGACACGGTCATCGGCGTTAACGAGAGCCGTTAAAGACTCGCCCAGATAATCCAGGAGCTCCCCTTTGGCTTTGGCCACCCCTTCTACAGATCCAAAAAACTCTAAGTGCGCGGTTCCGATGTTGAGCAGAACCCCGATGGTAGGTTCAGCAATCGAACACAAATACCGGATATCCCCTACCTGTCGCGCCGCCAGTTCTAAGACCACCGCCTCGTGGTCTGGGGAGAGCTGCAGCAAGGTGCGGGGCACCCCTATTTCATTGTTTTCGCTGCCGACGGTTTTTAAAACCCGATAGCGCTGCCCCAACACGGCAGCAATCAGTTCTTTAGTCGTCGTCTTGCCGGCGCTGCCAACGACCCCGATCACGGGGATGTCAAAGCGCCGACGATAGCCGTTGGCGATCGCCCCGTAGGCCTGCAAGGGCGAATCCACCGCCAGCAAAGGCCCTGCGGCTTGGCTTTGCAAGCCATCCCAGTCGCGCGCGACCATAGCCGCGCAAGCACCACTGGCAAGGGCGGCCTCAACGTAGTCGTGACCGTCGAAGCGATCGCCGACAAGCGCCACAAACAACTCACCTGCGCCGACGGTCCTGCTGTCGGTGGCGATGCCGGTTGGGGCGCTGTCGAGATCAAAGATACCAACAACATCGGCATCCGTCCACTGTAGAATTTCGCTTATTTTCACTTCGCGCACTACCGCTGCCCCCTCCCGACGCGCAAATCACCGAGCGCCTTTCGCGCTACCTCTCTGTCGTCGAAGGAGATGACGCCATCGGCTAGTTCTTGTTCGGTCTCGTGGCCCTTTCCCGCAATTACCACCATATCCCCTTCTTCTGCCTCGGCCAGGGCCAGCGCAATGGCCCTTTCGCGATCGACCTCAGCTATCGACTCACTGTTGGCGGGCACCCCAGCGCCGATGTCGGCGAGAATCCGCACCGGATCCTCGCTGCGCGGGTTGTCCGAGGTCAGATAGGTCATGTCGGCCAACTCGCCGGCAACCTGGCCCATTTCGGGCCGCTTGCCGCGGTCGCGGTCGCCGCCGCAACCGAAGACGCAAAGCAGACGGCGCGGCGCCAGTTCGCGCGCGGCGAGCAGGATCCGCTGCAACGCGTCGGGCGTATGGGCGTAATCTACGATCACTTCGAAATTCTGCCCTTCGCGAATGCGTTCGAAACGACCAGGCACCGACGCCAGCGCCGCTATACCCCGGCACAATTCCTCTGGATCAAGCTCTAACGCCACCCCGACAGCCAAGGCGGCCATGACATTGTAGCCATTGAAGTGGCCGATCAAATGCGTATCGACATCGAGGGTACCGACCGGAGTCGCCACGCGCATGCTCGCGCCAAGGGGCCCGGCTGTGGTCCGCTCCATGTGCACATCGGCCGCGTCCTCGTAGCCGTAGGTCACCACGCGCGCCGGCGTTCTTGGCGCCAGTTTCGCCGCCACGGGGTCATCGCCGTTAATCACCGCTACCCCCGTGGCCGGTAAGCCCTCAAACAACAGCGCCTTGGCAGCGAAATAGTCCTCCCAGCTTCCGTGAAAGTCGAGGTGGTCGCGAGTCAAATTGGTGAAAACCGCAATGCGAAAAGGTATGCCATCGACCCGCTTGAGGGCCAAGCCGTGCGAAGAGACCTCGAGCACTGTCGCCTGCTGGCCGGCATCGACCATCGCCCTGAGCAAGCGCTGCAATTCGGCGGCCTCCGGCGTCGTATTGTCCACTTTGGCCAGTTCGCCATTGATCCAGCAGCCCAAAGTACCCAGATAACCGCAGGGCAATCCGGCGCTTTCGAGCGCGCTGCGCAGCAAAAAGGCGGTCGTCGTCTTGCCATTGGTCCCGGTGATGCCGACGTTGAGCATCTCGCACCCCGGATAGGCGTAAAAGTGCGCGGCCAACCGCGCCAGCGCCGCGCGGCAGTCGGCGACCCGCACTCGGGTCGTCGACCCGCAATCTACCAGGTCTTCGACCACCACGGCCCTGGCGCCGCGGGCAATGGCGTCGCCGACGAAGAGGTGGCGGTCCTGCTCCTGCCCCCCGCGTAACGCTACGAAGAGATCCCCTGCCACAACCTGCCGCGAATCGCAGACGATTCGTTCCAGGTCGATATCCCGCTCCCCATCGACGCGGGCGCCGGGCAATACGGCAAGGAGATCGTTCAATTCCATGCTAGATGCCTTTCGCCCCCGCCCCGAGCGGTCGGCCGGCCAAATGGACGCGGCGCACATCCCATCCCGCCGCGACGACGCGCGGCCCGAGAACGCACTCAATGCGCCCACCGCGCCCGGCGGTGCCCGGCCGGGGCGTTTGCTCGACGACCACATGACCCGTGCCCATAAAGGCAACCGGCATCCCGCGCATCTCGCCCTGGAAGCGAGCGACCGCCCGGGACATTCCCCGCAAGTCTGGCACGGCCTGTTCGGCCCCCGCCAGAGGCTGGGTCGCACGCTCGAAGAGCAAGCCACCGGGCAAGTGGAGGATGCGCTCCATCACGCGTTTGAACGCCGGAGCCGCAATCTGTCCGCCCCAGGCGTCGAGGCGCGGATTCTCGACCATCACCACGCAGACGAACTGCGGATTCTCGACCGGCAGGAATCCGGCAAAGGAAGCGATACTGGCTTCCGGGTCGTAGCCACTACCGTCGGCGAGGGCCCGCTGGGCCGTACCGGTCTTGCCAGCCACGGCGACACCTTCGATTTGTGCACGCTGGCCGGTGCCACGGGCCACCACACCGGCCAGTACCTGCCCGAGCTGTGCTGCCACCCGCCGCCCGAGTACCCGCCGGACCACTTGCGGCCCCCCGCGCTGCTCGAAGCGCCCATCGGCATCGACCGTACCCGCCGCAATGCGGGGTGCCATCAACTTGCCGCCATTGGCGACAGCCCCATAGGCCAGGGCCAATTGCAGCGCCGTCACGCCGATCTCCTGGCCGATGGCAATGGTCTCCAACGAGCGCTCGGACCACTGGTCGGCGCTCTGCAGCAAACCGGAATTTTCAGCCGGCAGGTCGATGCCCGTGCGGGTGGCAAAGCCGAAGCGGCGGATATATTCGTAGAATTGGGGCCGCTCGAGTCTGCGGGCAAATTTGATCAACCCGATATTGCTCGACTTTTCCATAACCTGGGCGAAGAGCAGGTCACCATAGGACTCGGTGTCGCGGATAATCTCACCATTGGCCAGCTCGAGTTCGCCCTGCTCGCAGAATACGCGATCTTCCAGCCGCGCCAGGCCCTCTTCCAGGACGGCAGCGGCAGCAATAACCTTAAAGGTCGAACCGGGTTCGTAGGCGTCGGTAATCGTGCGATTGCGTCGCAATTCGGGCGCGGCATTAGCCGCGCTGTTCGGGTCGAAAAGCGGCAAATTGGCCATCGCCAGCACGGCGCCGCTGCGCGGGTCGAGAATCACGCCCAGCGCGCCTTCGGCCTGCGATCGGTCGATGGCCCGTTGCAATTCCTCTTCCAAAATGCCCTGGTACAGGGCGTCGATAGTCAGGACCAGGCTGCGTCCGTGTTGCGGCTCTTCGCGCTGCTGCTGCCGCCCCGGCACCCGCTTGCCCAGAGCATCGACATAGCCCAGCAGCAGACCGTCGCGCTCGCGCAACATTTTGTCGAAGGCCCCTTCGATCCCCTCGCTGCCGCGATTGTCGATATTGGTGTGGCCAATGAATTGGCCGGCCAGCGGTCCCAGGGGATACTGGCGACGGGTTTCGGCATGTTTGAAAACCCCGGCAAAATCCAGCTTGCCGATACGGGCCAGATCGGCGTCGGAGACCTGCCGGGCCAGATAGACGAAGGGCTTGCCGCCGCGCAACTGGCGCGCGACCTGGGCATCGCGGCCGGGCCCGAGCGCCGCAAAGCGCGCAGCAACGCGACCGGGCTCTGCAACCTGGTCGGGATAAGCGAAAACCGAAGTGGCGGCGACATCCACCGCCAGATCGTGACCGCGCCGGTCGAGCACGCGACCCCGGCTGGCTTTCAACTCGACCCGGCGCTGGTATTGCTCGCGCGTTAGGACGCTGTATTCGTCATGCTGGTAGACCTGGACCTGGACCAGCCGACCGGTCAGGGCCACCCACGCCAGAGCACCGCATATCGCGACCCAGCGCAACCGCGCGGCTCCCGCCCTGATAGCGGGTTTGGCCTTGGGCATTACTCGCCTCCCCAATGCGCCAAGTGGCTGCTCGGCTGCCTGGAGGGCCGCACCATGCCCAGTTCCTCTACGGCGATTTGTTCTACATGGGTGGGATTGCTCTTGATAGCGACAGCGGCCAAGAGCTTAGCGCGCTCCTGGCGCAGTTGCCCCATGCGGGCGTGAGCAGCATCGATGCCGCCAGCCACTCGGGCCATTTCGACCTTCTGCCAGACGTGAAAGAGGGTGGCACCGACCAGCGCACCGACCAGGAAGATGCACTGCACGCTGGCCATGCCGCCTCTCCGCGCGTTTTTGCTCTTCATCTCAATCCACCTCGATTTTTTCGTAGAGTCGCAGTACCGCGCTCCGCGCCCGGCTGTTTTGCCCCACCTCTACCCCACTCGCCTTTTGCGCCTTGCGCCCGACCTTGCGAAACAATGGCCGACGCCCGCAAACGCATACCGGCACCCGCGGCGGGCAAATGCACCCGCGTTCCAACTCTGCCATATATCGCTTGACCAGCCGGTCTTCCAGAGAGTGATAGGCGATCACCGCTAGACGCCCGCCGGGTGCGAGCAGGGACTGCATCACTTGCAACGCGTCGTGCAACTGGCCAAGTTCGTCGTTGACTGCGATCCGCAGGGCCTGGAATACCCGTGCCAGCGTCTTGTTCAGCATCTGCGGCCGCGTCTGGGCTACCGCCCGTCGCAAATCCCCGGTGGTCCGCAAGGGCTCGATTTGGCGCTGGCGGCATATCGCCCGCGCAATGCGCCGGGCCTGCCGCTCTTCGCCATAGCGCGTTATAACATCCGCCAACTCCCGCTCGCTGGATTCGGCGACCCATTCGGCTGCGGTCCGGCTCGTCGCTGCGGTGTCCATCCGCATATCGAGCGGCCCGTCCTCGCGGTAGCTGAAACCCCGCTCGGGCTCGTCGATCTGGTGCGAGGAAATCCCCAGATCGAAAAGCGCTCCGCACAAAGACCCCAACCCCTCCCGCGACGCCAGAGCACCCAACTCGGCAAAGCTGCCCTGGTACACCGAGACCCTCACATCCTCCGCCAGTTTGGCTCGCACCACGGCCACAGCCTCCCAATCTCGATCCACCGCCACCAATCGGCCCGCCGGCCCCAACCGCTGCAATATGGCCATGCTGTGACCACCACCGCCCGCCGTCGCATCGATATAGATCCCGCCGGGATCGGCCACCAATCCCGCTACCACCTCCTCGACCATGACGGGCACATGATATTCCATAATCCCACCAGCTCATAGTTGCAGATCCAAGCTTTCGGCCACCGCTTCCATGGTCGGATCCGCCTCGTCCAGAAATTTCCGCCAATCGTCGGGATTCCAGAATTCCAGCTTGTCCAGGGCGCCGATCACCACCATTTGATCGTCGATATCGGCCTTGGCCAAAAGTTTGCGCGGAATGGTCGCCCGGCCCTGCCGGTCCAATTTGATCTCCGCCGCCTGCGAGAGGATCGAGCGAATAAAGGCACGGGCCTTGGGATCTTTCTGCGGCAAACCCAAAAGTTGCGGAGCGGCGGTCTCCTCCCAGACGTTTTGCGGATAGGCCGCCAGACAGCGGTCGAAGCCGCGGACGACGATCATGGTCTCATTGGCTTCGGGCGGCAGCTTTTTGCGGAACTCGGCCGGCACAAAGATCCGTCCCTTGTCGTCGACCGGAACGCCGTGTTCTCCGAGAAATTGCGGCATTTGGCCCCTGCTGAGCGCGAAAACCCTGATTAACCCGTTTCCACCACTTTCCACCACTTTTCACACCATTTTCCACCACTTTCCACCACCGCCATTTATTATACGCCAAGAGCAGGGGGGATGTCAAGCATATTTTTATAAAGCTAGATAGCTAGCTGTATATTATGGTATTTGGGCAATTAGCCAGGGCACACTGATTAGTGTATATCACACACTGATCAGTATACCATCTTGATGGAGCTATCCCCTTATTTTCCCGCTCTGCCGAGGCGACCCGCTGTCATATTGACAGAAAAAAGGGTCGGCCCCACCACCCCATGGAACCAACCCCTTCTCGTGGATATTCCTGCCCGCTAAAGCCCGCTCTTTTTAAGCACCCGGCGGAAAATTGGCTTGCCCAGCGCCAGGGATTTCTCCTCGTAATTAGTCCTGACACCCAGCCACTCGGCATCGATCTCGTCCAGAACCCGACTGGTATGCAACACCTCCAGCATGACCTCGAAATAGTCGGCGAAATCAGTGGCCAACCACAACTGGCCATCCGTCTCCAGAGTGCGTTCGATTTCGCGCAAAAAACCCTCATTGAATAGCCGCCGCTTGTGGTGGCGCTTTTTGGGCCAGGGATCGGGAAAGTAGATGTGATAGGCCTGTACCGACGCAGCGGGAACAAAGAATTCGACGAACTCGCGGGCGTCGGTGCGCGCGAAGCGGATATTGGCGAGCTGACGGCGCCCGGCGCGGTGGTGGGCGATGCGCAGGTATTTGGCCGCCCATTCAACCCCGACGAAATTGACATCGGGCAGTCGCGCCGCCGCATCGAGAATAAAGCGCCCCTTGCCGATCCCCAGTTCGATCTGCACCGGTTGCTCGTCGCCAAATACCTCGCTCCAAACCAGCGTTGGATCGCCGTCGGTGGCGGCGGGCAAATTCAGAAACCCTTCCCCGGTATCCTCCATCTTTCCTCCAGCCTTACTTACATACAGGAATAAAAAACGGGCGTCCCCTGCGCGGGAACGCCCGTAAGAATATCGCTGCGAATCAGCGCGCGATCAACCCGCCGCTTCCTCCAGCGAAGGCAATCCGCAGAATTGCTGGTAGTCGATCAATTCGGTGATCGACGGAGCGTCGCCGCAGACCGGGCAGTTCGTATCGCGCCGCAGCTTGAGCTCACGGAATTTCATCTCCATCGCGTCGTAGAGCAACACGCGGCCCACCAGCGGCTTGCCCTCGCCCAGG
>PBOD01000129.1 GCA_002724215.1 Gemmatimonadota bacterium | reverse complement strand
CCGTCCTGCAGCGACTGGGCGTCGATGCGCGTTCACGCCACGACAACGGCTGTTTGCCAGTGGATGTGCGAGCTCGGGGCTTTGCCGGTGGTAGCACCGAGCTCGACGCCAGCAAGAGCAGCCAGTTTTTGACCTCGCTGATGCTGACCGGCCCCTGCACCGACGCGGGCTTGGTCATCAATATGGCCGGGGATTTCAAGACGCAGTATATCGACATTACGATGGCGGTGATGCGGGCGTTCGGGGCTGAGGTATCGCACGATAATTACCGGCGATTCCGCATCCCCGGTGGCCAGTGCTACAAAGGTCGCGACTACGCCGTCGAGCCCGATGCCTCCAATGCCTCGTATTTTTTCGCCGCNGCCGCGCTGACCGGTGGGCGGGTGCGGGTCAACGATATCAACGCCGATTCGGCACAGGGCGATATTCGCTTCGTCGATGTGCTCGAAAGAATGGGTTGTACGGTCAATCGCGCTGCCGACGGGATCGAGGTGATCGGTCCGGAAAAACTGACGGGGATCGACATCGATATGAAGGAGATCTCCGATACCTCGCTGACCCTGGCGGCGCTGGCCCCCTTCGCCGCAGGGCCGGTGCGGATCCGCAATATCGAGCACTCGCGCTGGCAGGAGACCGACCGGGTGGCGGCGATGGCGACGGAACTGCGGCGGTTGGGGGTGACGGTNGAGGAGCACCGCGACGGTATCAGCGTCGAGCCGTCNGTGCCGCGGCCGGCGGCGGTGGATACNTACGAAGACCACCGGGTGGCGATGAGCTTCGCGCTGGTGGGACTGAAGGTGCNGGGCATCTCGATTAACGACCCTGGCTGCGTGAGCAAGACCTTTCCAACCTATTTTGAGGTCTGGGACCAGTTGCGGGGTTGATGATGGCGCCGTGGCCCCCCCAACTGATCTTCAACACCGACGGACACTGGGTCATCAACTACCAGGACCGCTGGGCGGTNGAGGACATCGTCAAGATGATCCCAGTGCTGGCNGACTGCGGCGTGGACGCNCTCACCGCCCTGGTCGGGATCGACGACGACCTGTCGTGGCGCGGCAGCCGCTACGCTCAGTTGTGGGGCGACAATGTCGCCGACTGGAATCCCGATCCGATGACTTCCGATATACACGGCAACAAGATGGACNCGGGCCAGACCCTGCATGTACANGGCCGGCCAGTCAANGCCATCGACGGCAAAATGCCGCAAAACGCCCACGAGTGCCTNTACGGCCTGTTCGCCAAATTGATCGCCGNCGGGCACGACCTGTTGCAGGTCTATATCGACGGCGCGCGGCAGTGCGATATGTCGATTTATGCCGGCTTCCGCATGAACGATGCACATATCTGCGACGAGGCGCGGGGCTGGTACGGACGGTCGCCGCAAAAGATCGAGCGGCCCGACCTGCTGATTGGCCAGGCGGTGCCGCGGGGGGTGCACGGAGCGCCNTGGGGTTTTTCGTGGCGCTGGGACTACGCGCAGCAAGGGGTCCGCGAGCGCTTTTTGGGGCTCTGCGACGAAACGTTGACGCGCTACGACATTGACGGGGTGGAACTCGACTTCAGCCGCGCGCCGCCCTATTTNCGCTCGGGCGAGGTCTTTACCCATATCCCCGNAATGACGGAGTTCGTGCGCAGCGCNCGGGCGGTGGTGGCCCGGCACGGCGCTGACAAGCGGCTCATCGTGCGGGTGCCGGTGGGGCTGGGCGAGAATCTCGAAGCCGGGCTCGACACCGAGACCTGGTTGCGCGAGGGGTTGGCCGATATCGTCGTGCTGGGGTCGCCGGGCTATTGCGCCCACGAAATCGATATTGCCCGGGCGGTGGCGTGCGCCGGCGACAGCGGGGTGTTGGTCTTTGCNGGTTTCGANGGCGCCACCTACGCGGTTTCGCCGCAGGAGGGCTATGAGCGCCACCTATCGAGCGTGTTGCGGGCGACGGCGTTGAATGGGTATTGCGAGGGGGCGGCGGGGATCCATCTATTNAACTACGATTATCCCTCGCACCGAGCGGGGCCGACGGCGAGCGCAGACTTCAACGACTACGACGCGCATCATCTCGAATTGATACGCGACCTCAAAGATCCTGAGGCATTGGCGCGGCGTCATCGGTGCTACTATTTGCCGTCGCCAGAATACGATCCGGGCCGGGATCTNCGGGTCAAATTGCCGCGCAAGTTAGCGCTTACGGGCCGGGGTGCAGGGGAGGNACACGCGCTGGAGCTATTGGTGCGCGACGATGTCGAAGGNGGTAAAGCCGAGGGGCGGATCGCGGGGGTGGAATTGCGATTGCGGCTGGTGGATTGGGAGGGTGTGNCAGGGCGGNTGCGCTTGCAAGTGAATGGGNCGNAGGTGGACTTNGCGCCGGNGCGGCGGGTGGCGAATAGTCGCGGGCAGGAGTGGCTGGTTTTTGCGGATGCGCCGGTGGTCGCGGGCGTGAATCGAGTGTTGGTGCTGTTGGAGGGGGATGTGACGCCGGAGCCGTGGCCGAGTTTGGAGCAGTGCGAGATTCTAGTGTTGACCAATGGGCATTAAGAATAAGTGGAAAAAGGAAGAGGGTTGGCGGCTATTGGGAGCGCGGTCGATCGACAGCGCCAAGTCGCAGGCGCCGGGGATTGTGCAATTGCCCGGGGGTGGTTANCGGTTGTTTTATACGGCGGTGGGACCGGAGAAGCCATTTGCTACATGCCAGGGATATATTCTCAGCGCGTTTTCCCAGGATGGACTTGCGTTTGTGCCAGAGGAGGGAATTCGGGTGGCACCACAGCCGGAACTGGCGCATATGGCGCTGCGGGTGCTGGCGCCTTCGGTGGCGGCGTATGAGGGCGGGTGGCGGATGTATTTCGAGGCGCGGGGGGATGCAAGCTTGCCGATGGTGATCGCCAGCGCGGTTTCGGAAGATATGCTGGTGTGGGAGTTGGAGCAGGGGATTCGCTTGCAGGGGCCGGGCAGCGTGCGTGCGCCGCGCTATTTGGCGAGTGCCGGGCGCTTGTATTGTTGCGACGCAGCGGGGATTATCAGCGCCCGCACGGACAATGGCGTGGATTTCGAGTTGGAGCCCGGGCATTTGTTGCAGCCAGCGGGCAGCGAGTTTGAGACGGGGGGTTATTCGGCGGGTGAGGTTGTGCCGCCTGGAGATGGGGACGGCGAGTGGACGATGTTCTATTCGGCCTGGCAGGATGTGCCGCCGGGGATCGCAGTGCCGCCGCATCCCAGTCGCGACAGCAGCCTTAGCGAAGATTTTGCCGCCACATCGATTGCCTCGGATATGGCGGGTTTCCGCTCGCGGATTTTTAGCGCGCATTCTGTCGACGGTGCGGTGTGGAAACGGGGNGAGTGCGTGGTCGCGGGGGCGGGCNACGGCGAAGAAGGAGTGGACGCGGTACACGCGGAGGATATGTCGCTGGTGGCGTTGGATGATGGGCGCTATCGGATGTACTATGCNGCCTGCGACAAGGACGGGCGNTGGGGCATAGCCAGCGCNATCACTGAGGATTGAAAGGGAGTAGCCATGCCCAAATTGAATGACGTCAATACGAATGATATCGCCGCGGCGATCCGGCTCGGCTGCCGCACCATGCACAATGTCTTCGACGCCGACGACGGGGGCGTGCCCTTCTTTCGCTCGCTGATTGAGCCCGAGACGCTGTTGGCCTTCAGTGCGGTCCACAGCGAAGCGCATGTGCCGGGGCGGCACCTCAACGCGCTGCTGAGTGCCGAAGATGCGATCGGCGCTGCGGTCGATGAGGTGGCGATAGGCAATCATCGGCGCGCGGCGTTTTTGTCGTATAGCGGNCCCGTGGCGCTGCCGCTNAACCGCGAGGTCAAGGACGGGTCGCCGCTCAACTTCTGTCCGCACAATTTGCGCGAGGGCTTCCACGCGCTCTACGCGCTGGCNCGCTTCCGCGACGACCGCGAGGCGCGCGAGTTGGCCGAAAAGAGCATCGCCGCNGTCGGCGAGTTGTGGGATGCGGACGANGGCTGGGATCTGCCCGCGCTGGAGCAGTTGGGGCTCNTCTACCAGGATAGCCGCGGCTTTATCCAGGGCGAGGCGCGGATGCTGGGGCCGCTGGTCAAGTACTATCGCGTCACNGGCTATGCGCCGGCCTTGGATCTGGCTTTGGTACTTAAGGAGAAAGCGGTCAATGAATTCTATCTGCCCGACGGCAGCTTCGACCAGCAGCGCTTCAATACCAGCCACAGCCATTCGATCACCTGCGTGCTGTCGTCGTTGGCGCAACTGGCTGATTTGCTCGGGGACGGCGCGCTGATGCTGCAGGTGATGGCCTTTTGCGAGGACGGGCTGTGGGCGATGCGCGACGAACTGGGTTGGTCGTGCGAGTCGACGACGCAGGAGGACAGCGACCACGGCGAGACCAACAATTCGGGAGATATACTGGAGACGGTGCTGATNNTGGGACGCTGGGGCTTTGGCGAGTACTACCACGACGCCGAGCGAATGTTGCGCGGGCATTTGCTGCCTTCNCAATTGCGCGACAACTCGTTTATCGCCNATCCGCCCAANCCCGACAANATTGATGGANTGCGCGACGTGGCCGATCGGCATCTGGGCGCTTANGGGTTTCCAGCGCCCTACGGGCACAAGTCGGTGGGCAAAGGGCGGGCTAATCTGTCGTTCAATATGGATATTGTCGGCGGCACGGTGGCGTCCTTGTGCGAGGCCTATCGCGAAGTGGTGCGTTCTGAGGAATCGGGCCATTGGGTCAATATGCTCTTCGACCACGAGACGGAGGCGGTAAGCGTGCAATCTCCGTACACCGGTGATGGATTGCAGGTCGAAGCGAAGAAGGCAGGTCCCTTATGGGTGCGGATACCGCCGTGGGTTGCGCGGGAGGCGGTGCGGGTGGCAGGGGCGACGGCGACCTGGAGCGATGATTATCTGTTCGTCGCGCAACCGCCAGTTGGCTCCGCCATTCGCATCGATTTTCCGCTCACAGAGCAGGAGTTGGTACTGTCGGAGCGGCTGCACATCGAGCCGATACGCACGCGGCTGTGTGGCGACGAGGTAGTGGCGATGGATAATTTTGGAGCTGAGTGGACGTTTTTTGATCCATATGCCTAGGGCGTGAGCGGCCATAGCGAAACCGGGAAAACCATTGGATATCGAAAACGTCCTATCCCGCTTCCCGCGGGCGAAATTGCTCGACGCCCACACCCCTCTGCACGATTTGCCGCGGCTGACAGCCGCTGTCGGCGGCGCTGCCATCGCCGTCAAGCGCGACGACGCTATGGCGCTGGCCTTTGGCGGCAACAAGGTGCGCCAGCTCGAATACTACCTGGGTGACGCGCTGGCCAAGGGGGCGGACACCGTGCTGATTACCAGCGCGGTCCAGTCCAACTTCATGCGCTTGACCGCCGCCGCCTGCTGTCAGTTGGGCCTGGAA
>PBOD01000018.1 GCA_002724215.1 Gemmatimonadota bacterium | reverse complement strand
CGCGCTGCCACCGCGCCTCCTTCAGCGTATCCATCGACAGCCCGATCAATAGCCCGTCGCTTTCTGCGGCTTCTTCCCCGCTGCCCACCTGTCGCGACAGCGACAATCCAATCATTACGCTCAGTACAAACGACAGCACGACAAAACTGATCCGCACTTTCATGACGACACCCATCGGTTGAAAGACGCTCATAAATACATTTAGCAGAAACTAATATCTACGCTCTCCCCTACCAAACCCCATTGTGACCTTCACCTAATTTTCACTACTTTTTGGCACTAACAACCATCATTAAACCAGCAGAAGTTGCCGAGGGNAGGCCGAAGGTATCCCCCGNAACGGTATCGNCGTCNTATTTCACAGGATGTGCAATAGGGCGNCGCACCCNCGGAGCCCCGCAGAATAGCGGNGCGACAATGAGTAAAGGNGCATACCTTCGACCTGCCCGTCCCCAGGAGCCAGCCCATGCCACCCAATCCTATTCGCATCGCCCCCGTAATCGACGGCCACGTCCACCCGTCTTTCTGTAAAACGCACTCAAACGACCTCCTGGCCGTCTACAACAAAGAAGGCGGCGGCGGCAAAGAACTCCTCCTCTGNCGCTCCACCGACGCTGGCCACACCTGGACCACCCCCGCCCCCATCACCNCCATCAGCTCATGCTCCATTTACCCCGGCTCGCTCACCACCTTGAGCGACGGCCGCCTGCTGCTCAACTGGTCCTGCTACCGCGACACCGACTCCGCCACTCCCTGGCGCGAAGCCTTCTACGCCCTCAGCACCGACCACGGCCACACCTGGTCCGCGCCGCACCGCTACCCGATCGAGGACCGCACCAACTACACCTGTATGCGCCACGCTGTAGTCGAGTTNTCNCCGACCCNATGGATCTGCCCCTTCTACGACCGCACCGTGCTCTACGACGCTGAGACCGACGCCGTCTCCCCCTTCGGCGACGGCCGCAACCACGGCATGGTGCCCATCGTCCGCACGCCCGCCGACACCCTCATCAGCGGTGCCCCGCAGGCGCAAGCACCCGTGCCCGTAGGCGTACCCGGCGACGCGGTGGACGGTTTGCGCTCCACCGACGGCGGCCACACCTGGCAGCCCCTGGGCGTCTTTCCCCACTTCGGTGTCGCCGGCTACGACCTTAGCCTNCTCGCCAATGGCTGGGTCGTCCTGACCTATATCGTCTACGGCGTCGGTACGGACGGGGAGTGGAGCTATGAGTGGGCCATCTCGCGCGACGATGGCCTGAGCTGGGACATGGACGCTGCGGTCGAGATCTACAATCCCGGACGCCGCATCGGGGGNCGCGGGTGGCCGCGCAGCGTGCAGATAGACGCCGAGACGCTGGGCACGCTGTTCTACGATCTGTCGGAGGAACAGGCCGCAGGACCGGGGCTCTACCTGGTCCGGACCCCGTTGAACGGATAAAGTGCGCGATTATGTCGCCGGGCGCTGTCGGATATGTCCTTGACGGTGCGAGAAGTGCGGTTTACGCTATCGCACAGGCGACCTGAAATTGTGTGTATTTTCAGATTCGACGACCGCATCCACGGCTTCGCCAGCGGTGGTGGCGGTCGTGTCGTCAAAACCTCCACATACCCCGATCTCCCGCGCCATGTAGAGACGCACCCGGCGCTCCACAAGACGATGCGGGGNCAGTCCGCAATGCAGCACAATTGATGAGGAACTAACTCGTGCAAAAAACCGATCTGCAACAGGGCGACGTCACCCGCCTGGCCACCGGCTTCCAATTCGTCGAAGGCCCCGTCTGGCATCCCGACGGCCACTGGCTNTTCAGCGACATCCCCGCCAACCGNATCCACAAGATCAGCCCCAACNGCGCGCTGGAGACCTACCGCGAGCCCTCCGGCAACAGCAATGGCCTGACCTTCGCCCCCGACGGTCGCCTAGTAGCCTGCGAGCACGGCAACCGCCGCGTCTCCCAATCGACCGCGCCCGACGCCGCTGAAGTGCTGGTCGAGTCCTTTAAAGGCAAACGCCTCAACAGCCCCAACGACGTCGTCGTCCACTCCAGCGGTGCCACCTACTTCACCGACCCGCCCTANGGCATCCAGCCCGACGAGCAAGAACAGCCCTGCAATGGCGTCTACCGCGTCGCCCCGGACGGCGCGATGGCCCTGCTGGTCGACGATTTCGAGCGACCCAACGGCCTGGGCTTCAGTCCCGACGAAAAAACCCTCTACATCGACGACTCGCACCACCAGCACATCCGCGCCTTCGATGTCACCGCAGACGGCACGCTCGTAAACGGTCGTCTGTTCTGCGACCTGGCCAGCGACTCCGACGGCGTGCCCGACGGCCTCAAGATCGACCAGGAAGGGAACGTCTACGCCACCAATGCCCTCGGCGTCTGGGTCCATGCCCCCGACGGCGGGTTCCTGGGCCTGATCGAATCCCCGGAAATCCCCGCCAACTGCGCCTGGGGCGAAGATGGCCGCACGCTATTTCTGACGGCGCGGACGTCGGTCTATACCGTGCGGATGAAGGTGCCGGGCGTCGCCGTGCTCTAGACCAGTCACGCCTGGACCCATAACGGAGTCTACATAACGGTCCAGCCGTCACTGCAGTCGGGATCGTATGTGGCCTTAACCGCAAGGCGCAGGTTTACCATCTTCTTGTAGAACGTCCGGAGGGCTGTCGGAGGGTATGCCCGCAGCGGCTTGCTGTCCGCGGAGTCGACCAGGGATGGTCGGCGAGAATGAGCGTAGGGCATTCTCGCCGACAGCCCGTCCACCCGCTACTTCTTCATATTCACAAACTGCAGCGGTATCCCCAAATCCTCCTTCTTGACCGCCGCAATCACCGTCTGCAAATCATCGATCTTCTTGCCCGTCACCCGCACCTGATCATCCTGTATCGCCGCCTGCACCTTGAGCTTCATTCCCTTGATCTGCTTGACGATCTTCTGCGCGATATCTCGCGCGATTCCCTCCTGCAGCACCACCATCCGCTTGACCTGCCCCTGCGATGTCGCCTCCACCTCCCCGAATTCCAAACACTTCGGGTCCAACTTGCGGCGCACGAAGTGACTGACCAGCACGTCGTGCAAAGCCTGCATCTTCATGTCGTCGGCCGTCTGCAGCGAGATATTCTTCTCCTTGCGGTTAAAGTCGACCTGGGTCCTGCTGTCGCGAAAGTCGTAGCGCGTCCCCACCTCCTTCTTGGTGTTGTTGACAGCGTTATCGACCTCTTGCATACTGACTTCGTTGACGATATCGAATGAGGGCATGGCGTTTCTTCCTCCACTGCGGTTTCGGGTCTTTTCACCCACATAATATCCGACCAACTCCCGCATTGTGCTACCGCCCCTTCCGTATCTATCTTTCCCCGTCCCCTTGCAGAAGGAATCCGCATGCGCCCCAATATCCTCATCGTCCTCTCCGACCAACTGCGCCGCCACGCGCTTTCTTGCTACGGCGACCCNGATGCCCGCACGCCGCACACCGCACAACTGGCCGCCGATGGCGTCGCCTGTGACCAGGCCTGCTCGACCTATCCCATCTGCGTGCCCTTCCGCTTCACCATGATGACCGGCGAATATGCCCACACGCGGCTGGTCCCCGGCATAGAGTGGCGCATGTCGCCGGCCGAGCGCACCCTCGCCGACGAGTTCAACGACGCCGGTTACGAGACCGTCTACATCGGCAAGTGGCATCTGGACGGCGGCCACGGTCGCATGGGCTCGGCGGTGCAGACCAATCGCTGCCCGGTCAAGCGCGCCTACCAGGGCCGCTGGCAGAAATGGTATGGCTTCGAGCTGCGCAACGAGCCATTCGACACCTGCTACTTCGAAGACGACGATCCAACGCCGCACAGAATCGACGGCTATCAAACAGATGGCTTGTTCGATCTGGGCATGAACTACCTGCGGGACGGGCGCGACGCGGCAAGACCTTTTTGCATGGTCATCTCGGTCGAGCCGCCGCACGATCCCTTCGCGGCACCAGAAGAATTGCAGAACGCCTGGGAACAGCGCGACATCACCCTACCGCCCAACTTCGAAGCCGAGGACGACAATCACCGCAACCAGCTCATCCGCGACCGCCAGCGCTACAACGCCATGGTCGAAAACCTCGACGCCAATGTCGGGCGCTTGCGATCTTTCCTCGCAGAGCACGACCTCGCCGACGACACCGTCCTCGTCTTCCTCTCTGACCACGGCGAACTCGCCGGCGCCCACGGCCTACGCGCCAAGCAGTGGCCGTACGAGGAATCGGTCGGCATCCCGCTTATCGTCTACGACCCGCGCCATTCCGATCGCGCCGGCACCCGCCTCTCAGCGCCGACCTGCAGCGAAGATCTCTTCCCGACCTTTCTGGGCCTGGCCGGCCTGACGCCGCAAAACGACCTGCCCGGTGCCAATCTCGCACCGCTAATCCACGGCGAGTCAGACCAGCTCGACCGCGAAGGCGTATTGCTCGAATTCGTTGCCGAATTGCGCGAGCGGCCGCCNTTTTACAACGCGGTGTGGCGCGGCTTCCGCAGCGAGCGGTTCAAATATACGGTTAAGGGAGATAAGTTCGGGGCCGAGCCGTGGCAGTTCTTCGACCTCGAGAACGACCCCTACGAGATGCGGAACTTAATCGAAGATCCGGCCTGGGCCGACGAGATCGGACGGCACCACGAGCTATTGCGAGCGCGGCTCGAAGAAACACTCGATCCATTTGTACTGCGGCCGGCCTGGAGCCGGGAGGGGTATAATGTGTGGGCGGAATGAGTATTCGGTGAAAACTAACCGAGCAGATGGCGCCGGGCACCGGCACGGATGGCGGGGCGCTTGACGCTCTAATCGCGAACGACCTACAACAGCTCGTCTGCCAAGCCCTCGAAATCGGCCACCACCGCGTCGGGTGGAAAGGGCCGGTCGTCGTAGGGCAGTTTGTAGCGATCGACGTAAATCCCCCGCATCCCGCAAGCCCGCCCCCCAACCACATCAAAGGCGTTGGCCGACACCATCAGGCACTCACCCACTTCCAGCCCGAGCTTGTGCGCCGCATGCCGGTACACCCCCGGATGCGGCTTGAATGCCCCCACCTCCATCACCGAAATAATCGCGTCGAAATCCCACTGTATCTGGTTTTGCGCCAGGTGACGCAAAAACTCCGGCTCGCCATTGGACAAAGCGACCAGCTTATAGCGCTCCTTGAGCCGCTGCAGCGCCCCCCTGACTTCGGGAAAGGGTTTCAACTCCTGCCAGCAGCGCATAAAATCGCTTATCTCATCCGCCGAGGCCCGCACCTGGTTCAGCTGCAGCACATAGACAAANGCCCGCCGCGCCACCTGCTGATATCCGCTGTGCCCCAGCGCCATAATATTGTCCTGATACTGCTCCACCCGCTGCCGCAGCCGCCACTGCGCCCAGAACGACTCGGCGTCGAGATCGGATCCCTTGCCCTGCAGAAAGCGCCCGATATNTGGCACCAGACTGCCGCCCAAATCCAGTACCGTGCCAAACAGATCAAAAGTCAAAGCCCGCACATTGTCCCTGTACATATAAATGCTCCTGTATGGCTTCTGGATTNTTTTCAGAAACTATCAGGGTCTGGCCGCAGCAATCGGCCNCCCACCCGCAGCTACAACGCCGCCCGCTCGATCAACAAGCGNTCCCGCTGGCTCCGCAACACCTGCTCCTCGATCGCCAGCGGATCCCACTCCGCCAGCAACCGCGCCTGCATCGCCGCCAGCGTCGGCGCGTATTCGGNGCTGCCCGCCAGATCTACAAACTCGTTGGGATCGACCTCTATATCGTACAGCTCCGGCGCCTCACCGAGATTGTAGTTGAGCTTGTAGCGCCCTTTGCGCAACATCCCCACCGGCCGCTGCACTCCGTGCGCCAGATACTCGCTGAACGCCTCGTCTTTCCAATCGGCTTCCTCCCCACGCACGAGCCGTAGCAGACTATCCCCATCAAGAGGCGCCACGCTCTCCGCCCCGGCCAGNTCCACTACCATCGCCACCATATCCACCAGCGACACCGCTTGCGCCACGCGCCTCCCCCCCGCGATCTCACCCGGCCAACTAATCTGCAATGGCACCCGCACCGACGCCTCGTACATGCTCGACTTGCGCCACATNCCGTGCTCGCCGTTCATCTCGCCGTGGTCGCTNAAATGCACAATCACCGTATTGTCGCGCTGCCCCGTCTCCTCCAGCACCTGCAGCAGCCGCCCGATCTTCTCGTCGAAATACGTAATCAGCCCGTAGTAACCCGCCCGCGCCCGACGCACCTGCTCCTCGGGAAAATCCACCGCCCCGAACATCGCCCGCATGCGCTGATGCACCGGATGCTGATTTTCGAGATGCCCCTGCGGAATCTCCGGCAGGTCGATCTCGTCGAGCGGATACAGATTGAAAAAGCGCTCGGGCACGACCAGTGGAAAATGNGGCGCGATAAACGACGCGTTGAGCGCCCAGGGCTGATCTTTACGCGCCGGATCGCGCAGGTACTCCAGCGCCCTCGCCTCAACCAGGTCATCGACCTCGATCTCGGTCGTCATCCCCGGCCCTGCCTCCGCCACGCCCCCCCAAGGCCTGGCCGCCACAGGCGTCCCCTTGCCCCAATCTGCGGTGCCCTTCAACACGCCATTCTTCGTCCACAACTCCGCGTGCAGATCCCGCGCCAACTGCGCTCTGAAGCCGTGCAACTGGTCCGGCCCGCAAAAGTGCTGCTTGCCCGACAACACCACGTCGTAGCCCACCGCTCGCAGCATGTGCGCCCAGGTCGGGATATCCGAAGGCAATGGGCTGGCGTTGTCAAATGCGCGGATCTTGTGAATATAGCGCCCGGTCATAAACGACATCCGCGACGGCAGACACAGCGGCGAATTGCAATAGGCNGCGTCAAAAGTAACCCCTTCCTCCGCCAGCCGGTCCATATTGGGCGACTGCACCAGCGGATGCCCGTACGCACTGCTGTACATCGGCGCGTGTTCGTCGGTCATAATCAACAGGATATTCGGTCGCTGTCCCATCTTCTCCTCACAGCAAAAGGTATTTGCTATTCACCCCTGCGCTGCCTCCAGCCCCAACAAAACCAGCAACCAGGTCCGATGCCAGTAGGCGCTATTGATGTACGGGTTGTCCTGCGAAGGCNNNTTNTTCCTGCGAAGGCCAATTCTTCCAATAAGTCTCGTTGTGCGGAATGCGATGGTACCACTGCAACAGCGGCACCGAAGGCATCTCGTCCAGCCAGATCGCCATCGCCTCGCGGAACAGCTCGGCCAGGCGCGGATCATCGGGCGCCGTGCGCCCCATCTCATCGACGAGCGCGTCGTAGTCGGCGTTGCGCCAGCGCCAGAAGTGCTCCGCTGGCGTCCCCGTCGGCTGCACGAAGCGGCTGTGGTAGAGCCGCATGGTGAAATAGGGGTCGCGCACCGAGCCGGCGTGCCCGGTCATATAGGCCCGCGCTTCGCCCTGGGCCATCTGGTCGTAGACATCGGAGAGCTGGCGGAACGAGGCGTCGAAACCCGCGCGTTGCAACTGCACCACCAGCACCTGGCCGATGTCCTGGAAGCCGCCGAAGATGTTGATCGCCATCTTCACCGTGCGGCCGTCTTGCTCCCACATCCCATCGGCATTGGCGGTCCAGCCGCCTGCCTCCATTAGCGCCGCGCTGCGCGCCGGGTCGTAGACGCCGACCCCGGCCTCGTCCATCAGATCCTGGATCTGGTCGGTAAAGACGCGGATCGGCGGGAAGTCCGGAAACGGCAGCCGCGCCGGCGACCCGCTGCCCTGCCAGCCCACCGCGACCAGTTGATCGCGATTGATGGCGAAGTTGATCGCCCGCCGCACCTGGGGGTCGGAAAATGGCCACTCGAGCGCGTTGAAGCCCAGCGCAATCGGCCACCAGTCGAGATAGCCCAGCGCGCCGTCGCGGCCCGTCCACGAAGTGATATTGGGATTGCCGTCGATCATCGAGCGGATATTGGGCGGACGCGAATCGACGCAGGAATCGAGCTTGTTGGCCAGGAGCAACTGCACCCGCTTGGCCTCTTCGACATAGGGCAGGAAAATCAGCCGCTCGACCTGCGGCAAGTCGCGAAAATCGATCTGCGCCGCCCACCAATCGTCGCGGCGGTCCCACCCCCGCTGCTCCGGCGACGACAGCGCCATGCGATAGGGGCCGCTGACCACCGGCCAGCCCTGCGCCAGGTCGAAGTTGGCAAACTTCTCGGGGTTTTTGCCCTCCCAGATATGCTTGGGCACGATCGGCACCCCATTGTCGAAGTTGTGCGTAAAATAGCTAAAAATAAAGCGCGGGTTGGGCGCATTGAGCGCGATCTTCGCGGTCAAATTATCGAGCGCGACGGCCTCCTTGACCCAGGTGTCCATATCGGTCGAGAACAGCAGCAGTGGCGCGTTGGACTTGAGCAGATTGATGGTGAAGACGAAATCGTGCGCCGTCCACGGATGCCCATCACTCCAGGTGACGCCGTCGCGGATATGGACCACGACTTCGGTGTGGTGTTCGTTAAACTCGTGGCCGGTGGCGATCCAGGGAATGATATTCTCACCGGCACCGTAGGCGTTGTAGAAGAAAAGAGGCTCGTAGAGGAACTGGTAGCCGGTGCGCGCAGTGCGACCCGGCAGGTAGGGGTTGAAGGAGTCGAAATCCTTCATCTGACCAGCGCAGATGCCAGCGTCGACGCAGTCGAGGATCAGCGTGCGGTTGCGCGGCACGTTTTTCAGCCCGCCGGCCCCGCCGTC
>PBOD01000128.1 GCA_002724215.1 Gemmatimonadota bacterium | reverse complement strand
TGACTGCGGCGGTGCGGTCAGAGGGTTTGCGGATGGGCTTGTACTATTCGATCATCGAGTGGGAATCGACCTGGACCCACCGCGACCCTTCGGGCTATTATGTCGCCAAGGCTCTGGTGGATAAATACCGCATTCCAGAGGGCGAATACGTCGAGCGGCACCTGTTGCCGCAATTGCGCGAATTGGTGGCAGCCTACGAGCCGGCGCTGATTTTTTCCGATGGCGGCGAGTGGGACGGCGGCGAGGACTACTGGCAGACCAAACAATTCCTCGCCTGGCTCTACAACGAGGCGCCCAATCGCGACGAGGTCGTGGTCAACGACCGCTGGGCCAAGGGCATGCCGGGACGGCACGGGGATTACTTTTCCAGCGAATACCAGGACACCGACGCCGTAGGCTCCGGCCACCCCTGGGAAGAAAGTCGGGGCGTGGGCGGGTCGTACGGCTTCAATCGGGCCGAGAATATCGACGACTATTCGACCGCGACCGAATTGGTGCATGAACTGGTCGATGTAGTCAGCCGCGGCGGCAATCTATTGCTCAACGTCGGTCCGACCGCCGACGGGCGGATTCCGCTGCTGATGCAGGACCGGCTGCGCGATATCGGCACCTGGCTGGAGGTCAACGGGGAGGCGATCTACGGCACGCGGTCGTGGCGGTCGGACCAGGCTGAGACCGGGTTGCGCTATACGGCGAAGGGCGATGACCTCTACGCGCTAGTCGCGGAATGGCCGCGGGGCGAGATCGCGATTGAGGGGGTGGGCGCGACGGAGGGGTTGCAGGTCGAGATGTTGGGGCTCGAACAGGCGATTGACTGGTCGGTGACAGGGGATCGCCTGATCATTGTCCCGCCGTTGGTTTCGCCCGCCGATGTGCTGTGCCGGCACGCTTACTGTTTCAAAATCAAAAACGCCCTGTGCTGATCAGAGATTCGACAGATAAGACAGCTTGAGCAATAGCACCCGCTCGTCGGGCCGCCCGTCGCCGTTGGTTTCGTTATAGGCGATGAAGAAGTGACTCTTGGGGCTGTACTCCCAGCCGAATAGCGCGCTGACGAGGTGGTTCGACTCGGTGCGTTCAGTCGGGACGAAGAGTTTTTGCCGTTCGGTCTGGGCGAAGACGCGCAGGAAAGTGTCGCGGGTAAACAAATAGGTGGTGCGCAGCGAGCCGACGGTGAAGCGGCCATCGACCTCGTCGTCCTGGCCGCGGGTCTGGGCGAGGGTGCCGCTGAGGTCGATCGACAGGTTGGAGCGTGGCCGCGCGTTGCCGAAGAGCCCGAGCTGGCGCTGCTTGCCGACGGCCTGGCGCGAAAAATTAAAGAAGTCGCCGATGCTGCCGAAGAGTTCGCCCGAGACCATACGCGATGAGTTGGTTTCGAGGAAGAAGCCGAATTCGTTGCCGTCGAAAACGTCGGTCAGCTCGATATTGTGGCTGCGCTCGTAGAAAACCTCGAAGAAACTGATGGGTTTTTCGGTCAGTTCCATCCCCGCCGCCAGCTGGCCATCCCAGCCGACGAGATCCTCCTCGAATTCGGGCGAGAGCTCCCGTCCCGCGAAATAGGCGTCGTCGTAGAGCCCCTGGGCGAAGTCGATGCGGCCGCTGACGAAGGGGCGATGGCCCTGCCAGCGCGGACCGTAGCTGCCGTCGATCTCCAGGCCCTGCCAGCCGCGGAAGGGCTCCTTGCGCAGGAAGCCGGTCTGATTGGTCTCGAAAAGCGGCGCGACCCTTTCCACTTCGACTTCGAGGTCCCACAGGAAATTGCGCTGGTTGAATTCGAGGTTCAGCGCCGAGTTGTCCCCGTCGGATCCGTCTTGGAAACTCATCGCGTACTGACCTTGGACCTTGTAGGTTTTGGCGAAGTCGATATTGAAGTCGAGGCCGCCGACGCGGCTGTGGGCGCCGTCGAGTTCCTTGCCGGCGAACATCAAACCGACATTCGAGCGCCGCAGCACGTCCTTTTTGATTCGCAGCGCCGAGTAGAGCGCGTCCTCGCGCGAGGCCTGGCCGTCGCCCAACTCCAATAATCCGGTGCTTCCGGTCTGGCTGGCGAGGAAGCCGATCGAATAGTCGTCGACCTTGCCGGTCATTTTGCTGCCCCAGACGATATCGCCGCGGCTGCCGATGCGCCGGCTGAAGAACAGGTCGAACGGTGTCTCGAAAAAGCTATTGCCCTCGACGAAGAAGGGGCGCCGCTCGGGAAAGCGGGTGGGGAAGCGGGTTAGGTTGATCTCGACCTGGTCGGCCTCGACCTGGGCGAAGTCGGGGTTGACGGTCAGGTTGGTCTTGAGCGCCGGGGTTAGATTGTACTGCAGGTCGAGGCCGACGGCGCCCTGGCCGTCGGCTTCCAGGCCTTCGGTCTTGGCGGCACCGCCGAGGGTATAGGGCGTGATTTCGAAGAGCTTGCCCGCTTCTATATTCGAAAAACCCACGGCGTGGCCCAGGTCCGACATGCGGGTGTAGATGCCGGCTTGGGTCATCTGTTTCCACACCGTCCATTCGTTTTTGCGCTTGTTCAGCCGCTCGATATCGAAGCCCCAGACCTGGTCTTCCCCTTCGGGTAGGCGAAAATTGGCGAAGGGAATTTTGAACTCAGCCGTCCAGCCCCGGTCGTCGATATGCCCCTCGACCCACCAGATGCCGCGCCAGTTGCGGTCGGAGTCGGTGTCGTCGTAGCGGTAGCCGTCCGACTGGATGCCGCCCGGGGTGGTGGCGAAGGTGTAGCCGGTGCGGTGATCGTGGTGCGGGTCGATATAGAAGGAGATCCAGTCGGAAGGAAAAATGCGCCCGCGGCGGTCTAGCCGGTTGATGATTTTGTCGGGCTCCGAGTCAAAACAGCGGAAACCGACGTAGAGATTGTGGCGGTCGTAGAGAATGTAGAATTCGGTATCGTCGACGGCAGGCTCGCCGCGCTGGGGCGCCAGCTGGCGCGCGCCGCTGGCGGCGTCCGCCTGTTGCCAGATCGCCTCGTCGAGTCGCCCGTCGATGGTCGGCGGGGTCTGGTCGCCGATGTCGTAGGCCTGGATGGCGTGTTCGCCGAGACCGTCGGAGTGGGCGAGCAAGGACAGAGGGGACAAAAGGGCGATGAGTAGTGCGGCCAATACGTGCAAGAGAATCCCTCCCAGGATAAGCGCTGCGGGTAATGCGTTAAAAATATACTTATATCTGCAATAAGACGCTCAAAGGGCACACAAGGGTATGGCCCCGTGCCGTTTTAGCGCCGATTCCCCCCTTCGGGACCAATGTCGGCATTGCTCACCCCGGTGCTCTGCAGGACTTCGCTGTAGCCGGGATAGGCCACTGCGTATTCGAAGCCCTGGCCGGTGCCGGCGGCGCCGTAACGGCCCTGTTTGTCGAGGGCGACGAAGTTGATCGCGAGATCTTCGGCGGGGCGCGGATCGGCGGCGGCGATGCGGCGGATGGTCTCGAGGCAGGCGTCTTCGGGGTGCAGGCCCTGGCGCATGTATTCGACGATCAGGAAGGAGGCGCAGTAGCGCATGACGTTTTCGCCCAGGCCGGTGGCGCCGGCCGCGCCGACCTGGGCGTCGACGTAGAGGCCGCTGCCGATGATCGGCGAGTCGCCGACGCGGCCCGGCAGTTTGTAGCCCCAGCCGCTGGTCGAGCAGCCGCCGGCTAGGCGGCCGTCTGCGTCGAGGCCGACGAGGGCGATGGTGTCGTGATTGTCGGGTTGGTGTTGTTTTTCGCGCCATTGTTCCCACTCGCCGCGGCGCTGGTCGGTCAGCAGGTCGACGGACGCGAAGCCCTGCGCCAGCGCGAACTGCCGCGCGCCTTCGCCGGCGAGCATTACGTGTTTGGTGTCATCCATGACGCGGCGCGCCACCGAGATTGGATGCAGGATACCTTCGAGTGCGGCGACGCTGCCGGCGCGTTGGCCCTCACCGTCCATGATGCAGGCGTCGAGTTGCACCGCGCCATCGGCATTGGGAATACCGCCGAGGCCGACCGAGGCGTTGTCGGGATCGGCCTCAGGGACCTTGATGCCCTCCTCGACCGCGTCGAGCAGCGAGCCGCTGCCGGCGAAGACCTCCAGCGAGCGCTCGTTGGCCGGTTGGCCGAAGGGCCAGGTGGCGACGAAGAGGGGGCGGGCGGCCTCTGGAGCGCTCAATCCTTCACTCATCGCGGCATAACCCGGGCTGCTTACCGCGATGCCGCCAGCGGCCAGCGCGGTGGTATGGATAAAGCGCCGGCGGCTGAGATTCATTCGCCTTTGTCGTCATCGTGCTCATCGCCATGGTCTTCGTCGCCATTGTCGTGGTCGTCGTCATCGTCGTCCTTGTAGGCGATGGCGGCGATTTCGACCTTGAAGTCGAAGACGATTTGCGCGCCGCCGGTGCAGGCACGGGCGGGGAATTGCTTTTCGAAATACGAGGCGTAGGCCGNGTTCATCTCGTGATAATCCTCGATGTCTTCAAGCCAGACGGTGACGCTGACCAGATCGTCGAAGGTGTAGTCGTGCTCCTTGAGGATGGTAGCGATGTTTTTCATGATCTGGTGGGTCTCGGCGTCGACCGATTCCTTGACGTCCGCGCCGTCGGCGGTGCGGGCGATCTGGCCGCTGATAAAGAGGAAGCCATCGGCTTCGCGCGCGGCGCTGAAGGGCAGGGTCTTGATGGCAACGGCTTTCTGGGCCGTAGCAGAAGAGACCAGCACGGCGCAGGCCAGGGCGGTGCAGAGCAGGTGTTTCACGNTGGGTCTCCTTAGGCGAAGAGGTGTCGCGAATCCGGAAAGGTTTGTTCGCTTGCGGTTGTTGGGATGCGTAAATTAACGCATTGTACGNGGTTGCAACAACCTGTTGNATGGTCCTNCGATTGATGGNNGGCGGGAGAGGATCTATACTAAGCGCAGACTACCAACAGANGGAATGGCATGCAAAGACGTGATTTCGTCAAAAGGGTTGGCCGCGGCGGCAGCAGTGGTGCAGGTTTTGCCTGAGGCGAGCGAGGCGCTTGAACAGCAAGTCGAGCGGTTGCGGGCCGACGTGGGCGCGGCGACAGACGACGTTCACTTGTGGCGGCGGGTGCGGCGCGAGTTCTCCCTCAATCCGGGGGTGGTCCACTTCAACTGCGGCAGCATCGGCGCGACGCCGCGCATGGTGGTCGACGCGATGTGCAATTATATGCGCCGCTGCGAGTCCGACCCCTATGACGAGGTCTTCGGCAAGGGGCTGGCCCAGGGCCAGGCAGCGGTACAGGAGCAGGCGGCGGAATTCCTGGGCGCGGCGGCCGATGAAATGGTCCTGACCCGCAATACCACCGAAGGTATGAACCTGGTGGCCACGGGATTGCACCTTAAGCCGGGCGACGAGGTATTGACGACCAACCACGAGCACGGCGGCGGCATGGCCTGCTGGCAGTATTTGGCCAAGCATCAGGGCGTCAAAATGCGCTATCTGGAAATGCCCAATCCGGTGACGGACAAGGCGCAGATCCTAGAACGGGTTGCAGGGCTTATCAATGCGCGCACCCGGGTGTGCAGCTTCAGCCATATCGATACCATCACCGGCCTGCAGATGCCGCTGGCCGATATCGCGGCGATCACCCGGCCGAAAGAGATCGTTCTGGTCTGCGACGGGGCGCAGGGGCCGGGTATGCTCGATGTGGATGTAAAAGCTCTTGGCGTAGACACCTACGCCTCGTCTAGCCACAAATGGATGCTGGCGCCCAAGGGTAGCGGCTTGCTTTATATACGCAAGGAGGTGCAGGATCGCGTGCAGCCGATCATGCTCTATTCGGGTTACGCGGTGTATTCGGGCTCGGGCGGCACGCGCAATGTGCCGCAGATCCTTGGGCACGGGATGGCGATGGGCTTCCATAACGCCATCGGTCGGACTAAAGTCGAGGCGCGGTGTCGCGCGCTGAGCCGGCTAGTGCGGGCGCGTTTGCGCGAGATTCCGGCGCTGTCGCTGATTACGCCCGAGCAAGAGGCGTTGTCGTCGGGGATGGTGACCTTTGCGCTCGACCCGGCGAAGGGGACCAATGCGGAGGTGTTTAATCACTTCAAGGACGCCTACAATATCATTCTCAAACCCGCGCAGGGCACCTATGCCTATGTGCCCGAAGATCACGTCCCGGGACCGCGCCCCAGCTACAACGCCATCCGTGTCTCGACGCATATTTTCAATAGCGAGGATGAGGTTGAGCGGATGGCGGAATTGCTGGGGAAAATGTTGGCCTGAGTATGGATCGCGATGTGGAGGAGCGACGCGGGGCCGGGTAAATTCCGGCCCCGCGCGTTTTTGTACTTTAACCGGAATATACCACCGACTGATTATAAGCTATGATCAGCGGCTTTAAGCCCTGCAGTCCGGCAGCCCACTCGTGAGGATCGTAGTCGCGGGTGACGAAGCAGGAGTAGTGGGTCGGCACCGCGGTCTTGAGATTGAGCGCCGAGGCGATTTTCGCCGAGCCGTCGAAGAAGGGGAACTCGCCCTCGCTGGGGTGGTTGGTCAGGAAGCCGATTTCGGGTTTGAGATCGCGCACCGGGGCGAGCAATTCTTCGTGGTCGCCGAAGGTGTTGACCGGGTCGCCGGAGATGTAGATGCGCACGCCGCCGGCCTCGACCACATAGCCCAGATGGGTGACATCGGGCGGGTCGATATTGTCGTCGGGCAGACCCGCGGGCGGTTTGGCGAAGACGGTATGGGCGGTCATGCTGCCCATGGGCGCCGCATCGCCGGCGCTGACGGTCTGGGCATCGTTGTCTATGCCTGAATCTTGAATGTGCTTGATACTCTCCTCAGGGCCGATGAATTTGACGTCCGGATAGGCTGCGACGATGCGCTCGATCGACTCGATGCAGGTGTGGTCGCCGTGGTCGTGGGTCAGGAGTACGTAGTCGGTGCGCAGCGCAGCTTCGTTAAGAGGCGGCCGGGCGTGGATAAAGCGCTCGGCGGGGCGCTCGCGCGGGTAGTAGGGGTCGATCTGCACGAGCGTTCCGGTCGAATCCTTGAGCCCCAGTGTGCTCTGGCCGAACCAGTGGATGCCGATTGAGCCTTCTGGGACGACGAGATCTTCAAAAGGATGCATGTCTTTTCTCCATCTACAATAAAGCCGGGTTGCGGCCCGGCGACCGTTCCGTATTTTCCGATAAGATATGGGGTGATTTGACACCGGACAACAGAGGAGGGAAGGATGCAACGACTGGCATTCGTGATGCACATTAAAGAGGGCTGCGCGGCCGAATACGAGAAGCGCCACGACGAGATCTGGCCCGAGCTGCTGGAGTTGCTGCAGAACTCCGGTATCCGCAATTACAATATATTCCTGCACGGGCTGACGCTGTTTGCCTATCTCGAGACCGACGACCCCGAAACGCTCGCCGCGATGAAGGACCACGAATTGACCTGGAAGTGGTGGCGCTATATGGAGCCGCTGATGGAGTGCAACGAGGATTCCTCGCCCAAGATCGAACCCATCCCCCAGGTCTTCCACATGGACTAGCTGGTATGAGCAAGACTACGCTCTTCGATACCTCGTACCAGCGCCGCAAGTTCGAATTGCTCGATATTCTATTGGTGCGGTTGCGGGCGGTCTACACCCCGGAGGAGGTCGAGGCGCTCCGAATCGACGCGATCGACCGCCAGATCCTGGCACAGCGCTCGGGCCGGGGCTTTGTCGACCGCGACCTGCTGGAGACGGTGCTCGGCAATTTGCTCGAATGCGTCGCGCCCGGCTCGCACAACGCGCTGGGGCTGGAGCACCACAACCAGGGGCTCGACGACGCCATGGGCGAAATGGCCGACCAGCTCTACGCGATGATCGCGCAGTCGCACCTGGCTGCCGGCGACGACGCCGGCGTCGAGGAACAGGCGCTGATCGATACCTTTTGCCTACTGTGGGAGTTGCCGACGCTGAAGACCCGCGCACGCTGGAACCGCTTTGCCTCGCTGCGCGACCCGGCGGTGTGGGATGCCTATTTGCTCGACAACTGCGAGCTGACGCAAGAGCAGTTGCTGGAGATCGATTTTGGCAGCGAGCTGGACGAGACGATCCGCCGCCGCGATTTCGATCACTATCGCGACTTCCTCGCCGAGTTGGAGTGCGACTTTATCTTCGACTACCAGATGCAACTGGTGATGAGTACCTATCCGGGCTGGCGGGTTTTGTTTTACCACGATATCGCCTACGCGCTAACGCGCAAGGGGCCGGTCGCTGACGGGCCGGGGCTGGAGCGGCGGCCGGTGCCCTTGCTGCCGCGGGCGATTTCCGAATTGGGCGGGCGTTACTACCAGGCGGATTTGCATCCCGAGACCAGGATTGGCGACGCCAATTTTCTCGACCATCCGCATCGTGGCATGACCACCGGGCAGACGGGTATTATCGGCTCGGGCTGTCACTTCTACCCCTGTACGCTGGGCGGTTTGAGCGACAAAGTGCAGCAGCGGCACCCCGAGATCGGCGACTATGTTTTTATCGGCACCGACGCCGGGTTGTTC
>PBOD01000127.1 GCA_002724215.1 Gemmatimonadota bacterium | reverse complement strand
CGATCTTCGGCCTCGGCGCGATCAGTCTCATCGCGCTACAGCTCTGCCGTCTGGCTGGTGCCCATCCGATCATCGCCCTCGACCCGCTGGAAAATCGCCGCCAGGCCGCGCTACAATGCGGCGCCGACCTCGCGCTCGACCCCGCGGGCTGCGACGCCGGCCGCGAAATAAAGAAGGCCACCGACCATCGCGGCGCCGACGTGGTCATCGATTACAGCGGCCATCCCAGTGCCCTGCAACAGGCCCTGCGCGGGGTCGCCTATCTGGGCACCGTCGTCTGCGGCGCCTACCCCGGCGCCTGGCCGGCCGGCCTCGACCTGGGTGCCGAAGCGCATATGAATCGCCCCACCGTAATATTCTCGCGCGCCTGCAGCGAACCCAATCCCGACCATCCCAACTGGAACGAACAGCGCATCTTCGACGTCTGCTGGCGCCTTTTGCGCGAAGGCCAGATCGACTGCGAGCCGATCGTTCAACCCGTGGTCCCTTTCGACGACCTGGTCCACGAGTACCCCAGAATCGCCACCCATCCCGAAGACAATATCAAACTCGGCGCCCGCTTCCAGTAATCATGCGACTATTGCTCAACACCATCATGCTCGAAGTCAACCGCTGGACGGCCGACAAGGCATTGACGCAGCCGCTCGCCGAGCTTTTGCCGGCCATCCGGGCCGCCGGCTTCGACGCATTGGAAATCTGGCAGTACCACATCTCCCGTCTCGACGACGATGAATTTGCGGATCTCAAAAGCCGCCTCGACGACCACGCGCTGCAAACCCTCGCCCTCGGCGCCTATCCTCCGCTGCATCTCGACGGCGGCGCCGGTGAAGTGGCCGCAGCCGAACTCGAGCGCATCGTCGCCCGTGCCGCGACGCTCGGCGCCACCACGCTCAAGATCTTCCCCGGCCGCGTCGCCAGTGCGGCTGCCGACAACGGCGTCTGGCACCGCTCCCTCGACCGCCTGCGCGCCCTCGCAGCGCGCCTTGGCCATTCCGGCATGGATCTGACATTGGAAACCCACGGCAACACCCTCTGCGACACCCCGCAAAGCACCGCGCGGCTACGCGCCGATCTTGGCGACGTGGCCAATCTCGGGATTTGCTTCCAGCCCTACACGTCGCAAGACACCGAACAAACACTGGCCTTCTACGACGCGCTGGCCCCGGCCATCCGCCATATCCACCTCCAGAACCGCACGGGCGCCGACAATGCCTGCTCGCTGCTGGCCGACGGCGACTGGTACGACTGCGGCCAATTGCTGCACCGCGCCCGCGCCCGCGGTTTCGACGGCCTGCTCTCGCTCGAATTCACTGCCGGCCTATTCCCGCAAGAAGGCCGGACTTTCGATCCGCAAACGGTTATCGACAACGCCATAATCGACCGCCAATTCGTTCTCAACACCTGGAACACCCGCTAGAAAGGAACACCATGCAAATCGCCCTACAGGAAGGCCTGCTACCCGGCGACGAGCTCGCCGAAAAACTCGACTTCGCCGAAGAATTGCAAATCGAAGGTCTAGAAGTCGCCGGCCGCTCGCGCCTCTACGACCATATCGAGGACTACGAAAAGGCCCTCTCGGGCCGCTCGATCAAGATCGTTTCGATCTGCGGCCAGGAGACCTTCGACTGGCTCGACCCCGACATCTCCAAGCGCAACGCCAGCCTAGCCGAAACCCGCCGCCAGCTCGAAGCCTGCGGCCACTTCAAAGCCGTCGGCCAGATTGTGCCGCCAATCTTTGGCCCGCCGCGCATCCCCGATCTCTCGCCGTTAAAAGACGCCATCGCGCTGGAAAAGGACCTGCTCGTCGAACTGGTCAAAGACCTCGCCGCCCACGCCGCCGACCACGACACCCTCTTGCTACTAGAGCCCCTCAACCGCTACGAGCAACACCTCTTGCGCCGCCAGGCCGACGGCGTCGAAATCATCGAGCGCGCCGGCCAACCCGCGGGCGTGGCCCTGCTCAGCGACTTCT
Source organism: Gemmatimonadota bacterium (assembly GCA_002724215.1). GTDB lineage: Bacteria > Latescibacterota > UBA2968 > UBA8231 > UBA8231. The sequence goes on along the minus strand of PBOD01000127.1, from coordinate 16,131 downwards.
TCCACATGCACATCGAAGAAACCGACACCCCTGAAGCCTTCCGCCAGGCCGGCAAACACGTCGCCCACGTCCACATGGCCGACAACACCCGCATGCAGCCCGGCACCGGCGATATCGATTGGCGCGCCGGCTTGCAGGCGCTCAAGGATATCGGCTTTAGCGGATATCTGGCCTACGAGTGTGGGATTGACGGGGAGCGCAGAGAGGCGCTGCGGACATCGGTAAAGTTTGTGCGCGAGACGATAGCGGGATTGGACTAGGCCGTTGTCCACTATCAACATTTAGGGGCCAATGAGAAATCCCCCATGAGCGACGCCAGAACAAAGCCCCAACGCGCATCGACGCTGGGTGCATCGCAGGGCGATGCAGTACCCCTCGACAATCCCGATCTCTATATCAACCGCGAACTCTCCTGGCTCGACTTCAATGCCCGCGTCCTCGAGGAAGCCCAGGATTCCCGGACGCCCCTACTCGAACGCATCAAGTTCATGGCCATCGTCGCCAGCAACCTCGACGAATTCTACGAAGTAAGAGTCGCCGGTTTGCTGCAGCTGCGCGAATCCGGCGCCAATCCCAGCCGTCCCGATCGCCTGACACCCGCGCAGCAGCTGGCGCGCATCGACGAACGCGCCCACGCCCAGGTCGCCGAACAATATCGCTGCTGGAATGAAGACCTGCTCCCGGCCTTGGCCGCCGAGGGCATCCACCTCTGGGAGGCCGACCAACTCGAGGGCGAGTACCTTGAATTCATCCACACCTACTGGACTGAGGAGCTCGAACCGGTCCTGACTCCGATCGTGGTCGATCCCGCCCATCCCTTTCCCCGCGTCGGCAACAAGGCGCTGTGCATCGGCGCGCTGCTCGAACGGCAGGGCCAGTCGATGCTGGGCGTAGCCACCGTGCCGCGCATCCTGCCGCGCTTTTTGCAACTGCCCGACCGCGGGGACGACGGATTGCACTTCGTGACTCTGGCCGGCATCATGCACCTGCAGGTCAGCGAGCTGTTCCGCGGCTACCAGGTACTCGGCACTACCCCGTTCCGGGTTACGCGCAACAGCGAACTCTATGTCAATGAAGAGAAGGCCGACAATCTGCTGGAGGAGATCGAGGAGCAGGTCATCAACCAGCGGCAGGCCGACGCCGTGCGCCTGGAAATCGCCGCCGGCGCTCCCGCCCGGCTGGTGTCGCTATTGCAGCGACAGTTCGTACTGGACGACAGTCAGGTATTCTGGGCCGACGGGCCCGTCAATTTTCGCCGGGTAATGACGCTCTACGACCTGATCCCGCGCCCGGACCTGAAGGAAAAGCCCTTCACCCCCGTCGAGCGCGACCTGCCCCCGGACCCCGAGCACTTCTTCGAGGCGATCCGCAATCGCGACGTGCTGCTGCACCACCCCTACGAGTCGTTTTCCACGGTTATCGACTTCATCCGCATGGCCGCCGACGACCCCGAGGTGCTGGCCATCAAACAGACCATCTACCGCACCGGCGACGACAGCCAGGTGGCACAGGCGCTGATCGACGCGGCCGAGCGCGGCAAGGAAGTGACAGTGCTGGTCGAATTGAAGGCGCGCGGCGACGAAGCAGCCAATGTCGAATGGGCAAAGCGCCTCGAAGACAGCGGCATCCACGTCGTCTACGGCATCATGGGGCTCAAGACCCACTGCAAGTTGTCGATGCTGGTCCGCCGCGATCAGGACCGCCTGCGTCGCTATGCCCACCTGGGTACCGGCAACTACAATCATATCACCGCCCGGCTCTACACCGACCTCGGGCTAATCACCGCGCACCCGGAAATCACCGCCGAGGTCGCCGAGGTCTTCAATATGCTCACCGCACACAACCGCGAGTCTCACTTCGAGCACCTGCTGGTCGCGCCCGCCGGACTGATGCAGGGCATGCTGGACCGCATCGAACGCGAGAGTGAACACGCGCGCCAGGGCCGCCCCGCCGCCATCATCGCCAAAATGAACGGCCTGATGGACCCGGCGATAATCGAGGCGCTCTACCGCGCCTCGCAAGCCGGCGTCGAAATCGACCTTATCGTGCGCGGCATCTGCTGCCTGCGCGCCGGCCTATCCGGGATCAGCGACAATATCCGCGTCTACAGCATTATCGGCCGCTTCCTCGAGCACAGCCGGGTCTTTTACTTCGCCAATGGCGGCGACGAGCAAATCTGGCTCGGCAGCGCCGACTGGATGAACCGCAACCTGCGCGGCCGGGTCGAGGTCGTCTTCCCGATTCTCGATCCGGCACTGAGGCGGCGCGTCTACCGCGAGCTCATTGAACTGGCGCTCGATGACCGCGCCAAATCGCGCCGCATGGAACCCGACGGCAATTACGTCCGACGGCCCCCGAACCAGGCCGAACCCGACACCGAGATGCAACAGCGCCTAATGCGCCTGGTGCTGGGCGAAGAAGAACTGGCCAACGGCCGTCCCGCCTGATCCTGACACCCCATGGAGACCACCGCTATGTCGCAGCAAGGCCCGCAGGTCCGCGACCTGCTGTCCGCACTCAACTCGCCCATCGACGGCGCGGTGCCGCGCATCGGCATTGTCCTCGCTGCCGGGCACGGCAAACGCATTCGCTCCGAGACCTCCAAGATGCTGCACGAGATCTGGGGTCGCCCGACCGGCCTACGCGTCGCCCAGGCCGTGCAACAAGGTCTCGACAGCCCCAACCAGATCATTGTCGTCGGGATCAAGGGTACCGCCGTGGCGCAGGCGACCGGAGCCCAACCCGGCCGGGTTTTCGCCTACCAGGAGAATCCCGTACTCGGCCTGCCCGCCGGCACCGGCGACGCGGTGCGGGTCGGCCTGCAGTCCTTCGCCGCGGCGGAGCATGACCGCGACGTCTATATCTTCCTGGGCGATATGGGGCTGCTAACCGAGAAGGTCGTCGCCCAATTCCGCCAGAGCTTCGAGGGCGACCCCTGCGATATGATGGTGCTCACCGGCCTCTACAGCGGCCCGGCCGCAACCAACTACTACGGCCGCATCGTCCGCGTGCCGGCCACCGACGCCGACGGTCACCCCTCGGGCGTCGATTGCGACAAGGTCATCGAAATCCGCGAGCACAAGGATATACTCGACCTAGATCCCGGCGAGCCCTACCGGGCCGTTTACAACGGCCGCACCTATGCCTTCACCCAGCGCGAATTGCTGGAGACGCGCGAGATCAATACGGGCGTCTTCGCCTTCAAGGAGGCAGCGCTGCGCACCTATATCCAGCAGATCGACACCGACAACGCGCAGGGCGAATTGATGCTCACCGACCTGGTCGAGATCTTCAACCGCCACCGGCTGGTCGTACGCGCGGCGGTCGCCGAGAGCGAGGAGGAGATCCTCGCCTTCAACAACAAGAGCGTCTGGCGCCATATGCAGGCCATCGCCCGCCGCTGGGCCTACGACAAATTGAAGGACACGATCACCATCGTCGACGAGACGGACTTCTTCATCGCCGACGAGGTCATCGAGCAAATCCTGAGCATGGACAAGGATCGCGGCCCACTCGACATCGTCATCGGCCGGGGTGTCCACATCGGTCCCGAGGTCCAGCTCAACCGCCGGGTCTCCATTGGCGACCGCAGTCTACTCAGCGGACATCTGATCCTCGGCGAGGACGTCCATATCGGCGTCGGCGTCGAGCTCAGCGCCTACCCGGGCCAGACCCTGGTCCTCGGCGATAGCGTCGAAGTATTGAGCCGCAATATCATCAAGGGCAACCTGCAGATCGGGGCGCACAGCCGCATCGAATCGGGAGTGATCATGACCGGTAGCGATGAACACCCGATGCGCATCGGCGCGCGAGTGACCATCAAGGGCACCAGCTATCTATACGGCTGCCTGGTCGATGACGACCTGTTGATCGAACACTCGGTCATCAAGTGCAACAGGGTCGAACAGGTCAAAAGACGCGACGGCACCGTCCAGCCCGTGCGCTACGTGCTGCCACAACCCGAGGGCCTGGATTCGATCTCGAGCCTATAGCGCCTATCTCCCAAACACAAAGAGCCCCGGAGTGGTCCGGGGCTCTTTTTTGCGCTCGCTCCTGTGGCTCAACCGGCGCGCTCGGCCCCCAGCTGCCCCAATAGCGACTTGGCGACCTTGCAGACCATGGTATAGGCAGGGTCGAAGACATTGCCCATATCGTATTCGACGCATTGCCCCAGTAGCGCGTGCGCCGTTTGCGACGACAGGCCGTAGTCTGCTTCGAGCCAGCGCACCAGTTCGCTGCTGGCGTGTTCGACGCACTGGTCGAGAGGCCGAGCGTTGCCGGCGACGAAGATATGCGTGTCGTTTTCGCCACGCGGCCAGCCGATCCGCTTGCCCTTGATGAGGTCGACGCTGAAGGTAACGTCGAACGAAATCTCGATGCCGGTGCCGACGATCTCGCCGTCGCCCTGGACCGCGTGGCCATCTCCGAGGTGGAAAAGCGCCCCCGGCGCCTCGACCGGCAGGTAAACGGTCACGCCCTCGACGAAGCCATTGTAATCCATATTGCCACCGTGGGTCGAGGAGGTGGCCGTCGAAATCGCCTGACCGCGCGGTGGCGCGATCCCGAAGCAGCCCACCATCGGCCGCAGCGGCAGCACCAGACCCGGCAAGGTGTCGGGCTGGGTCGCGGTGCCGGCTTCGAGGTCAATCGGCCACCTGAGCGGCTCATCGACCCTGGTGAAGCCCGGGTCGAAGCCGGGATCGAGCACGTTGGGCGCGATCTGGTGCCCAGTCCAGCCCCAGTCGCGGTTGGGCCAGAGCTTGTCGAAGTGGACGACGAAGGTATCGCCCTCCTCGGCGCCGGCAATATAGAAGGGGCCGGTCATCGGATTGCCGCGGGTCGCGGCTTGCTCTCCGTTCTGGTCCCAGCCGCGCGCATCGACAGTGGTCGTCGATACCGTATCGCCGGGCGCAATTTCAAGCACCGGATCGTGCCAGCCGATATTGTTGTAGTAGCAGTCGGGAGTAAAATCGTGGTGGGCCATAGCGCCTCCTAGAAAACGTTGAAGACCTTCGGGCCGCCGCCCTCGGCGCGGATACAGCCGCTGATCAGGTCGTTGGGGGTCTTGGCGAAAAGCTTGTCGGTGCGTCCGACGGTGTACAGGTATTTGTGGCCGGTCTGCAATGGCTCGGTGCCTTCGTCCTCTTGCTCCTTCTTGACCGCCGCGTGGACCCGGCTTGGCTTGTATTCGCGGATCTCGAAAAGATCGATGAAGTTGCCATCCTCAAATCCCTCGATAAAGGCGAGCTCGCCGCTGCTGCGGAGCCGCACGTATAATTCTTGCAGGGTCTGATTGCCCGTGACCTTGTCGAGGCTGACCACCGCCAGGCCCAGCGACGAATTTTCCTCGTGCCGCCACATCTCCGGGGTAAACACCGCCGACACGACCAGAACTTCGCGCAGAACGTCTATGATACGCTCGGCCACGGCAAGGGGCTGGTGTACCTCCTGCATCACTTGCCATGACTTTTCCAGCACGTAGGCACAGGCGGCAGCGAAGACTTCGCCCATATCATCAGCGACCAGCAGGTCGTCGGGTACCGGCCCCAGCGGCGTCCCCTCCTCGACGTCCTCGAATTCTATCGGCTCGACGATGGTGGCGATATTGAATTCGGCCACCGACTTGGTCGCGCCCTTGTCGCGCATGGCAGTCATATAAGTCCGCACCGTCTGCAGCAATTTTTCGACGAACTGCTCGGCGCGAAATGCCGCTAGCAGCACATCGCTATCAGCGTCGGCCTTCTCCCGCGCCTGGCCGCGGAGCTCGACGTCGACTAGGTCGGTGAGCCCGCGCAAAGCCTCTTCGTAGTAGAGCGTCACCGTCTCGCGATTGTAGCTGTCGGGGTACTCCGTCGAGAAATTGAAATTAGTCTTCAGCGCCTCGAGGCGCACCAGAGCCGCCGCCGCGTGGTCGAGAATGCGCCCGAGCGGGGCCAGTTGGGGACTGTTCGAATCGAATTTGCGATGATTGTTGAGGCTGTTGATAAAGGTGCGGAGCTCAATGGCGAAGTTGCGGTCGCGGCGCACCGTGTGATTGGACGTGTTGAGCAGATCTTTCAGTTTCATATAGCGAGCGATCTGCTTGATATCGGCATAGGCCTTTTCCAGCCCCGTGCCGACACTGCAGATCTGCCGCGCCAGCGCCCAGGGGCTCGGTATATGAGCGTGCGGGTCGATCAGTAAACCCCAGGCCTGCTGATCATTGGGTTCAAGCGCGGCCAACAATTGGCCGATCTCGTGGGCCTTGTCACTCAACTCGGGCAAGCTGACATCCTCTGGTTCGACCATATCGTTCGCCGCTACATCGACGCTGCCTTCGACATCTCCATGGGCCCTCTCGCCCGGTTTGGCCACCTCCTCACCCCTGGCTGCACTCTTGCCAGTGCCCCCCTTGATCACCGCCACCATGGGCATATCGCCGCCAGCGGCCACCGCTCCGCCGCCAGCACTCGGCCCGGCGGCGAGCACCGGCTTGCGCACCGTGCCGCGATTGCGCTTGGCTTCGGCCCGTTGGGCAATCAGTGCGGCCTCCTCATCGGAGGGAATCATCGCCTGCAGCGGCTTGAACATCGCAATGGCTTTGAGCCGCGCGGCCAACTGCGCCGCCCTTTTTTCACTCAACGCCTCGTCCTCTTCTTCGCCGACTTCCGATTCAACCTCCGCTTCGGTCTCGTAAATGGCGTGCAGGGCGTTTTTGAATCTTGCCAGATAGACCTCGAGCGAATCCCCCTCCACCTCGCCGTAATCATCACCATCGTCATATTCCTCCTCCCCGGCATCCGACTCGTAGTCGTCCTCAGCGTCCTCGGCGTCCTCAGCCGGCGATGCAGCGTATTCGTCGGCGGTATCGGCCACTGCCTCCTCTGTCTCCCCGTAATCGTCGCCATCGTCGCCATCGTCGCTATCATCGCCGTCCCCCTCAGCGTCCTCAGCGGACAACTCGTCGGGCTCGGGCAGCGGATTGTTCGCGGCGTTTTCCCGGTCCTCCAGACACTGGCGCACTTTGTCGGCATAGGGCTTGTCGGCGAGGACTTTCAGCCCCAGACCGATGATCTGCTCTATATTGCCGTGCCCCTCGACGACCGGCTTCAATACGCTCGCCAGCGTGATATTGGCCGCGGGCAGGACCTTGGCTACCAGCACCACCGCGCACAGATCGACGATGAACTTCTGCACGAATAGGCCGGGCGGCTGGTCCGGGGGAATTTGCAGGGCACTCTTGCGGTAGAATTTGAGCAGAGCGCTCCTGGCTTTACCCCCAGTCATTCTTTCGTCTTTGAGCGCGTAGAGGAAAGCGGTGATGTGGAGGACTTTGGGAACTTCCTCCTTGAAGTCGAATATGTCCAATTCCAATCGGGCCGCCCGCATCTGCAGGATATAGGGCACTTCCGGCACCTTGCGCGTGGCCACCATAATGGGGTGGCAGATTCCCTCCCACACATCGACGGCATCGACGGGATCCAGATCGAGCAAGTTGCACCAATGGCGCCACGTAGTCGCCGGGATGCGGCTCTGGTTTTGCAGGCGGGAAAGGCCGTCGGTAATACGCTTGGACATATGCACTCGGGGCCAAAGGGCTGTATTGTGGCCGAATGTCATAAATATATGGCACTTATTACAAAAAGCGAATGGCGAACACACGGCCGTTCAAGCAATATATTCACAAGTGGATATTGTGTATATCCCAGGCAATAAAAGCATGATTTTGATAAAAAACGTGCGCTCTAATGNATACCAGCAGGCGCCTTGGTGCTCGCCAACTCGGTGCAGAAACCCAGGTTCTGTTAGCCGACGACCTCGCCGCACAACCGTGCGCAGCAAGTGCCGCCGCAGCTTTTTGCCGCGGCGGGCGCCGGGCTGATCCCCAGCCCTTCTTGACATGATACAGCTGTCCACCTATCCTAACCCTAAAATATCTAAACGCTTAAAATTGCTGAATTTTTCCGGGCTCCGGGCGCCCTACATTATATACATGCACACACTCTCGTGCGGGCTCTGGGCCTGTCTCGTGGCCCTGACCGCAGTCCGCGCCGAAACCACGCTCAGCCTGTCGCAGTGTCTCGACTCGGCAATGGGCCACAACCGCGCGCTGATCCAGGCGCGCGAGAATATCCGTCAGGTCGAAGGCGCCCGGGTCGTGGTCCGCTCGCGCTTTCTGCCCCACCTCGACCTGACCGCCACCTACGACGCCCACCGCACCAGCCTGTCCGACGGCAAGACCGAGGACCAGCTCGGCTCGGCGCTGCGCTTTTCGCAGCGGCTCTTCGAATTCGGCCCCGACTTCGCCGAGGAAGTCCAGAGCCGCGAAGAGCTACGCCAGGCCATCTACGCCTACGAGGGCCGGGTCTACCAGGTGCTGTCGCGCGTCTGGGAGCTCTTTCACCTGATTTTGCTGCAGGACCGCCAGATCGCCATCCGCCGCGAATCCCGCGACAACTTCCAGGCCGCCTACGAGCGCCAGCAAGCCCGCTTCGAGCGNCAGTTGGCCACCGAGAGCGACGTGCTCAACGCCCAGCTCAACGTGCTCGACGAAGAACTGGCCATCAACAATCTCGAGCGCGCGCAATTCAACAACAAGATGGATCTACTGCGGCTGATCGGCCAGCCTATCGGCACTGAGATCCACCTGCTGGGCGGCGAAGTCGAATTTTCTATCGACCAGGACCGCGCCGTCGAGCTCGCGCTGGAAAATAGCGTCGCCGTGGCCCTGGCCGACGAGCGCCTCCGCGAACAAGGACGGGTCGTCCGCGAAATCGCCTGGGAGTACAGCCCCGATATCCAGTTCGACGCCGGCGTCGCCGATGGNCAGCGCAACGCCCGGGTCGGCCTCGACAAAAAGGGCGAGACCTGGGGCATGGACGTCTCCTCAGAGTTGGCACTGCGCGCGACGCAGCCACCCGACTTCGTCGACGAAACGCGTTGGTCNGCACTGGTCGAGGCGCGGATCCCCATCTTCGAGGGCGCATCGCGGGCCGGTCGCGAGACCGCCGCCAGGGCGCGGCTGCGCCAACTCGAGATCGGGCTGCGCGACCTCTACTCCGAAACCGAGCTCAACGTGCGCCAGGCCTACCAGCAAGTGCTCGAGGCCCGAGGCAGCCAGCGTATCCAGGCCGAACGCGTCAAAATCGCCCGCCGCCGCCTCGAAATNAACCAGATCCTCAAGGACAAGGGCCAGGTCGATGAAAACCTGCTCGAGACCTTCCGCAACCAATTCTTCAACACCCAGGCCCAGCTCTTCCAAAACCAGGAAAACTTCATCCGCCGCATCGCCCAACTCCGCCGCCAGATGGGATATTTCGAATGATCGGCGCCCTGCTGTTGTTGCTCGTGGGCGCCGTCCCGCTGGCGGCGCAGACTCTGACCAAAGAGCAGAAGCTCAGCAAGCTGCGCCTGCAAGAAGGCCTATTGCTGCTCGNAGAGCGCCGCGAAAGCCTGCAGAGCCACCGCGAGGAATTGCAGGCGACCAGAGAACTTTTCGACCAGGGTTTTGTCGCGCTGCAAAAATACAACCAAACCCTCAACCGCTTCGAGCAGGCGCGGCTCAACTTTGAGGACGCCGAAATCCGCCTCGAAAAAGTCAAGCTCAACCTGCTCAAAAACGCCACCCATATCGTCGTTGATCAGGCCCGCAAATACAAGACCGCAGACGGCAAGAGCATGGTGGATTTGACCCTCGGCAACGAATCGGATATCCGCGACGCGCTATTGGTCGACGAGTCGCTGTCGGAGGAGGAACTGCGCATCCTGCTCAAAATCGAGAATATCTACGTCTCGCTGCGCTACGGTCCCATCGTCGGCGAGCCCTACGAGGTCCGCATCCCCTCNCTGGCCGTCGGCGAGCGTCACAGCCTGACCTTCCGCCTGCTGGCGGACGAGGAGGCCGTCTTCGTCGACTTGAGCTATCTCGACCTCAAGGAGAGCAAGCCGGTCATCCTCAAGAAGGGCAGCCTGCAAGATTTGCCGAGTATCAACTCTTCGCAATTTTCGCAGGAGGGCGAGCTCAACCAGAGCGTCTCCTTCGGCCTGACCCTGCAGCGGCTCTCCGACGACGAGCGCAACTTCGCCCTCGCCGCCGTTGGCCTGCCCCAGCGCATCGACTACTCCTTCAACAATGGCGGCGCCAAGGTCAACCAGGTCAAATTCGACGAGAACACCTCCAAGGTCCAGCTGCAGTTACAACTCGATATTCCCGAAAAACTCGCCGAGCGTTTTATCGGCCGCACCCGCGCCTTCTTCGCGCTGGTCACCCAGCCCAGCGAATACGCCCAGATCAACGCGCTGCGCGCCCGATACGGCGACGATCCGATCCCAGAAACCGACATTGAGGCCCTCAAGAGCAACTACGTCAAACTCGAGTTGATTCCCAAGGGCATCGGCGAGCTAGAGGTCCTGGTATCCAACCGCTATCAGGAGATNAAGATCGACGAAGAATTGCACATCCGNGTCGAATTCCTCAACCGCGGCACCGTCGCCGTACAGAATATCAAGGCCGTACTCGACCTGCCCTACGACTGGGAGGAGGAGGTCGATCCGACGCTGATCAAGATCCTCCACCCCGGCGGGCGCGCCGCGGTCAATATCACCGCCCGCCCGCCCTACGATATCGCCGTCGGCGACTACGAAATCGGCATCGAAGCCCAGGGCCAGGTCGGCACCGAAAATATCGAATCGCTGGAAAAGAATATCACCGTTCGCGTCGGCGCCCGTTCCAATGTCGCCGGCAACACCATCCTCATCGGCATCCTGGTGCTCCTGGTCTGCGGCATCGGATTGGCCAGCGTCAAAATTAGCCGCCGTTAAAAGAAACGTCCGATGCCATTCCGCCTCCTCGTCATTCTCATCGCCCTCTGCAGCACGGCCCCCGCCCAGGACAAGGATCTGCGCACCAAGGAGCAGCGGCTCTACGAGATCCAGTTGCGCGAGGCCCAGTGGGAAGTCGACAACGCCAAGCTCGACATGGAGACCAAGCTCAGCGACTACGAGGAAAACAAGGATCTCTTCGAGCAAAATATCCGCACCCTCGACGAGCTCAACGCCTACCGCCGCGCCTACCAGAAAGCCCGGCTGTCCTACGACCAGGCGGTCATCGCGCTGGAGGAAACCCGGCTGTCGTTTTTGCACCAGGCCACCCATATCTCCATTCTCGAGGCCAAGAAGTACCGCACCCAGGANGGCTATCGCAAAGTCGAGCTNACCATCGAGAACGGCTCCAATCTCGCCCAGGCGATGTCGCTCAATCCCGACAAGTCGGCCGCCGAAGTGCGAGCATTGCTCGAAGTCCAAAACGTCATCGTCACCATCGAACAACCGGGCAATGGATTGATCGTCGGCGACCCCTACGAGCAGTTGATCCCCTCGCTCAAGCTCGGCGAACGAGTAGTAATGACGTTTCGCCTGCTCGCCGACCTCGACGATGTGCGCGTNGTGATGACCACCCAGGACGATCAGGCCGACGCCTTCCGCATCGTGCTGCGCAAAGAATCGCTGCAGGATATACCGACCATCAACTCGGTGCAGTTCTCGCAGGAGGGCGACCTCAACAGCCGGGTCCGCTACGACCTGATCCTCGAGCGCCTGGCCGAAGACGAGAAGACCTTCCGCCTGGCGGTGGTCAATCTGCCGCGCGAGATCGACTTCGCCTTCCTCGACCANGCCACCAGCGCCAGCCTGACCCAGCTCAAATTCAGCGAGGAAGTCACGCGCCAGCAGCTCGAGCTCGAACTGCAAATCCCCGAGAAGCTGAGCCGCCGCTTCGTAGACCAGACCATCGAGTTCTACGTCTTCATCACCGACCAGGAGGGCTTTGCCCAGATCGGCGAGCTCAACCGCAAGTACGGCAGCAAACCAATCGCGCTGGAGGACATCAATTCCATCAAGGGCGACAAGGAGCGCTTCGAGCTGGTGCCCCGCGGCAAGGGTGCACTCGAGACCATTATCGCCAATCGCTACCTGGAAATAAAAGTGGACGAGGAGGTCAAGATCCGCGCCGACCTGCTCAACACCGGCACCCTGGAGGTCGAGGAAGCGCACCTCGTCATCCTGCCGCCACTGGGCTGGACNACCGCGACCAGTCCCGACACCATCGCCAAAATCCTCCCCGGCGAAAAGGAGCCGATCAATATCGCGCTCTTTCCGCCCGAGGGCCTGGGCGTCAGCGAATACGACGTGCGCATTGAGGCCGCCGGTTTCGTCGGCAACGAGAAGGTCGAGGCCCAGGAGAGGGATGTCACCATCCGCGTCGAGGCCCGCGCCAACATCGTCCGCAACGCGCTAATTATCGGCGGCGTCATCGCCCTGGTCGTCGGCGTGGCGGTCGCCAGTATTCGCGTCAGTCGCAGGTAGCGCCAAGCAGGTTTCTGCCGTATATTTTCAGTATTAGCCGCCCGGCCCGATTTTTNGGCCGGGTTTCTTCATCCCCCTCCTTTTGGCGAGATCACGCCCATGAATTACGACATCGGCGACTTGCTCAACGGTTGGGAATTCAACCCCGATGAGTTCCTGGCCCGGCGCATCCGCACCGACAAAGGCGAGGAAAAACTCCAGATTCGCATCGACATGGGGTTGTTGCAGTTAGAGTTGAGCGGCCGCCCCGACGGCCAACAGCCGCAAGGCTGTGCCTCGCTGCTGGAATACTACCAAAATCTCATCGAAGACCGCGACGACTCCGAGGACTTCGTCCTCGAGGAAGAGGAGTGCGAAGACCTTTTCCAGGAGGCCTGGCAGTTCTACCACCGCTATTTGAGCCTGTTCTATCTAGAAGACTACGAGGGCGTCGTCACCGACACCGAGCACACCCTGCAAATCTTCGACCTGGTAGACCAGTGCGCTCCCAATGACGAGATCCGCTGGTATTTCGAGCAGTACTACCCGCACGCGATCATGATGCAGACCCGCGCCCGGGCGATGATCGTCCTCGACGACGAGGACTACCCGGCGGCGATGCGCGCGGTCGAAGAGGGCATCCAGCACATCGAACAGTTCGTCGAGGAATGGGAATCTGAGCTGGAGGAAGACCTGCCCGAGATCTCTTTTCTGCGCGAGTGGCTCGCAGAGCTCGAGCAGGAGCGCCCGCTGTCGCAGCGCGAGCAGCTCGAGCGCGACCTGCAGGAGGCCGTCGACGCCGAGAACTTCGAGGAAGCCGCCCGCCTCCGCGATAAGATCAAGACCTTGTGGCCGGGGCCGCAGCGGCTGTTTCGCCCCAAGCGCCAATAAAAAACGGCGCCCCGGATCGGGACGCCGTTCGCCTTTTAATTTACCCGCCCTGCTATAAACCCAGTACGTCTCCCATCGAATAGAGCCCCGGCTCGGCTCCCGCCGCAAAACGCGCAGCGCGCAACGCCCCCAGCGCAAACGAGTCGCGGCTAGTCGCGAAGTGCTTCAACTCAATAAACTCGCCCGGGGCCGCGTAGAGCACGCGATGCTCGCCGGCAATATCTCCGGCGCGGACCGCGTGCATGCCGATCTCCTGCGTGGTACGCTCGCCCACCACGCCCTCGCGGCCGTGCACTACGACCTCGCGCAGATTCCTGTTGAGACCCGCTGCAGCTCTTTCGGCCAGCGTCAGCGCCGAGCCCGATGGCGCATCGACTTTGTGGCGGTGGTGCGCCTCGACCACCTCGACATCGTAGTCATCGCCCAGAATGCGCGCGGCTTCTTCAACCAGCTTGAACAACGCGTTCATCGCGGTGCTAAAATTAGAGGCAAAGACGCAGCTAATGCCAGATACCACGCTCTTAAACTCGTCCAGCTGCTCAGGCGTAAAGCCCGTGGTCCCAACCACCATCGGCGCGCCGCGTGCAGCACACAGCGCCGCGTCTTCCAGCGTGGCTTCGGGCGTGGTGAAATTCACCACGACGCGATCGGACGCGACAAGNCCCGACAGCGTGTCGGCAACTTCCAGGTCGAGACGCTGGGTGCCGATGATCTCGCCGATATCGCGCCCCACNGCCGCGTGCGCGGGATGCTCCTTGCCGCCAACCAGTTCCAGATCGGGCGCGGCCAGGCTCAGATGCGCCAGCCGCTGGCCCATGCGCCCAGCGACGCCGCAAACAACGATTTTTGTCATTTCATCCTCAGTACGATGAGTAGATCAGATCGTCGATCAGCGAGTCGTCGTTGAGCCGCGCCTCGACATCGACGCCGAAGAAGTCGGCGATCGGCTGGAAGGCCGTCGAATCGTTGGCATGGACCTGCCTGGCCGCTGCGCGCGCCACCTGCACGCCGCCGCGCGTCATCTTGCCCAGCGGCTGCCGGCAGGGCCCGGAGGGCATGCCGAGAATATTCATCAACGTCTTGACCGGCACGGGGTTGCGCGCCTTGCATTCGACCGGGCCGTGCGGACTCTGCTCGGTGGTAGCGACACCGACAATGCCGAAGAGCGGTCCGAGCTTGGCGGCGAGGTCGTNGGCGGCGGCCTCGTCGCCGGCGTTGAGCAACTCGGTGAGCCGCTGGATTGGGCCGGGGATGAGATTGGACATCACCGAGATCACGCCGGCGGCCCTGATGTCGGGACTCTTCATCATCGCCACGGTCTTGTCGTCGTCGCCGGAAAAGATCGTGAAGTCATCGCCGCAGAGCCGGCGGGTCTTGGCCATATTTTCGAGATCGCCGGTGGCCTCTTTGACCTGAGCGACATTGGGATATTGCCCGGACAGAATCGCCAGATCCTCCACCTGCATCATACAGCCGGTACGGCCGGGAATGATATAGGGAATGACCTGCATGTCGGGGAATTCTCTGGCCACCGGCTCGACGTACTCGCGGCGAATCTCCAAAGAGCTCGGCCCGTTGTANTAGGGATCGACCAGTAGCACCGCATCGGCGCCGACGTGGGCGGCATGCTCGCTNCCGGCGAGGGTTTCCTTGGTCGAATTGCTGCCGGTGCCGGCAATCGACTTAGTACGGCCCTGCGTCAGCTTGACGGTGCGGTCGATGACCTCGTTGTGCTCCTCCCACAACAGCGTCGGACTCTCGCCGGTGGTCCCGACAGCCAGCACCGCCTGGATATTATTGGCAATCTGGAATTCGACGAGTTGTTCCAGGCCATCGTAGTCGATGCTGCCGTCGGCGCGCATCGGGGTCACCAGCGCCGTGCTACAGCCTTTAAACATGGGTAATCACCTTGTGGGTTGGAGGACTTGCCAAAATGCGCTCTAATTGCGACTCTATTTTCCGCGAATGNACCACACGCGAATCATTATAAAGTNCCCCCCTCGACCTTGTCAATATTCGCCCAGGAGCTACCATGACCGCTGAAATCGGCATGCGCTACGGTTGCAACCCCCACCAGGCGTCGGCTCGCTGCTATCTCGCCGACGACCGCGTATCGGAGATGGGCGCATCGCGCAGCGATGCAGCGCCCCTGCCGCTTACCCCGCTCAACGGCTCGCCGAGCTATATCAACCTGATGGACGCACTCAACGCCTGGCAACTGGTGCGCGAGCTCAAGGGCGCGCTCGACCTGCCGGCGGCGACCTCCTTCAAGCACGTCTCCCCCGCCGGTGCCGCCGTCGCCGTCGATCTCGACGAGGACCTGCGCAAATCCTACTTCGTCGCCGATCGCGAGCTCAGCCCGCTGGCCGTCGCCTACGCCCGCGCCCGCGGCGCCGACCGCCTGGCTTCCTTTGGCGATTGGATCGCGCTCAGCGACACGGTCGACGTGCCCACCGCCGATTTGATCCGCATCGAAGTCTCCGATGGCATCATCGCCCCCGGCTATGAGCCCGAGGCGTTGGCGATCCTCAAAAAGAAAAAGGGCGGCGACTATCGCATCCTGCAGATCGATCCCGCCTACGAGCCGCCGGCGCTTGAGCGCAAGCAGATCTTCGGCATCGAATTGGAACAGGGCCGCAACGACTTTGTGCCCGACGACGCCTTCTTCGCCAATGTCGTCACGCAGAACGGGAGCCTGCCCGAATCGGCGCGCCGCGATTTGACCGTGGCGACCATCGCGCTCAAATACGCCCAGTCTAACTCGGTGTGCCTGGCCTACAACGGCCAGGTCATCGGCGTCGGCGCCGGCCAGCAGTCGCGCGTCCACTGCGTACGCCTAGCCTCATCCAAGGCCGACAACTGGTATTTGCGGCTGCACCCCAGAGTGCTGGGCATGCAATTCGCCAGGGGCTTGAAGCG
>PBOD01000126.1 GCA_002724215.1 Gemmatimonadota bacterium | reverse complement strand
AGACGCTGGCGGGTCTTGCGGCCGGCTATATGCAGAATCTGCTGTGCATCGCCGAGGACGACCCGCAGGAGGGTAATCGGGTTGGGCTGGCGGACGAGACCGATGGATTGGGCATCGAACTGGTGACGGTCGAACACGAGTACAGCGCCGCCGACGTGCGCCGCCGCGATTATCTGCTGGAGAAGGCGGGGTCGGTGCTCAGACGGGCGGGCGGACTGTTGCGCTACCGCTATTTGATCGATTCCTTTTCCCATGCGGTGGGTACTCTGCGCTGCGCGGCGACGCCGGAGGAGGGCGTGCTCGACGCGGATTGCCGCTATTGGGGTGCCGACAATCTCTACGTGGCCGATGGGAGCTTTATGCCCGCGTCGGGCGGGGTCAATCCGAGTCTGACGATTGCGGCCAACGCATTGCGCGTGGCCGAGCGGATACTGCGATGAATGCGATTTGTCTGGTGGGCTGTGGCGCGATTGCTCGGGTGCACGTCAAGAATCTTGCGGGCAAGGCCGAGTTGAGCTTTTGCAGCCGGACCCGGGCCAGCGCCGAGGCGTTGCGCAGNGAGTGCGGCGGCGGGCGGGTCTTCGACTCGTACGATCAGGTGCTNGCTAGCGATGTCGATGCGGTGCTGATTAGCTCGCCGCCAGAGGCCCATCGCGAGCAGGTGGTCGCGGCGCTGGCGGCGGGTAAGGGCGTGTTGGTGGAGAAGCCGTTGTGTGNGACGGAGGCGGACCTCGAGGCCATCGGGGCAGCGCTGTGCGATGATTCGCTGCTGATGGTGGCGGAGAATTATTACTACAAGCCGTCGTTGCAGGTGATCAAGTGGATCATTGGTCAGGGATTTNTCGGTGAGGTGCAGCGGGTCGAGACCGGTAAGCGCTTTGCGCAGGCGGCGGCGGGCTGGAAGAGCGGCTACGGGGCGCTGTTAGAGGGCGGGATCCACTTTGTGGCGCTGGGGGCGGATTTGTTTGGCCACGAGACGATTCGGCGCGTGATGGCCGAGTTTCCCGGGCACGTGGCCGGGCAACCGGAGCGGAATTCGGTGGTGCGGGTTGTATATGCAGGTGGAGCGGAGCTGGTGTTGCGCTATGCCTGGAATGCGTTCAGCCCGACCAAGGGGATCTTTCAGCATTCGCGGGTCGAGGGGACGGCGGGGCGGGTAGTGTTCGAGAGCAACGGAATTTACGTGCGGTTGAAAGGCCGGCGCAAGCGGCTTTACTTTCCGGGCGTGCGGGATTTGATGGGTTATGGGGCGATGACGCGAGATTTTTTGCAGTGTTTGCAGGAGCCGGGCAAGAAGCCGTATTCGGATTTCTCGCGGGCCGAGCGAGATCTGGGCATAGTGTTTGCGGCGTATAAAGGATTGGAAGGACGACAATGAGCGAAGCGGAAAAAATCATCTATTCGATGTACAAGGTCAGCAAGCACTACGAAAAGACCGAGATTATCGGCGATATCTCGCTGTCTTATTTCTACGGGGCCAAGATTGGNGTACTGGGGCTGAATGGATCGGGCAAGAGCACGTTGCTCCGGATCATGGCGGGGGTCGATGCCGAGTACGAGGGGGAGATCAGCATTCAGCCGGGCTTTACNGTGGGCTATCTAGAGCAAGAGCCGGAGTTGGAAAAGGGGAAGACGGTGCGGCAGATCGTCGAAGAGGGGGCGCAGGAGACGGTCGATCTGCTGCAGGAGTACGAGGAGATCAACGCCAGATTCGCCGAGGAGATGAGCGACGACGAAATGAACGAGCTCATTGAGCGGCAGGCCAAAGTGGCCGAGCGCTTGGACGCGGCCGGGGCGTGGGATCTCGACAGCCGGCTGGAGATGGCGATGGATGCGCTGCGCTGCCCGCCCGAAGACCAGGTGGTCGATGTGTTGTCGGGCGGCGAGAAGCGGCGGGTGGCATTGTGTCGGTTGTTGCTGCGCAAGCCGGATGTCTTGCTGCTGGACGAGCCGACCAACCACCTCGACGCCGAGACGGTGGCCTGGCTGGAGGGGCATCTGCAGCAGTACGAGGGCACGGTGATCGCCGTGACGCACGACCGGTATTTTCTCGACAATGTGGCGGGGTGGATTCTCGAGCTGGACCAGGGCCGCGGGGTGCCGTGGAAGGGAAATTATTCGTCGTGGCTGGAACAGAAGGACGAGCGGATGCGGCAGGAGGAGAAGAGCGAGAGCGAAAGGCAGAAGACGCTCGAGCGCGAGCTGGAATGGATCCGGATGACCCCCAGGGCCAAGCAGCAGAAGAGCAAGGCGCGGATCAGGGCCTACGAAGAGCTGATCAACCAGGANCGGGTGCGGCGCAACGAGGACATGCAGATCTACATTCCGCCGGGNCCGCGGCTGGGCGATATTGCGATCGAGGCCCGGGGCGTGCGCAAGACGTACGACGAGCGGATTTTGTTCGAGAATATGGACTTCGCCCTGCCATCGGGCGGCATCGTNGGGGTAATCGGTCCGAATGGCGCGGGCAAGACGACGTTGTTCCGGCTGATTACCGGTCAGGAGCAGGCCGACGCGGGCGAGATCCAAATCGGCGAGACCGTGCAGCTGGCCTATGTCGACCAGAGCCGCGAGACATTGGTGGGCGACAATACGGTGTGGCAGGAGATTTCGGGCGGAGACGAGAATATCGAGCTAGGCGAGCGCACGATGAATTCGCGCGCCTATGTCTCGCGCTTCAACTTCGGCGGCTCCGACCAGCAGCAGGCGGTGGGCACGCTGTCGGGCGGCCAGCGCAACCGAGTGCATCTGGCCAAGGTACTCAGGGAGCAGGCCAATGTGTTGCTGCTCGACGAGCCGACCAATGATCTCGATGTCAATACGCTGCGGGCTTTAGAAGAGGGCCTGGAGGCCTTTGCTGGTTGCGCGGTGATCATCAGCCACGACCGCTGGTTTCTCGATCGCATCGCCACGCATATCCTGGCGTTTGAGGGCGATAGCCAGGTCTACTGGTTCGAGGGCAATTTCTCGGAGTACGAGGAGAATAAGAAGGAGCGGCTGGGCGAGGATTCGATTGTACCCAAGCGGGTGCACTATCGGCAATTGACGCGAGACTGAGTATGGCGAAAAATCCAGATCCTTCCTGGCGCGACGGCNTGCGCAGCCTGCACCCGGATGAATTCNCCCAGCTCNATGCGCTGCTGGGCGAGGTCTTCCGTCCGGGTATGCCGCAGGAGTATCCGCACATTTACACACCGGACGACACCGCGAATCTGCGGGTGGTCGTCGATGGCGGCGAGGTGGTCGCGCACATCGGCACGATTCGGCGCTATGCGTCGATACTGGGGTGTGCGGTGAAGGTGGCCTCGTTGGGCGGNGTTGCAACCCATCCCGAACACCGCGGCAAGGGCCATGCGACGGCGCTTTTTGCGGATACGATGCGNGATTGCCGCGAGGATGGCGTGGATTTCATTGTGGTGTCGGGTTATCGCAAGATCTATCACCGCTACGGGTGTCGCTACGTCGGGCGCGACTGGGATTTTGCGGTGGAGAAAGAGCGGGCTGCAGATTTTGCCGATGCGGGGTTNGAGGTGCGACCGGTAGCCGATGCGGACGTGCCGGCATTGGCCGCCATCTACCAGCGCGAGCCGGTGCGCTGGCTGCGGCCGCCGTCGGATTTTCACAATGCGCTCAGGGGGCATGTGATGAATCGTCCGGCGGAGGTTGTGGGGATTTACGAGAATGGGCATCTGCGCGCCTATGTGATGCAGGGGCCGCAGCAAAAGGGCGACGAGGCGCACCAGTCGCTTTTGGAGCTGGCTGGNGATCGGCGCAGTGTGGTGGGTGCGCTGGGGTTGCTGATCGAGCGCGGCGGGTTCGCATCGCTGGGTTTGCACGTGCTGGGCTGCGATGAGTTGCTGCGCGACTTGCTGGAGGAGCGCGGACTGGAGGGCAAGCCGGCGCATACTTCCGGCACGGTGACGCTGGTGAATTTCGTCCAGTTTATGGAGCGGTTGCGGCCGCATTTCGCCGAGGCNCTGGGGCTGGAAGCAGCGGCGGATATGGTTTTCAGGCAGCGCGGCGAGCAATTGGTCTTTGGCTTTGGCGGCGACCAACTAGTCGCGCCGGACCAGGGCGCGGCGGTCGAATTGATTTTCGGGACCACCGACGGGCGCGAGGCCGAATTACTGGATGGCAGCGGGCGGGCGGGCGAGGCGTTGCGCCAGANTTTGCCGCTTCCGGGGCTGTGGTACGGCCCCAACTACGTATAGAGGAGACAGACTATGTATATCGGTACCCAGGGCAAATTTNCCGCAGATCACGATCTCGAAAACCTGGCGCAATTAGGCGTCAACCACATCGACACTACGCCGGACCAGCCGCTCAACGAGTGGACGACCGATCTGCTGGTGAGCATGCGCGAGCGCTGCGCCCAATACGGCATCGAGCTGGAGATGACGCACATCATCGGTTCGGGCAACGCGCTCAATGACGAGGTCACCGGCGCGATTTTCCTCAGGCCGAGCGACGAGCGCGATCGCCAGATCGATCTGGTCTGCGATGTGATTCGCATGGCTGGTGCAGCCGGCTTGCGCGGCCTCAACTACAATATTACCAATCTCGGCCACCTGCGGACCGAGCGCTCGTTGGGGCGTGGCGGCGCGAGTCTATCGACCTTCGACTACCAGGAGCTACTGGAAAAGGGCACCGAGCGCGAGCCGGAGGAGACGCGCTTCAGCGAATTTCAGGATGGCCCGGCCGATGAGGACGAGATGTTTGAGCGCATCGACTACTGGTTGCAGAAGGTGATTCCGGTCGCTGAGGAATACANGGTGCAGATGGCGTGCCACCCTTCGGATCCGGGTATCGGCTACGGNGTGACNTATCGCGGTATNGCGCGGGTGATGGGGATGCCGGATGGTTTCAAGAAGTTTATCGACTTGTACGACAGTCCGTACAATGGGCTCAACTTTTGCGTCGGCTGCATGTCGGAGGCTTTGGAGAATCCGGCTGAGGAGATCCACGACGTGATCCGCTACTTCGGTGCGCGCAAGCGGATTTTCAACATCCACTACCGCAATATCAAGGGCGGATTAGGAAAGTTCGCGGAGGTGTTTCCGGACGAGGGCGATGTGAATATGATCGCGGTGATGCGGACGCTGAAGGAGGTGGATTATCCGTACATGGTCATGCCCGACCACGTGCCGGCGATTGCGGGGCCAGAGCCGCGACGAGTGGGGTTTGCCTATACCTTCGGCTATATCCACGCGGCAATGCAGGCGGTGGAGTTGGACGACTAGCGCAAAAAACGGCCGCTTNAGATGTCGCTGTGAAAACCCAGCGCCACCGAGACATCCGCGATGCGAGTCCATTGCGGAGCTATCCCTCTCCCCGATCGTTCGCGTCTGCAAATCGTCCGTCCCGCTTGGGTCGATCTAGATGCTCGCGCTTCCGGTCCGTGCGCTGTGATCTGCCGCAAACGCAGGGAATGGCGTTGCGCGGTAGAACTGAAAATGCCCCCGGCACAGC
Source organism: Gemmatimonadota bacterium (assembly GCA_002724215.1). Taxonomy (GTDB): domain Bacteria; phylum Latescibacterota; class UBA2968; order UBA8231; family UBA8231. Next base: position 11,024 of record PBOD01000126.1, on the reverse strand, counting down.
GCCGGGGGCATTTTCAGTTCTACTTGATGATCATTCAGGCGATTGCCGATAACGCCTTCCTGGCATACACCTTGGCCAGATGCCGCCGATATTCCTCGCCGGCGAAGTTGTCGGTGAGCACCTCGGCTCCGTCGGCGGCCTTTTCCGCTGCCGCGCCGATCGAATCGCTGCTCAAATCGCCGCCGAGTGCTCCTTCGATGCCCTCGTCGCGGAAAGCGGCGTTGGCGACGCCGGTGAAGGCGATCTTGACCGAACCACCCGACGCAGCCGCCGCGCAGCCGACGACCGCGAAGCGCGAGGCCGGGTGCGGAAACTTCACATAGGCTGACTTGTCGGCGGCCGGCACGCGGATCTCGGTGATGATCTCGTCGGGGGCCAGCGAGGTCAGGAACAGGTCGACAAAAAACTCGTCGGCGGCGATGGTGCGCTCGCCGTCGGCGCCCTTGACCTGGATCTCGGCGCCCAGCGCCAGGATGGCCGCCGGATAGTCGGCGGCCGGATCAGCGTGGGCCAGCGAGCCGCCGATGGTGCCCTTGTTGCGGACCTGCGGGTNGCCGATGACCGACGCGGCTTGGGCCAGCGCTGAAGCCTTGGACTGCACGACGTCTGAGGACTCGATCTGGTGGTGGGTGCTAGCGGCGCCGATGGCGATGGCGNCGCCATCTTCNCTAATGTAGTTGAGCTCGGNAAGCTGGCCGATATCGACGAGCGCGCNGGGCGAGGATAGGCGCAACTTCATCGCCGGAATCAGGCTGTGGCCGCCGGCTAAGAGCTTGGCGTCGTCGGAGAGGAGCCCGATGGCCTCGTCCACCGACGACGGGCGGTGGTAGTCAAACGATTCAGGTATCATTTNCGGTCTCCTTTAGCTGGCTTGCTGGATGGCCTGCCACACCTTCTGCGGCGTCAGCGGCATATCGAGGTCGCGCACGCCCAGGTGCCACAGGGCGTCGAGCGTGGCGTTGACGATGGCCGGCGGCGAGGCGATGGTCCCGGCCTCGCCGGCGCCCTTGACGCCCAGCGGATTGTGCGGGCAGGGCGTGACCTGATGGTCGGTTTCAAAGCGGGGCAGGTCGTCGGCGCGCGGCATGGCGTAGTCCATGTACGAGCCGGAGGCGAGCTGGCCGTTTTCGTCGTAGACGGCGGCCTCGAGCATAGCCTGGCCGATACCGTGGGTNACGCCGCCGTGCAGCTGGCCCTCGACGATCATCGGNTTGACAATATTGCCGACGTCGTCAACGGCGAGATAGCGCACGATCTCGACGGCGCCGGTTTCGGCGTCGACCTCGACGACCGCGATATGTGCGCCGAAGGGAAAGGTGAAGTTGGCCGGGTCGTAAAAGCTGGTGAANTCGAGGCCCGGCTCCAGGTCCTCGGGGAAGTTGTGCGGCACATAGGCGGCTAGGGCGACCTCGCCGAAGGAAATCGATTTGTCGGTGCCCTTGACCGTCCAATTGCCCGCGGCGAATTCGAGATCTTCCTCCGAGGCTTCCAGCAAGTGCGCCGCGATCTTGGCGCCCTTTTCNTTGATCTTGTCCATNCTCTTGACGATGGCGGTGCCACCCACGGCCAGCGAGCGCGAGCCGTAGGTACCCATGCCGAAGGGCACCGATTCCGTATCGCCGTGGATGATATCGACGTCTTCGAGCGCGACGCCCAGGCCGTCGGACACCACCTGGGCGAAGGTGGTCTCGTGACCCTGGCCGTGCGAGTGGCTACCGGTGAAGACCGTGACCTTGCCGGTGGGTTGGACGCGGACACCGGCGCTTTCGAAGAGGCCGGCGCGTGCGCCCAGGCTACCGACGACCGCCGAGGGGGCGATGCCGCAGGCCTCGATATAGGTCGAAAAGCCGATGCCCATAAGCTTGCCGTTGGCGCGGGCNGCTTGCTGCTGCTTGCGCAGGTCCTCGTAGCCGATGTTGGCCAGCGCCTTCTGCAGCGTGCCGNGATAGTTGCCGCTGTCGTACTGCAGGGCGACCTGTGTCTGATANCCCTCTTGTGTGANGCCGTCAAAAGCCGGGATGAAATTCTGCATCCGCAGCTCGGCGGGGTCGCGGCCGGTTTCGAGAGCGGCCTGCTCGACGACGCGCTCCAGGAGATAGGTCGCCTCGGGCCGNCCGGCGCCGCGCAGCGCATCGACCGGCGTGGTGTTGGTGAAAACGCCGGTGACGTCGACGTAGATCGCCGGGGTGGTGTAGAGGCCCNGCATCAAGGTGCCGTAGAGATAGGTCGGCACACAGGGGGCGAAGGTCGAGAGATAGGCGCCGAGGTTGGCGACGGTATGGACGCGCAGACCGACGAAGTTGCCGTCGGCGTCGAGACCGAGCTCGACCTTGGTGTGGTGGTCGCGGCCGTGGGCATCGGTGAGGAAGGCCTCGCTGCGGCTGGCCGTCCACTTGACCGGGCGGCCGAGCTTGTTGGAGCACCAGGTGACGAGGACTTCTTCGGCGTAGTGGAAGATCTTGGAGCCGAAGCCGCCGCCGACATCGGGCGAGACCACGCGCACCTTGTGTTNGGGCAGGCCCATGACGAAGGCGGTCATCAGCAGGCGGATGACGTGGGGGTTCTGCGACGAGGTGTACAGAGTGTAGTGGTCGCGGGCATCGTCGTAATCGCCGATGGCACAGCGCGGCTCGATGGCGTTGGGGATGATGCGCTGATTGTCGAATTCGAGCGTCGTCACGTGGGCCGCGCCGTCGAGAGCTGCTGCGGCNGCGTCGGCATCGCCCAGGCCCCAGTCGAAGGGNATATTNTTGNGCGCCTCGGCGTGGACCTGTGGAGCNCCGTCTTTGATCGCNTCGACGGCGTTGACCGCGGCATCGAGGACTTCGTAGTCGACAGCGACCNGTTCGGCGGCGTCGGCGGCGGCCTCNCGGGTCTCGGCGATGACGATGGCGACGGGATCGCCGACGTGGCGGACCTTTTCCGAAGCCAGCACTGGGTGGGCCGGTTCGATCATCGTCTCGCCGCTCTTGAAATCGACCTGCCAGCCGCAGGGCAAGCCGCCGATGTCGGACTCGGCGATGTCGGCGCCGGTGAACACGGCGACCACGCCGTCGGCGGCCGCGGCCGCCGCAGTGTCGAAGCCCTTGATATTGGCGTGGGCATGCGGGCTGCGCACGATGGCGGCGAAGGTCATATTGGGCAATGTGATATCGTCGGTGTAGCGGCCCTTGCCGGTGATAAACCGCTGGTCTTCGACGCGCTTAACCGATTGTCCTAAGACACTCATGGCGGCCTCCTAAGCGTTTTGGGCGGCGTGCTGGACCGCCTTGACGATGTTGTCGTATCCGGTGCAGCGGCAGAAGTTGCCCTCGAGCGAATGGCGGATCTCGGCGTCGCTGGGATTCTCGTTGCGCTCGAGGAGCTGCCACGCGGCCAGAATCATGCCGGGCGTGCAGAATCCGCACTGCAGGCCGTGGGTCTCGCGGAAGGCTTCCTGCAAAGGATGCAGCCCGCCCTCGGGCGCCAGGCCCTCGATGGTGGTGATCTCGGCGCCGTCGGCCTGAACGGCGAGCAGGGTGCAGGATTTGACGGCCTGGCCATCGACGACGACTGTGCAGGCGCCGCAGTTGCTGGTGTCGCAACCGACGTGGGTGCCCGTCAGGCTCAGCACCTCGCGCAAATAGCTGACGAGGGGCGTCCGCGGCTCGACCTCACCGGAGTGGGTCTGGCCATTGACGGTGACGGTAATCGGTACTGCCATGGGTCACCTCCTGGGGAATGGAGAAAATTAACGGGGTAGCTCTTTTTCCAGCGCTTTAAAAAATTGATTGGTAAACATCCGCGCCACGCCCGACAGCAGGCGCTGGCCCATGCTGGCGAGACGGCCGGTCAATTGCGAGCCGCTCTGGACGTTGACGACGGTAGTATCGCCTTCTTCGCTGAGCTGGACGCTGCCCTCGGCTTTGATCTGGCCGATCTTGCCATCGACGTCTATGAGTAGCCGGTAGCTTTCGGGCTCGCTTTTATCGACGACGTGCAGCGTGCCGTTAAAGGCGCTGTTGATCGGCCCCATCTTGACCTGGAGCACGGCCTGGTATTGGTCTGCATCGGTTTGCTCGAGGCTTTCGATGCCCGGGGTCGTACGCGCTAGCACGTCCGGGTCGTTGAGCAGGTTCCACAGGACTTGCCTGGGAGCTTTGAAAGTGTGCGAGCCTGCAAATTGCATGGGGCCTTATATAGTTGTATGATTTGGCGAAAGTGGATAAGATATAATAAAGTTTTACCGGGTCTGTCAATCAGTTGCGGTACAGTGGGCTCGGTGTCTTGGGTGAATTCACTGTAACATTTTGTTAAATATATATTCAAGAAATATTCAGAGACCAAATTGAAACCTAAGCTCTGATGGGATGCGCAACATGGGGACGCGATGACGCGGTGGCGCGGCACATTGCGATTCAGCGGGTGCGTTGCGCAGGCGCTGGATTTTGCGGTGACGGTGATCGATCCGCGGCAGGTGTTTGCGTAGTGATCCAATTATCTGCTATCAGTGGTATTGTATTGGCGGCAGGGGCTTCTTCCAGGATGGAAGAGGGAAATAAACTACTGCTACCCTGGGGGGAGAAGTGTGTTATCGAGGAGGTAGTGGAGAAGGTTTGTGAAGTGGGGTTGGGGGAAGTGATTGTGGTGACGGGGCATCAGCGGGAGCAAGTGGAGGACAAATTAGGGGAGCATCCAGTGAGAATAGTACACAATGGGGAATTTGCGGAGGGGATGGCCTCTTCTATTCGGGTTGGTGTCGAGGCGGCAGAGGGCAAGGGGTATTTGTTGGTGTTGGGGGATATGCCGAAGGTGAGGGGGGAGACGATGGATAGGGTGGCTTCGCTATTGAAATATGAGACGGCTATGGCAGTGCCGGTGATCGGGGAAAAACGGGGGCATCCGGTGGGGATTGGGGGGGCGTACCGGGAGGAATTGTTGGCGTTGGAGGGCGATCGGGGGGCGCGGCCGGTTTTACAGCAGAACTTCCATCGCGTGATTGAGGTTGAAGTGCGCGATTTGGGGATCTTTGTCGATGTGGATACGCAAGAGGCGTACTGGAAGGCGCGGGAAGGATAACTAAGCCTCCAGCACCTGTGTCGTCTCGGCCTTTGCCTCTATTTCGCTCCAATCCCACAACTGCGGTACAAACTCCACGTCGGCCCACAACTGCGCCTGGTCGGCGTAGTGCGGGCTAGCGGGGTGACCGGAGGCGCCTAGGGGGGAGATCCAGGCCGAGCGGGTCCAGTCGGAGGGGTCGTGGATATAGCGGTTGACCGAGAGACCGGTGACGGTGAAGGAATCGAAGCCGTGGCTGCCGGCCAGGGGGGTGTCGCCGTCGCCGTGGACGGCAAGGGCGGGCGGATCGAGGAAGTCGGCGGCTTCGGGAAAGACGGCGGAGAGCGGGTGCTGGGGCTGCGTGTGATGCAGGCGGCCCCATTGCCATTGGGCCATGTCGTCGCCGAGGGCTGCTTTTAATCGGACGATGGCGGCGGAAAGTGCGGCGGTAAGCGCGCCAGACCAGGTTTCGTCGGCGGGCAATAGCGACGTATCGTCGCTGCTGAGAGCGAGTTCGGCTTCGATGTGGATGAGGCGCCAGTGGTTTTCGCCGCCGGCCTGAGCGAGTAGGGCGAGGGCATTGTCGCCGAAAAGGTGATGGGCGATGCGGTGGCCGAGGAATTGGCGCGTTTGCGCGAAAATGGTGGGCTGGACCTGGTCGCGGTCGATCTGGAAATCCCACTGGCGCAACAGGTCGAGCGCCCGGGCGCAGTCGTCGTTGGGCGGAGTGATTTTCAACAGGGCAGCGACCAGTGTCTGCGCGGGCAGCGAGACGCGCTCGGCATGGATGGCGCCCATATCTCGCGGTGTGGCGGCGCCCCGGGCCAACTCCAGGATGCGGGTCTGGATGCGGCGGGCGCGGTAGTCGGGGCTAAAGGCCAGGCCGACGTAGTAGGGATAGTTGGCGTCGGCAACGCGCTGGTTGCAGGTGATGGCATAGCCGGCGTCGGGGTCGAGGGCTTTGGGCAGCGCATCGTGGGGGATGTAGCCCTGCCACTCGTGCTCGCCGGTCCAGCCGGGGATGGCGCGCCAGCCATTGGCGGCGCCGCGGATGGGGATTTTGCCCTCGTGCAAATAGCCGTAGCGGCCGTGGATGTCGGCGACGGCGTAGTTATTGACGCGGTCGGTCCATTCCGCCAGGGCTTGGTGCAGGTCGTCGACCGAGCGCGAGCGCATAGCATCGCGGGCAGCGTCTACCCACCGCGTGCCCGCGATGAGGCCGGGGTCGCTGATGGCGACGGCCTGGCCCGTGCGTGGATCTCCGGCGATAATGGGGCCGTGGTGGGTGATGACGACTTCGAGCGCGACGGAACCGCCGCCGCGAATATCAATGGTTTCGCGCAGGATTTCCGCGCTTCGCCACGCACCATTAAACTCGTATTCCAACCCATCGCCGTTCTCGCGGAAGCGCTCGATGAAGAGATCCTGGGTATCGGCATTGCCGTAGGTCATGCCCCAGGCTACATGCTGGTTGTGGCAGAAGTGGAGAATGCCGGGCACGCCGGGGACCGAGTAGCCGATGATCTCGAAGTCGGGACAGGCCAGGTGGGCCTGGTAGTAGACCGAGGGCGTATCGAGGCCGCGGTGCGAGTCGCCGGCGACCAACGGCAGACCCGAGTCGGTGTATTCGCCGGCGATCGACCAGGCATTGGAGCCGGGGTCGGTTTCGTCAAGCCAGTTGGCGGCGGTGGCGGCGCGGGAAAGCTCGTCGAGGCCGTCTAAGGGCTCTCCGGCGTATTCTGCGCCGGGCGGGACGGTCAGCAGGTGGCCCTGCGGATAGCCTTTGAAGAGGCGGGCGAGGTTTTCGGGACCGATGGTTTTGGCGAGGCGGGTGCGCCAGAGTTTGGGCTCGAATGTGCCGAGCAGGCTATTGCGCATTTTGTAGACGGCGATGCAGTGCCAGCTCTCCCAGGGCTCGGGCTCCGCGTCGAGGAGCGCGTATTCGACGGGCAGTGCATCGGTGGTTTCGACGAAGGCGTTGACGCCGGCGGTGTAGGCGTCGAGCATGGCGCGGGCCTCCGGGCCGGCGGCGGCGTAGTCGAGTTGGGCGGTGCGGCCCATGCCGGCGGCGCGCAGCAGGCGGTCGCGGGCCAGACCCGCGGCACCGGCGAATTCGGACCAGCGGCCCAGGGCCTGGTGGCGGTCGAAATCCATGTGCCAGAGGCGGTCCTGGGCGGTGGCGAAGCCCTGGGCGAAAAACAGATCGGGTTCGGATGCGGCCTTGATGTGGGGGATGCCCCAGGGGTCGCGGTGGATGGTGACGGATGTTTGCAGCGCTGGGCAGCGCTGGGTGGATTCTACATCGGGCAGGGAGGCTCGGAGGTCTTGTCGGGTGATGGGCATACTTCCCTCGATTGCGGTAATGAGTGTTTCTTAGCTGCGGGCCTTTTTTGCGCGCACCGATAGATTAGGTCAGCCGGGTTGGAGCACTGCGTCCAGGTATTGCGGCTGCAGGGTCGTACGCTGCACTAGGCGCCGGGCAATGCTAGCAAGGGGCTGCGGGTTTATCTCGCGGCCCTTTGCTGTTGCGGCGTAGCCCGCCAGAGATAATCGGCGGGGCGCAGACGGCGCAGCCAGATGCGGAGATAGCTCCTCCTATTGGTGACGGTCGTGGATGGGGCCGGCGTGGTCGCGCAGTTTGCCGCCCTGGCGGCCGGTGAGCACGGCCTGGATCTCGCTGAGGATCGACAGCGCGATCGCCTCGGCGGTTTCGGCGCCGATGTCGAGCCCGACCGGGCCGAAGAGGCGCGCGCGCTGTTCGTCGTCGGGTTCGATACCGTCCCTGGCTAAGTCGGCGAGCAGGCGCTGAGTGCGGGCGTGGGGGCCGAGGACGCCGAGATAGGCGAGTGGGACAGCGAGCAATCTGGCCAGCAGCGCCTGGTCTTGCAGATAATTGTGGCTCATCACCACGGCGACCGAGCGTGCGTCGAAGGCCAGGTCGTCGGGCAAATGGCCCGGCTGTGCGAGCAGGACCTGGTGTGCCGCCGGGAAGCGCGCGGCGTCGACATAGGGGACGCGGTGGTCGCACACGCTGACGCGCCAGCCCAGCTCGCCGGCCAGCTGGGCGAGCGGCACCGCGTCGTAGCCGGCGCCGAAGATATGCAGCGAAATCGGCGGCAATAGCGGCTCGACGAGGACGGAGGCCCGGCCTTGTGTCAGCTCGTAGTGGCGGGTCAGGCCAGAGACGACGGGCAGGAATGTGTCGCCGAGGGTGGCGAGACTTTCGCGCGCGGCGTCGAGGGCGCAGCGGCGCAGCTGAGAGTCGCCGATATCGTCGCTGGCATGGCCCCGTGAGTCTAAGATCAGGTGCTGACCGGGGGCGGCGTCGGTTGCACCCGTGGCGGCAAAGACGGTGGCGAGCACGCCGCGGCGGTCGCCCAGCGCGCAGTCGTAGAGCAGGCGCGGGTAGTGGAAGTCGGGGTCGCGCGGGAGTTTTTCGAGCAGTACATCGACGGTGCCGCTGCAGCCCAGGCCCGTGCCCCAGAGAATGTCGTCTTCGGAGGTAGCGTCGTAGTGGAGCAGGCGAGGCTGGCCGTCGGAGAGCACTTCGGCGGCGTTTTCGCGCACGTCGCCCTCGAGGCAGCCACCGCTGATGGTGCCGATGCTGTGTAGATTCTGCTCGATCAGCATGCGGGTGCCGGGGCCGCGGTAGACCGAGCCGGAGGTTTGCACGACAGTAGCGAGGATATAGGGTAGGCCGGCGGCGTCGAGCTCGGCGCTGCGGCGGACGATGGTCTGCAGGTCTTTCACGATCGCACCTTGAGGCGGTGGAGTCCACGGGATTTGCCGGGAGCAGGTGTTTTGCCGGGTGGCGGCTCTGCAGTGGTTTGGCCCGGCGCCGTCTCGCGTCGCGGTGCCCTGCGCACGGCGGTGGGCCCACGCAGCGCCATCAGATAGCCGATCAGGTCCTTGAGGCTCTGCAGGTTGTGTACCGGGGCGAAGAGGTCGATGTGGGGCAGGGCGGCGGCCATGCCGCGCGTGGCAGGCTTATAGTCGGCGCTGCCCAGTAGCGGATTGAGCCAGATCAGGCAGCGGCTCTGGCGCTGGAGCTGGTGCATGCTATCCCGCAGCAACTCGATATCGCCGGTGTCCCAGCCGTCGCTGACGATGATGACCACGGTCTGGTGATCGACGAGGGCGGCGCGGTCCTGCAAAAAGGCGTTGAGCGCGGCGCCGATGCGGGTGCCGCCGGACCAGTCGGGGATCTCGGCGGCGAGTGCGTCAAGGGCCTGGTCGATATCGCCGTGCCGTAGGGTCGGGGTGATGTGGTGCAGCGCGGTGGAGAAGACGAAGGTCTCGATGCGGCGGTAGGCGTGCTGGAAGGCGTAGATAAACTGAATCAAAAAGCGCCTGTAGAGGTCCATTGACTTGCTGACATCGCAGAGCAGCACCAGCTTGGGCTTCTGGCGGGTGCGGCGGCGATAGGCCAGGTCGATAAGCTCGCCGCCGCGGCGTAAGCTAGCGCGCAGGGTGCGGCGCAAATCGAGGCGACCGGGGTGTTTGGCGGGGCGATAGCGGCGGCTGAAGCGGGTGGCGAGGACGCGGGCGATGGCCTGGAGCAAGCGGCCCATCTCGCCGAGCTCCTCGGCGCTGAAGTCACTGAAGTCCCGCTGGGTCTCGACCGCGATGGGGCTGTAGCCGGCGGCCTCTCGCTCTTCTGTGGTCGGATCGCCCTGTTTGAGCCAGTCGCGCACGCTGGTGTAGGCGGTCTTGCGCGGTTGGCGTGCCTGCGCGGTAGTGGTCTGCTCGCGGTCGGGATTGGGGCGGGGTTTGTTCAATTCGGACGCTCTTGCCCAGATTTGCCAGTAGTGGTCGAAGAGCTCGTCGAAGGTCTTTTGCTCTGCGGGAGTTTTGGCGAGGGTGGTGCGCAGAGCGAGTTGGAAAGCCTGGGAATCTTTGAGATCGATGGCGCCGAGGGCGCGCAGCGCATCCCGTTCTTCGCCGGGGCCGCTGCCGAGGCCTTCACTGCGCAAGAAGCGGCAAAAGCCGACGAGGTTGGCGCTTAGCTCACCGTGGACGGCGAGGTCTTCAATCTCAAGCGTCATTGGTCGCTTCGGGCGTCATCTTGGCGCGCACGCCTAATCGCTCGAGGAATTCAGCCAGCGATTCTTTGACCTGCGCCACGTCGTGGCGGTCCTTGAAGACGATGCCAAGGGTGTCGGCAACGACTTCGGGGTCGAGGTGGTGCTGGTGCAGGGCGACGAGGGCTTTGGCCCAGTCGAGGGTTTCGGCGACGCCGGGCATCTTTTCGAGTTTTTGCAGGCGGATCAATTCCATAAAGCGGCAGATCTGCTCGGCCAATTGCGCGTCGATGCCCTCGACCTTGTTGCGGACGATGGCGACTTCTTTGTCGAACGGGGGATAGTCGATCCACAGGTAAAAACAGCGCCGGCGCACCGCGTCGGACAGCTCGCGGGTGCGATTGCTGGTCAGCACGACATGGGGCGGCTCGTCGGCGCGGATGGTGCCGATCTCGGGAATGGTGATCTGCCAGTCGGAGAGGACTTCCAGCAGGAAGCTCTCGAATTCCTCATCGGCGCGGTCGAGTTCGTCGATGAGCAAGACCGGCGGTTGGCGGCGGGTGATGGCCTGGAGTAAGGGGCGTTTGAGCAGGAAATCCTCGGAGAAGATATCGGCTTCGCGCTCGGCCAGGGAGCGCTGGCTGTTTTCGTCGAGCTTGATGTGCAGAAGTTGGCGCTGGTAGTTCCACTCGTAGAGGGCCGAGGTCGCATCGAGGCCTTCGTAGCACTGCAGGCGGATGAGCTCGGTGTCGAGGGCGCGGGCCATGACCTTGGCGATTTCGGTCTTGCCGACGCCGGCGGGTCCCTCGACCAGCAGTGGGCGCTGGAGGGTGCGGGCGAGGTGTACGGCCATGGCGATCTGGCGGTCGGCGACGTAGTCCTGACCGGCGCGCATGTCCTGGAAGGTGGCGGTGGCGCTCATCAAACCCCTCTCGGTGCACAGTGAAAAGACCTAGTAATATTGTA
>PBOD01000125.1 GCA_002724215.1 Gemmatimonadota bacterium | reverse complement strand
CCCTGCGTCACTTCGTATTGGCCAAGGTAAAACGCCGAACTGATGGCGACCTCGCGCTGCGGGCCTTCGTCGCTTTCGCGGCTTTCTTCGTCGGCTGGCGAGCCCATCGAAAAACTACCCGCGCGGATCAGAGAAAATTCCATCGCCGCATCGGGTGCAATTTGCACCGACAACGCCAGCGCCAGCGCCTGGTCATCGACCATCTGCGCGTCGTTGCAGCGAGCACCGAAGACTTCGGTGAAGACCAAGAAATCCGCCATGTCGATGCGATTGTTGCCATCTAGATCGTAGAACGAACTGCCCGCGCCGCCGAAGGCATCGCCAAACAGAAATAAGTCGTCGAAATAGACCCGGCCATCGCCATTGAAATCAGCGCGGCAGACCGTGGATAGCGCCGCGATGTCAACCGAGAAGCGGAAGGGTGATAGGTCGCGGTCGTCCACCGGAGTGCCGTCCGCCCGCTGGCTGAAAATTTCAACCGCCAGATCGCGGGCGGCGACGGCGGAATTGTAGACCCCGTTAAACACCAGGCGGTAGAACCCCGCACTTTCGGCCGCAGCCAGGTCGATGACCAGTTCCCGCCGCGTCCGCGCAAAGAGATCCAGCGCCGGCAGGGTACCCGAAGGCGTCAGCGAAGATGCGTCCAGCGTTGCCTGACTCAGATCGAATCCGGCAGGAAAAAGCAGGCGGATGCGGTCGCCCGCCAGCAACAAGCTCGTCGTCGCAAAGGCCAGCACCACATCCCCGCTCTGGCCGGTCTGGCGCCGCTCCAATTCGACCGACAGCATGTCGATCAGACCGGTAGCTCGGTGCACCGTACCGGCAACGGGACCCCCCTCGAGCGCCGGAGCCCCGCCCCCCAGCACGCCCGCCCCGGCAACGACCTCCACCACGTCGATGGCGATTTGATCGGTCGCGTCGATACCCGCTGCCACGTCTGCGACGACCAGATAGTAACGGCGCTGGCCCGGAGCCAGGCGCTGACTGGACAGTATCGCGTTGCGCACCACCCCATCGCCGACCCCGTCGATCGGCCCACTGATCACCGATTCTTCGCCGGCGTCGAGTTCCCCGTCGGCGTCGGCGTCGTGGATAATGTCAATCGCCGACCATTCGCCCGTGCCGATCCCGTTCAAATGGGGCAGCAAGCCCACCGCCTGCACGGGTATGGTATCCCCAATGGCCCGCACCGAAAATGAGGCCAGAGCCAGCCGCCGCCGCCCCACGCCGACCGATCCGGCCAATTGGGGCGCGATCGCTGTGGCCGCAGCTAGTTGCAGACGGCCCTGCAGGGCCAATTGCGCCGGTGTCTCGTCGGCCAGATCGAGCCATTGGCCGTCGCTCTGCCGCGTCGCCACCGCGACGGTGAGTGCTTGCGCGGCCAGCACCGGAAAACCCACGCCATCGAGTACCAGGGTCACCGACCCCGCGACTTCAGCCCCCTGCACGTTGAGAACCAGGACCTGCCCCTGAGACTGCTCTTCTGCGATAATCAGGGCGCCGCCCGACGGGGTTTGAGTCTCCTGGCCGATGCCGACGCCACCCAGCTCGAAACCCGCGGGAAAAGTCAGGGCGATCTCATCGCCAATGGCCAGCGCCGTCGAAGTTACAAAGGTCAGACGCGCCTGGCCCAACCGACCAGCATAACCATTGTCCAACACCGCCGCGCTCAACCCGACCCGACCCTCCTCGACCAGATCCAGCCCCGGGGCCGCGGCGTCGATCTTATCGATCGGGCTATTGTCCTCCAGGCGGGTGCGGACCAACACCGGTGCCGCCCCCTGATCGACAGCGGGATTTCGCACATTGTCGAGCACAATCCGGTAGCGCCCTCGCGTCTCATCCGCATTCAGGGTCAGGACCACGGTACGTCCCGCCGATTCGGCACTCTTGCTCGGATCGATCCCGCTCGGCGTCGCGGTGGCCGANTCCAGGCTCNCAGCNGCNATCCCGTAGCCGGCCGGAAAATCCAGAGCGATCTCATCTCCCGCCGCCAGGTCACTAACCACGTCGAAGATCAGGGTCACCTTGCCGCTCTGACCGACGCGGGGCCGCTCCAGGCTCGCCGACTGCACGCTGACGGCACCGGTCACCGCGTGGTCGCGACCGANGATNGTNTTNAGCGGCACNACCGGCGCAACGCCCGTGGCCAGACCGTTGGCAACGACCAGGTCTGTAATGTCGATGCGCAGGGAATCNGTCGCGCGCACGGTGTGGTCCAGGTCGGCGACGACCAGATAGTGCCGCAAAGTATCGGCTGGCAGTGTATCCNCNACACTCANCGTCAGTTCGACGCCGCTNCCCGNATCGTTGCGCGAAGCGNCCAGGACCGATCTGTCCGTCGCATCGACCNCGCCATCGCCATCCAGGTCAAGCACTATATCGATATTGCGCAATTCGTCGGCGAGCAACCCGCTGAAGACGGGTTTNACTTTAATCGATGTCACGGGCATNNGCTCNCCCTGCGCTTTAAACGCCACCGCNTTGAGGACCANATCGCTGCCGCCAACNCCCGCCANCCCCGCCAGCGCATTNTCGGCCACCAGCGNGTCGGCGGCGCCGATGGACAAGACGCCGGGAGTCGCNGNAATGTCACTCCAGGCCGAGAGCAGCGANCCGCTGGAGGCCTTGAGCCGGATCACATCGGCAGCGGCCAGGCGNAGCNCGTGCCAGGACGCGACACCGNTACTGGGCGTTGTCGTCGCGCCCGGTGCCGCAATCAGGCCGCTGACCACNTNACTGGTATCTTCGACCGCCACNGCCTCGATCGCAAACTCGANCTGGTAGTTCCTATCGACCAATCCCGCGGTGTCCTGGGCCGCGACGAACACCGAATCGGNGGCAAAATTGGCCCCNGNGNCNAGCAGGGGTGAGGGTTGTTTNGTAAAAACNAGTTTGGCGGCGACGACATCGGCTTCGAGATNGGCTGTCGCCGCGGTCAGATCGGTGCCCTCCGCCGCGTCGTCTACCGTCAGTACGAAGGCCTCACCATCAGCCGTCGCCGAGTAAATCAGCGCGTTGCCGACATAGTCGGCNCTGCCGTTGACCACCNGTTTNGCAACCGTGCCACCCAGGGTNCCNGCNCCANCGNNGACGCTCGCGGTCAGGGTCTCGCTGAAGTCGAGATCGACATTGCCCAGCGAGTCCTGGGCGCTGACGATGGGTTGGGCCGAAAAANTCTTTCCGCTGACCACTTCAACACCATCGACCACACTGGCCGTATCCGCCGGCATCTGGGTAAAAGCCAGCAGGGTCGCGGTCACCGCGATTCTTGCCTTGAATTTATCGCTGACCACCACCGCCGTGCCTAGTACGCCATGGCTGGTGGCGATGCCCCCGGCGGCGAATCCGACCTTGAAGGCGCGGTGATCACCCGCTGTCGAATCAACGACCGCGGCGACGAGATAAAAACGCTCCGCACCCGCCGGCGGCACATGGGTCGTGGTCGGGACCAGGGCCACGGAGGCTCCGATCGAATCAAGTAAGGCGGTAGCCAACAGCGTATCGGCGCTGGTATTCAGCACCGTATCGAGGCTGCTGTAGAGTCTGAAGGCCGCGAGATCACCGGTTTCGAGACCGGTCGAAGACGCGAGGTCGGCCACCGTCACCACGAGGCTATCGAGCGTCACGACCCCATCGCCGTTCAGTCCGACGCTCAGCACTTTCACCACTCCATTGGGGGCGACCGCCACCGAATCGACCAGTCCCGCCGCCGCCGTGCTTTCGTTTATGGCAGCGGCGACAGGCGCCGATCCACCCAACACCACCCATACGCACCAGCCCAGTCCCCACGCCCATTCTCTAACTNTCTCTCGCAGCATTAGCCCTTCCAAATACAAGGTCGAATCCAATCGANATNNATNTTAAACTAATGTAANGGGTAAAGTAACACTATATTCTTTCCCTGGGAGCCAGATCAACTCATTTATTGCGAATTTTGCCGATATTTGATAGAAGTNGTGGCCCTGTACCGGCCCTCCGGGCATTGCGATTTGTGTCTTTTTTACATATATGTAAAGTAGCTGATTCAAACCTCGGGACGGTTTAGATATTATGCTCTTTATTATTATCCGCACTAGACAATGGTCGTTCTGTGCTCTTATATCACTCCTCTTTCTTGAGATAGGTGCCTTTGCTCAAACCCAGAATGAGACGGAGACAGAGAACGCGCCTGCAAAAGCTGATACAATCCGCATCTACCCCACGTTCGATTTACCACGCATTATCGAAGTTCTTCGCCCTCATGACATTGGGGACCTCGATACCGACGACAAACACGAACGCCAGTATTATATCAATGCGGGCAGTGAAGTTTCAATTAACAGAGGTGACACACTCAATGTGTATCGAGAAAAAACGATTCATCCCTCGGTACAAAGCGTACGGGTCTATATCGGGACTATGGCGATTCAACAATCGTTCTATGGGTCTTCATTAGGTCATTTCACCCCAGGCGGCAAAATCAGCATGCCGATTGTTAAGTTCAAAGTAGCACTCGAGAGCGATCTAGTCGTGCCACGTTTAGCGATTGACTCCGGCGTACTCTTCAAACCGGGCGAATACTCGTTAACCCCAGCCGCCGCTGGAGAGTTTGAAAAAGTTGCCACTTTCGTACGAAACTTCTCCCCGAGCAAGCTCCTTATTGAGGGGCATACAGATTCCGACGGCGACGATGAAAAAAATAAAATTCTATCGGAGAAGCGTGCCGAGGCAGTGGCTAAGTACTTGGCCCAGGGCTATGACTTCATAAAACCAGGAATGCTCGAAGCTCGTGGATACGGTGAAACCCAACCGATCGCGCCTAATGACACGCCGGAGAACAAGAAGCTCAACCGTCGAATCGAGGCGATCATCTGGCAATAGCTTATCGCCGCCACAAAGCGTACTTATATTTCTAAAACTACAGCACATTCGTAACGTTAGGACAATCTTATGGCTATTGTCGCCCGGCTGCTGCTTGGTGCTGGTTTATGTTTAAGCACTGCCCAGGGCCAGGAACGTCCACCGACGCCGGTCATCGTCGCTGAAGTCATCCAACAGCCCCTCGCGGAAGACGCCTCCTATGTCGGCCGCGTGCAGCCGCGGCGCTCGAGCCTAGTCGCCGCCGAGACCGAGGGCCTAGTCGTTCGCCGCTTCGCCGACGGCGGGCAGACGGTGCGCGCGGGCGACCTGCTCT
>PBOD01000124.1 GCA_002724215.1 Gemmatimonadota bacterium | reverse complement strand
AGCCCCTCTGCAAAGCTCGCATAGAGCTCGGACCGCGGCTCGGCAACCAGCTCGGCGACTGGTCCAAAACTGCGGCGGTGCAGCGCGCAGGGGCCGTGCGCCGACAGCGCCGCCAGGTGCTCGGAACTGCCATAGCCCTTGTGCGAGGCGAAGCCATATTCGGGATAGCGGTCGGCATAATCGCACATCAGGCGATCGCGCCGCACCTTGGCCACAATCGACGCCGCAGCGATCGACAGCGAGCGCGCGTCGCCATCGACGATAGCCTGTTCGGAATAGGGACTCTGCGCCGTCATATGACCGTCGATCAATACCCGGTCGGGCGCGGTATCCAGCGCGTTCAGCGCCATCCGCATCGCCTTGAGCGAGGCCTGGAGGATATTGAGCCGGTCGATCTCCGCGGCCTCGACCTGACCCACGCCCACGCCCAGAGCACCGGTGAGAATCTGCTCGTAGAGCGCCGCGCGCCGCGACGGCGACAGCTTCTTGGAATCGTCGAGCCCGACGATAGCACAGTCGGGCGGCAGCACCACCGCGGCGGCGACCACCGGTCCGGCCAGGCACCCACGCCCGGCTTCGTCGACGCCGGCGACCCGACTGGCCCCCTGGTCCCAATGGCGCTTTTCGAAGTGCAGCATTTTGACCTGGCGCTCGCGCTCAAGCTGCTGGCGCGCCTCGCGCCGGCGCCGTTCGACTACGAGCTTGCGCACGCCGACCCGCCGATCCTTCTCGAGTTCGGCCCAGCCCGGATGGTCGCCGGCCCAGGCGGCGATTTTTTCGCGCACCTCGGCAATGGTCAGCCCGGCGATATCCGCCGCTGCCACAGACGCGGGGGAACGGTCGTCCTCCGCGGGAGTCTCATCTATTGACACGATGTGTTGGCCTTGTATATTTGCGGCGTGGATCTCAGCTCAAGAGGAGCCTTAAAATGAAGCGCAGCACAGTTTTAGTCGCTTGCTTTTGCCTCGTCATTCAACCCTCTCTGGCCCTGGCCGAAACGGCGCCACCCATAGAGGGCGCCGATACCCGGCTATATCTGGCCGATGGCAGCCTGGTCGAGGGCACGCTGATCGAGAAGGACAAGGACCTCGTCATCATCCGCATCGAAGAGAAAATTTTCACTTTCGACAAGACGGACATAGACAAGCTCGTCACCCTCGAATCACTGGGCGGGGGTGCCCGCAATATTACGGTGACCGAATTTCCCTATATNAGCTTCCTCGGCGGAGCCGTCGCCTTCAGCCTGCTCTCCTGGCTGCAATTCGACCGCGCCGCCGACAACGAAGCCGAAGCCGCGCTCAACCGCGAGCACGGTCAATTGGCGCGTGCCCAGAAGCTCGACGACAAAGCCTCGCGCGCGAGGCTTTACGGCTGGTCGACCGCGCTCTTCGCCGCCGGTAGCCTCGGGATCTCGCTGATCCCGCGCAAAACCAACCGCCGCGTCTTTCCCGAGCTCAGCCTNCGCGACGGCGAGCCGAGCGTCGGCGTGTCCTACGTATACCGCTTCTAAAAAATTCAGCGCTTAGACCGCCGCCGCAACATTGCCAATTCCCGTTCCATCGCCTCGATTTTAGCGTTCTGCAAGCGGACGATATCGGCGTAAATATCCGCCCGTTCGTCCTGGGCCTCAANGGCTTTACGCAGCGCCGCGACCTGTCCCAGCACCTGCTCCATATGCGCGTCCTCGCCCTCGCCCAANGCGTTGGGTCCGAGAAAGGCGGCGGAACTCTGTTGCAAATCTTCCCGCTTNTGCTGGATCTGCCGCTCCAGTTCGGCTTCCTCGCCGCCGCCAACGGCGGGCGCGGCCTTGCTCTGGCGCATCTGCCTGGCGAATTTGCCTTTGGCGGGTTTGGCCACCGGTTCTTTGGCTACTTCATCGCCACCGCGCATCCGCCGCACGATCACTACCCCGCCCAATACGATCACCACCCCCAAACAGCCCAGAGCATAAATCCACCAGGCCTCAACCGGCATGTCCCCCTCTGGCTCGGATTCCGGTGGCGCGGTGACCTCCGGCCGCTCCCACTTTTCTCCCCTGAATAGCGCCAGGTATTTGGCCGCACTGTCGGGGACGCCCGCCTGTCGGTAGACCTCGGCTAGAGTCACATATATGTCGATTCGTCCTTCGCCCACCGCGACGGCCTGATAGAGGCGATCGAGGGCCTGGTCGAGATCGCCCAGTTGCTCGTGGGCCTTGGCCGCGCGGANTAGGGCATCGGCATGCGTGGGATTGTCGGCCAGCACCTCGTTAAACAGCGCCAGCGCTTCCTCGTATTCGCCGGCGGCGGCGCGCACCAGACCATCGGCATAGGGATTGCTGCGCACCACCGGCGGCGCGGACTCGACGACCGACTCCTCCACCGGCGTGGGGGCGGGTAAGAAGAAAGCTTTGGGCTGCACCAATTCTTTCCAAATCCAACCCCGGTCGCCGCCGGGCAATGCGACCTCGTACCAATTGCCGCGCTCGCCAACCTTGCCCAATTCGTCGCCCTTGCTGGCGGNGGCAATCATCGGCGCATTGGTCGAACCCGCTTCGCGCAGNCGCACCGCATCGCCAGTGACAACTACGATCTCCTGCACCAATCCCGAATGAATCCAGCCCTCCCCGCCCTCTGGCAGGCGNATGCGGAACCACTCGTCCTTGCGGTCCAGCGCCTCGACCTCGACACCCTGCTGCAAAACCGCAACTCGGGCCGACTGCACGGTGGCGTCGGCGCGGATATTGACCTGCGTGCGATCGATTTTCAGCACCGGCCCCGCCGCGAGCGGGGCCGCCATTAACGCAATGGCTAGCAACGAACGCAACATCGCTCAATCCTCCAAATGGCGGACCAGAGCCATGAGGCCAAGCACGTAGCTAAAGGGACCGAAACCGGCGATTTGCCCCANGCATACCGGCGCGATAACCGACTTGTGGCGAAATTCCTCACGGGCGTGGACATTGGACAGATGCACTTCGACGACGGGCAGGCCTTTGGCCGCAACCGCGTCGCGCAACGCNATGCTGTAGTGGGTGAAGGCCCCCGGATTGAAGAGCAGGGCTTGTTCGTCGGCCTGCTGCACCGCGTCGATCAAGGCCCCTTCGTGATTGGATTGAAACGAGCGCACCTGCGCGCCGAGTCGCCCCGCGTGTTCCGCGATCAGGGCGTCGATATCGGCCAGGGTCTCGCGGCCGTAGACTTCGGGTTCACGCGTGCCCAGCATATTGAGATTGGGTCCGTGCAGGACCAGGACGCTAGCCAAGTTGGCCTCCCTCTTTTTTTGCTGCAACTTCGCTGCCGTGGAGAACGAGCGCGGCCAGGACCACGCCGGCCGTATCGGCGCGCAGGACGCGGTCGCCCCAGCTAAATACCGTCGCCCCCGCGGCACGGGCGCANGCGACCTCGGCCGCCGTAAAACCACCCTCTGGCCCGACCAGCAAACCCACCGCGCCGACCGGACCNCGCGCCGCGATGGCTGCTATCCCCGAAACTTGCCCGTCCGGGGTGGCCAGCCAAATTGCGTCGCAGTCGCGCGCCAGCCCCACCAGGGCCTCGCCGAGCGACTGCGGCGCGGCGACCAGGGGCATGCGCGAGCGACCACATTGCTTGGTAGCCGCCTGGGCCAGCCTCTGCCAGCGGTCGCGCTTGCGCTTAGACCCGGGGCGCACCACCCCGCGCTCGACGGCGAGCGGCCGTATCGACGCGACGCCAACCTCCGTAGCTTTTTCNACAACGTAGTCGAAGCCCTGTCCTTTGATCAGCGCCGGCGCCAGATGCAGCCGCACCGGGCTCTCGCCCTTTTCTGGCGAACGAGCAACAATCGCGGCCTCGACNTCCGACTCACCCGCCCGCTCGATCCGCGCTCGATAGCAGCAACCCACGCCATCGACGGCCTCGAACTCGTCGCCGAGACCATAGCGGCGCACCCGCAACAGGTGGTGCGCCTCGTCCCCGCGCAACACCAGGCGCTCTTCACCTACATCCTCCGGCTCGACCCAGAAACCGGGCATCAATCCACTCGCCGGGCGACGATGCAGGTCCACTCGCCCTTTTCCATAGTGGTCTCGACGGCAAAGCCCGCAGCCGCCACCCGGGCGGAGAANTTCGCCCNCTCCCGCACCAGCAAACCCGAAAACAATACCGCACCACCAGGCGCCACCATCTCGTACAACGGGACCAGCAAAGGCAGCAGAATATGGCTTTGAATATTGGCCAGGACCAGTTCAAAGCCCCCGGCGGACACTGCCTCCAAACTGCCCTGGCGAATTTCGATTCGCTCCGGCGCGATGCCGTTGCGGTCGATATTCTCGCGCGCGTTGTCCACCGCGACCGCATCGATATCGACCGCCAGCACCGACCCGGCGCCCAAACGNACAGCGGCGATGCTGAGAATTCCGCTGCCCGCGCCCAGATCCAGGCAGCGCATGCCCACCCGCACGTGGCACTCCATCGCCTGTAGNCACAATTGGGTCGATTCGTGCCCGCCGGTGCCGAAGGCCATTTGGGGGTCGATAGTCACGGCGACTTGATCGCCCTCGGTCGCAACCGGTATCCACGAAGGATGGATCACGATGCGTGGCGTAGCCCATACCGGACGAAAGAAACGCCGCCATTCGGCCTCCCAATCCCGCACCACCACTTCTTCTGCAGCCATGGGCGGCGGGACCAGGTCGAGCGCGGCAAGATGGCGCTCGAACTCGCGCATGACCACGGCCATATCCAGCTCGGGGCCCGCCACAAAATAGATGCTCAACCGCGCCCTTTCGCCGGCCTCTTCGACCTGGAGCCCGCAACTGCCCANCGCGTANGCGCACGCGCCCAACTCTTCGCTGCAAGCCGTGGGGACTTCCAGCCGTAAGCATTCCCAACTCTGTTCAATCACCTGTCAAAGATAGNAAGCCCGGCACAGCCGGGGTAGCGAAAAGGAAGCGNTTTCAGCCGTTGTGGACGATGGCNCNCTGCAGGTTTTCTATCGCGCCGATGAGATCNTCTAGGCGCGGCGGGCACCCCGGCACATAGACATCGACCGGCACCAAATGGGCGANATCCCCGACCTGAGCGTAGGTGTCGTGATAATTGCCCGGTAGCGCCGGAGACTGGGNCGCAGCACAGGCGCAGGCCCCCAGCGCGATTACCCATTTGGGCTCGGGCATGCGTGCGTAGGTCTGNTNCAGNACGGGCAGCATTTTCAGCGCGACGCGCCCGCCNATTAGCAGCANATCGGCNTGCTCGGGCTCNGGACTGAAGACGCGNGCGCCCCAGCGCTCAAGNTCGCCCGGTGCCGCACAGGCCGCGGTGCGCTCATCGGTGCAGGCGCACTCGCCGAAAGGCAGGATCCACAGCGATTTGGCGCGGGCCCAGTTGAGCAAGCGGGCCATCGGAGCTGCCATCAGCCCACCGCCCCGAGCTTGCCCAGTTCCGCGACTAGGCGCTGGCCGATCTCGGCAAATACGGAGCCGTACTCGCCGTCGCGGACGGCCACTGCATCACCCGCATCACCCCCCCACCGGATCGCGGGGGCCAGCGGCACCGCCCCGAGGAAAGGTACGCCCAGTCTCGCCGCGGCTTCGGCCCCCCCGCCATGGGCAAAAATCTCATGCCGCTCGTTGCACTGGCTGCAGAGATAATAGCTCATATTCTCGACGACGCCGAGGACATCCACCTCGACCTTGTCGAACATCGCCATGCCCCGCTCGACATCTTCGAGGGCAACGCCTTGCGGGGTCGTGACCACCACCGCCCCCGACAGCGCCACGCTCTGGCTCAGCGTCAGCGGCACGTCGCCGGTCCCCGGAGGTAGATCGATAAGCAGATAATCGATTTCGCCCCAGGCCACCTGGTGCAGAAACTGCTGCAGCGCGCGTGCCAACAGCGGCCCGCGCCAAACCACCGGCGCGTCTTCGCCAGCGATAAAGCCGATCGACATCAAGGCCACGCCGTCTTTCTCCACCGGGCGCATCACGCCCTCGGCTTCGGTTTCGGGCTGCTGGTCCGCCCCCATCATCAGGGGAATGCTGGGACCATAGATGTCGGCGTCGAGTAGCCCGACGCGGACGCCAGTGGCTGCCAAGGCCAGCGCCAGATTGATGCTCAACGTCGATTTGCCGACGCCGCCTTTGGCGCTGGCGACGGCGATGGCATTGCGCACGCCGACGAGTGGACCGTCGGCTTCCGGCATGGTGCGGGGCACGCTCACAAATGCCTGCTCGTTGCCAACCTCAACTAAAGGCCTTCCGCAACTTGGAGAAAAAACCCTCGCCCTCTGCCGCGACGCGCTCCGACTCGAGTTCGGCCAGTTCGGCGAACAACTCGCGCTCGCGCCGGTTGAGATCCTGCGGCGTCCACAAGACGGCCTGTACTAGCTGGTCGCCGACGCCGCGACCGTTGACATCGGGAATGCCCTTGCCGCTCATGCGGAATACGCGACCGGTCTGGGTGCCGGCCGGGATTTTGAGCATGGCCTTGCCTTCGAGGGTAGGCACCTCGACCTCAGCCCCGAGCGCGGCCTGGCCAAAACCCAGCGGCAATTGATAAATGACGTGATTGCCATCGCGGGTGAAGTAATCGTGTTCTTCTTCCTCGATAAAGACCAAGCAGTCGCCGGATGGGCCGCCGCGCGGACCGACTTCGCCCTGACCGCGCAGGGGGATATAATTACCCTCCTGCACCCCGGCGGGAATGCGCACCGTCAAGGTGGTCTGGCCCCTCTCGCGCCCCTCGCCGCGACATTCGCGGCAGGGGTCGGAAATGAGTTGCCCCTCGCCCTGGCAGGTCGGACAGTCTGTCACCGTCATCGACTGGCCAAAGAGCGTACGCGCCACCTGTTGCACCTGCCCCTGGCCACCGCAGGTTCCGCAGGTCTCGCGCGAGGCGCCGCTGGCCGCACCCGCACCATCACAGGCACCGCAGCGCTGCAAGCGGGTCAGGGCGATTTTCTTCTCGACGCCTTCGGCAATTTCCTCCAGCGTCAGGGCGACTTTGATCTTGAGATCGCGGCCCTGTGGCGGCCCCGCCGGACCGCGGGAGCGGCGGCGGCCGCCGCCGCCGAAGAAGCTATCGAAAATATCACCGAAAATGTCCTGAAAATCGCCGGCGTGGCTAAAATCCGACCACTGAAATCCACCGCTGCCAAAATTGCCTTCGATGCCGGCGTGACCGAAGCGATCGTAGGCGGCCTTCTTCTCGGCATCGGACAGCACTTCGTACGCCTCGGAAGCCTCTTTGAACTTCTCCTCGGCCGCGCTGTCGCCCTGATTCCTGTCGGGGTGGTATTTGAGGGCGAGGTTGCGGTAGGCGCTTTTGATATCGCCTTCGCCGGCGTCGCGCCCCAACCCGAGCACTTCGTAGTAATCCCTCTTGGCCATTGGCGCCTCAGCTCTCCTCACTCGCCTTGCTGACGACGACGCGCGAGGGACGCACCACCTTGTCATTCAAGGTGTAGCCCTTTTCCATTTCTTCCATCACCGTCCCCGGTTCGCAGTCGGCGCTGGGAACCTCGGCGAGAGCCTCGTGGCGATTGGGATCGAAAGCCTGGCCCGCGGCGGCAATCTCAGCCAGGCCGTAGCCCTTGAGGACCTCGCTGAACTGACCGCTGATGAGTTCGACCCCCTGCTTGAGCGCGGCGGCGTCCTCGGTATCCTGNCCGAGGGCACGNCGCAAATTGTCGAGGATCGGCGCGATCTGTAGCAACACGTCGCGCAGGGTCTCTTCCCGCGCCTCCGAACGCATCTTGACCGTGCGCTTNCGGTAGTTATCCANCTCGGCGACCGACCGCAGGTAGCGATCGTAGTTGGCCGCAGCTTCGGCGCGGGCGGCGGCCAACTCGTTTTCCGGCGACGACGCTTCCGCCTCCCCGCCCGCGGCGGGTTGTTCATCGTCTGCGGGGGATTGCTCTTGCTNCGCAGCGGCCTCCGCAGCTGGCGCTTCCGCTGCAGCTTCAACGCGGGTCTCTTCCTCGCTCATCGACGCTCCTTCTCTACACGCAGTATTGGGCTTGTAATNTTTGATGGAGATACGGCACTCAGCAGGCTAGGGCCGCCGCGCGGGAGGCGGCGTAATTGACNAGGGCCACGACCGGACCGTAGGGCATGCGCGTCGGACCGATCACCCCGATCACGCCCTGAGCTCCAGACACTTCGTAACTGGCGGTCACCATGCTGCACTGCCGCATCGCCTGGGGANGGTGTTCGGAGCCAATAGTAATCACCACGCCGCNGCGCTCGCTCATNAGCTGGGCNAGGATGTCCTTCTTCTCCGCCAGATCGACCAGACCGGCAACCTGGAGTGGATCGCCGAATTCGGGCTTAAGGCAGAGATTGCGAGTCCCCGATACGTGGAGATCCGCGGCGCTGGCGGCGGACAGAGCTTCGATCTGGTAGACTACCGCCTCGACCACGGGTTGTGAAACCCGCGCCAAAACGGCCAGCCGCTGCTGGGCAGTGGCCTGGATCTCGGCCATGGTCAAGCCGTGCAAACGCTNGTTAAACAACTGGGCCAGGTCTTCTAATTCGCGCGATGAGACCGGGGCGTCGACTTCGATCACCAGGGTCTTGACCAAACCGCCCCTAACCGTGACGACGAGCAACAACCGATTGGCCTCCAGGCGCAACAACTCCAATTTGTGGAAAACNCCCTGTTTGAAGCGCGGCGACAGGACCAGACCCAGTTGATTTGACATATCGCCGATAGTGCGGGCCAATTCGTGCAAGATCTCCCGGTAGTCGCCCTCCGTCAGCGCTGTCTCGAGCCGTTGCCGCAGCGCAATCCCTTCGGCGTCGAGGCCAAATCCCCCCTCGGCCATGGATTGCTCAACGTAGAAGCGATAGCCTTTTTCGGAGGGGATGCGGCCGGCCGAGGTATGTGGCTGGGTGACGTAGCCCTTTTCCTCCAGATTGGCCAGCGCGTTGCGGATCGTCGCCGAGCTGACCCCCAGACTCTCGCGCTGACACAAGGTCTGCGAACCCACTGGATCACCGAGGGCGATGTGGACTTTAACCAGGGCCTGCAGGACCTGAGCCTCGCGTTTGGAAAGAGGGCTGGCNTCTGCGGTCGACAAGGGCTACCTCAAGCGCATAATGCTGAAAAAAACACCGATTTATGTAATAACAAAAACAGCGGATTCCTTGTCAAGGGACCTAGAGCCCAGCCGGCCGCGTCGCCCGCAGGCACGCCAGCCGATCCGCCCCGACGACCTCCCCCGCTTCCCCCCAGGCCAACATGACCGCCCCCAGGGCGGCTGGCAACTGCGGCGGCCGCAATTGCAGCTGGTCGATATGGGCAGCGGCAGCCCGCTCCAAGGCCGCCGCCAGCAAGCCCCCCCGTCCTAGAACACCACCCATGCAACACAGGCTGGCTGCAGACAGCAACCCCAACCGCCGCGCCACGGCGGCAACTTGGTCGCCNAGCGCGCCGCCAGCGCGCTCGACAATANCCAGGGCCACTACATCGCCNCGCTCGGCGGCAGCCGTCACCAGTGGCCCCAAAGCGGCGATGCGCTCGCGGTCTATTGACCCGCCGTAAACAGCCGGAATCAACCCTGACCAGTCGGCCATGTCCAGCGCCTCGGCCAGNGCTTCGACCAGTGCCGTATCCGGACCGGCGCCGTCCAACTGACGCGCCACCGCCCGCAATGCCCGCAAGCCCAGATAGTATCCCCCACCCTCATCGCCAAGCAAAGGCCCCCACCCCCCGGCGCGCATCAATTGCCCATCCTGNTTTTGGCCCAACACAATTGAGCCAGTACCCGCGATCGCGATCAACCCNGCGGCGCCAGCGTGGGCCCCCATTAGTGCCGCCCGAGCATCGCTTTCGACCCGCACGACCCCACTCCATCTCCNCTCCTTGAGCANCATCGCGATCTGCTGCTGTTCGCNGGGCCGCCCCGCGCCAGCCAGCGCCAGGCACANCGCCGCCCCGTCTGCGGCGACCCCGGCGAGCAAGGGCGGCAGCAAATCGTCCAATAAAGCCCGCAACCCCGCCGCTCCGATGCGTTGGTAGTTGCCACATCCCCCCGTGCGCATATCTCGCACCACTCCTTCCCGGTCCACCAGTACCGCCCGCGTATGCGTGCCGCCGCCATCGACACCTATTGCCCATTGCATATTCCGCTTCTCCGCTGCTGCTCTTGACCGCCCATACGTGCTGTGGCGAATTTACCAGCGTCCATCGTGCCCCCGTAGCTGAGAGTCCAGCCCCAATGAAACTGGCCGTATACGGAACCTTGCGCAATGGCAGCGATCGCCTCGGACACATCGCAGATACCGCGCTGGTTTTTCCCGGCCATCGCCGCTTTCCCGCCATGATTCGCGACGAAAGCGGCGAGGGGACCATCGTCGAAATCCACGAAGTCGACAGCGAAACCCTCGCCGCCTACGATCGCTACGAGGGCGTTGCCGCCGGCGTTTACCAGCGGACCCTAATGAAAGTGAGCATGGCCGACGGAACAACGCTCGAAGCCTGGGTTTATCTGGCAGGAGAAAAATTGCTGGCACAAAGCGCCTCTTTTATCGCCATTTCGGGAGGAGATTGGTTCGAGAGATAAGCCCCGACTTGTGCCGATTATAAAACCATATTAATTTAAGAGCTTTACATATGTCTTTTTTTGATGCAAATCATTTATTTTCAATATTTTACATTTCTCATGACAACTTTTTCTCGGCTTCTATTGTCCCATTGCCGCCCCATCCAACCCAAGCCATAAGAAAGGTGTAATACACATGGCCAAATCCAAGTTGGAATACATCTGGCTCGACGGCTACCAGCCGACGCAGAGCCTGCGCAGCAAGACCAAGATCGTCGATGACTTTTCCGGCGATGTCGCCGACGCGCCGATCTGGGCGTTCGACGGCTCATCGACCGAGCAGGCCTCCGGCGACGCCTCCGACTGCCAACTCAAGCCCGTCGCCTGTTTTCCCGATCCCGACCGCTTCGGCGGCAACGGCTTCCTGGTCATGTGCGAGGTGCTCAACGCCGACGGCAGCCCCCACGAGTCCAACGGGCGCGCCACCATCGACGAAGACGACGACGATTTCTGGTTCGGCTTCGAGCAGGAATACACCATCATCGACCCGGAGACGGATCTACCGCTGGGCTTCCCCAAAGGCGGCTATCCGGCGCCACAGGGGCCCTACTACACCGGTGTGGGCACCGGCAAGGCCTTTGGCCGCGAACTGGTCGATGAGCATTTGCACCTGTGCCTGGAAGCCGGCCTCAATGTCGAGGGGATCAACGGCGAGGTG
>PBOD01000123.1 GCA_002724215.1 Gemmatimonadota bacterium | reverse complement strand
ACGCTCCCAATCGGATACGAGATTCTTGGAAACATTGAGATAGAGGGCAAATACCGGCTGAGATACCTGCTCGCGGAGACGTAAATCCCGTATTTCACCCGGCTCCAGTTCGATAGCCGGTCCCAGGCAGCTCTCATCGAAGTTCCGCATGGTTTTCTTGTCGATCGCACCAATCTGATGTAGAGAATCCATTGTTTCGTGAATAGCCGCAAGCGCTTCCGACTTGTATTGGCGTGTTTTGCTCATAGCTCGACCTCCGTCAATCCTCCAACTGTAATCAGTTTCTCAATTTGCTCATCCGATAAAGCCAGTAATTCCTTCGCCGCCTGTTTGAACACCTTCAGTTCATCCCTTCTAATATTGTCCCGTTCCTTCTTGGCAAAACCGTACACGAAAAAAGCTCTGTCTCCTAGCCTGAAAACAATGAGTGCCCTGTATCCACCCGATTTCCCTTGACGCGGTCTTGCGATGCGCTGCTTGATCACATTACCGCCGAGAGCAGTATCGACAGACCCCTTTACCGCTCGGGCAATAGTTTCTGCCAGAGCAGCATCACTGATATTCTCGCGTCTGGCAAATCGCTGGAACCAGGCATTTTTGAAAATCCGCAATTTTCATCCCTCGTCGGACGGACGACAGTGGGCTGCCTATAACATATCACACTATGTATGATATACGAACTGGTCGACTGATCGATGATGGAGATAGAGGAAAATTGAACCGCGTTTCTATTTTCAGCCGAAGGGTACCGAACGTTCCTACCGCTCAGGTGGTGTGTGACGAGAGACCGAACGCTGGATCGGCGGTGCCGGCGGGTCGAGGTCCCACAGCCCGTGGTGCACCATCTGGAAGTGCCAGACCCGCTCACCGCTCTGGGCGTCGAGGCAGACTATGCTCTCGCCGAAGAGATTGTCGCCGGGGCGATGGTCGGCGGGGCGATGGTCGGCGGGGGTGTACTTGCTGCCCTTGAGGTCCGAGGTGTAAAAGGGCCCGTCGATCGTCTGGGACTCGGCGGTCGAAAAGAGCAGCAATACGATTGAAAAACCGGTCCGTCTCATGGGTCCTCCCGTAGTAAATCGCGTGCGTCTATATCCGGAAAACGAGGCGTTCAACAGTGTCAACCGCCCGGCTGGCTCAATCGTCGAAAATGTCCTGCCCTGCGGCCCGCAAGGCAGCGGCGACCGCCGCCGCGCCCTCGTGCTCCAGCGCAAAAGTATCTCTCTCGACCCCTGCAGACAGAATGCGTATAGTAGTATCCCATGCCCATCGCCAAACCCATCGACACCCTCGTCCTCGGCGGCGGCATGGCCGGTGCCTTCGCGGCCCTGGCGGCCAGGACACTCGATTCCACCGTCACCATAGTCGAGCCCTCCAACGTCCTCGGCGGCCAGGGTACCGCCGGCGGGNTGCGGCCNGCNNGGCNGCGGCGACAGCGAGCGCGTCAACGNCCCCTTCGCCCGCCTCGTCGCCANCCTCCGCGAGCACGGCCTCATCGAAGACTACGATCCACGCGCCGACCGCCGCGCCTACGATCTGGAGCTCTGCGCCTACTTCCTGCAGGAGATGGTCGCCGCAGCGGGCATCGATATCCTCTTCCACGCCCGCGCCCTGGACGCAGAATGCCGCGACGGCCGCGTTGAAAGCGTCGAGGTCGCCTGCGGCTCCGATCGCATTTTATTTCAACCGGCGATGGTCATCGACGCCACTGGCGATTGCGCCGTCGCCCGTGCCGCCGGCTTTGAGACCGTGCACGAAGCCGCCAATGTGCAGCTGCCGATGAGCCTCTACTTCACGCTGTGGGACAGCGGACGGCCCGNCGCNCCCTTTTTGCCGCCGGGTTGCCCGACCTGGGCCGACGACGAGGCGCTGCCAATGACNACCCTGCACCCCTTTCCCTCGGGCAAGGTCGAAGTCAAGATGAAGGTCGTCGGCTTCGACGCGGCCGATGGGCAGAGCTTGTCGGCCGCCGAATTGCACGCACGACGGCAGATGATGGGCCTGATATACCACCTCCAAACCAGAGGTTACCGCGGCCAGAAGCTCGATACCCATGTCCTCGCTTCGGTCTCGCGGCACATCGGGGCTCGCGAGGGGCGGCGCATCGTTGGTGAATACGTGCTGAGCGAGCACGACGTCACCCACGCCAGCACATTCGCCGACGCAGTGGCGGTGGGCAACTACCACCTCGACTACCACTGGCCCGACCGCGTCGAGCGCGCCGGTACCGGCATCACCACCATGATCGAGCCCTACCACATCCCGCTGCGCAGTATGGTCCCCAGGGGAGCACGAAACCTGCTGGTCGCCGGGCGCTCGGCTTCTGGCGACCAGATGGCGATGAGTTCCTTCCGCATTCAGGCNACCTGNGCGCAGATGGGCTTTGCCGCAGGCACGGCGGCGCAAATCTGCCANCGCGAAAGCCGCGACTTGCAACACGCCCCCATCGCCACCATCCNGCAGGCGCTANAAGCCGGGGGCCAGTCGCTCGACCTGTCCGCCTACGGCNACTACCTGCGCCATCAGATCCTCGTGCACGAACACGTCTTCGCCGACGCTCAGCCCTTCGCTTCGTGCCACGCCTCNACCCTGGTCCAGCTCAAAAACGGCANATTTCTCTCACCGCGTGGTTTGGTGGCTCAAAAGAGAGCGACGACGATGTCGGCATCTGGGGCGCCGAGCGCCGCGGTTGCCAGTGGTCGCCGCCGCGGCTCTTGGCCAAGGTCCGCGACCACGCGCATTGGAATCCAGTATTGCACGCGGCGGCCGACGGCCGCGTCTATCTGTTCTTCAAAGTCGGCGCTACCATTTCCACCTGGGAGACCTGGGTCGTCGAATCGGCCGACGAGGGACAGACCTGGAGCGAGCCGCGCGAGCTGGTGCCGGGCGATCGCGGCGGGCGCGGCCCGGTCAAGAACAGGGTAATCGTTCTCAGCGATGGCACCTGGCTCGCCGGGGCATCGCTCGAGCCCGACGCCTGGGATGTCTTCGTCGATCGCAGCGGCGACCAGGGGCAAACCTGGACGGCCAGCGCATTGATCGAGCGCGATCCGGCTATCTTTAGCGGCCGTGGCGCGATCCAACCTGCGCTGTGGGAATCGGCGCCGGGGCTGGTGCACATGCTGGTGCGCACCACCTGCGGGCGGGTCGGCCGCAGCGACTCAACGGACGGCGGACGCAGCTGGTCACCGCTCTATCCCACCGACCTGACCAGCAACAATAGCGGCCTCGACCTGGCGCGGCTGCAGGACGGCGTGCTGGCGCTGGTGTGCAATCCAGTGGCAAAGGGCCGCACCCCGATTTCCATTCTGCTCTCCAGCGACAATGGCCAGAGCTGGCCGCGGCGGCTGGACCTGGAGACCGAAGCAGGCGAATATTCCTATCCGGCGATCGTCCCCACGGCAGTCGGCATGGCCATCACCTACACCTGGAAGCGCGAGCGGATCGCCTTCTGGATGGGGTCGGTAGAGCAAATACCCCCCGAGGGGTAGTGTCTATGCGATACCGCTCACCGAACTTCTTCGTCAACGCGCGGTACTTTCGGTATACGACCAGGGCGTAGCGGTCGCGCGGGACATTTATGCCAGGGCAGACCAGGAGAGGCNTCTCTGTATCGGCATGAAGGAACTTTTTCCGTTCGGCCAAATGAATNATGCATCCTATCTTAAAGGCTGCGTTTAATATAGGTTTCCTTCCCTATAGTTAACGCAGCCTTTGATATATTGGGCAGCAATGAGATAGCGTATTCTACGAACCCGAAGAGCCGGACGCCGACCTTGGTCCCCCGCATTACCGCATGCGGATCTGGTCTTCGACCCAGTCCCCGTTCGACGGCCGCCACCAATACGCGGCCCATCCTCTTTGGGGTTTTGCGGGGGAGATACTAAATTTACCCGCCGCAAATGCACATTAGGGAGATCCCATGACCGATCAGACCGTTCTGCAAGACATCAGCAATCCCAAAGGCGAAGACCCCACCCGCTCGCTGTTAAACCTCATCGAGCTTGGCACCTTCGACCTCGACCTGGCGGCCTGGTGCGTATCCAGGGTGTCGCGCGGCGCTTCCTGGATCACCGGCTCGGGGCCCGGCGGCATCGGCAAGACCACCACCATGTCCTCGCTGCTCAGCTTCGCACCCGGCGATCTGGATTTCTACCTGGCCCTGCCCGAACAAGTCTCCGATGTACCCCCCGGCCGCCATTGCGTCATCTCCAACGAGCTCAGCGACCACCCGCCNCCGACCTATCTCTGGGACCAGGACCTGCGCGATTTCTTCGCGCTGTCGCAAGACCACGTCCTCGTCGCCAATGTCCACGCCGACGATCTCGACGAGATNCACGCCCAGATCGTCGGTGAGTGCCAGGTCCCCGAAAACCAATTNCGCGCGATNGACCTGTGGATCTTCATCTGCCTCGAGGGCGGCAATCCTCCCGGTGAGCGCCGTATCAAGGACAACACAACCCGCCGCGTCATCAATAAGATCTTCTACTCCGACGGCANCGGACCGCACCGGTCGGTCTTCGCGCCGGGTAGCGGCCTGACCGCCGCCGCCCCGCGCGACCCCGAGCACGAGCGCCATTGTCGCCGCTTCCTCGCAGAGGCGCTCGACGGCCCCGAGCGCTCAATCATCGATGTGCGCCAGCGTTTTCTGGACTGGGGCAGCTAGCGAATATTGCGTATACCGCGAGTGTTTTCAGGAGAAATGCCATGACCAACAAGATCGACAACGCCTTCAAGACCGCGCCNACCCACCAAGAGTTGCGCGNGATGGATCGCGATCTGCGCTTCTATCCNAGCACCGTCGTCGATCCCGCCGCGCTCAGCGCCGAGCAGATCGCAGCCTACAACCGCGACGGCTATATCAAGGGCCTGCGCATCTTCGACGAGGCCGAAATCGCCAAGCACCGCGCCTTCTTCGACGCGCAATTGCAGAAGGCCCTGGCCGCCGGGCAGGGCAGCTTCACCCTCAGCTCGGCGCATTTAAAATTCCCCAGGATCTACGACCTGATGCACCACCCCAAGATCCTCGCCTACATCCGCGACCTGCTCGGCCCTGAGCTCATCGGCCTGGCCTCGCACTACTTCTGCAAGCTGCCNAAAGACGGCACCACCATCTCCTGGCACCAGGACGCCAGCTACTGGCCGCTCTCGCCCTCCAAAACGGCGACGGTATGGCTGGCCATCGACGACGCCGATGTCGCCAATGGCTGCATGCGCTTCGTCGCCGGCTCGCACCGGCACGGCCAGCTCGAATTCCGCGCCAGCGCGGCGGCCGAGAACAATGTCCTCAATCAAACGGTAGACGATGTCGAGCGCTACGGCGCGATCGTCGANGACGAGCTCAAAGCCGGCGAGATCTCGATCCACTCCGATCTCCTGTTGCACAGCTCTCATTACAACGAGTCNGACCGCCGCCGCTGCGGTCTGACCATCCGCTACTGCACCCCGGACGTGCGCGCAATCCCCGGCTACGCCTGGGAGCAAGAGGGCGTGCTCATCGACGCCACAGATCCAGACGGCCACTGGGGCAACCCNTCCCGTCCCGAGCGCGACTACGAAGTGGCCTGACCAGACTGCAGCCTAGTGCCCAGCGTAGACCTGCTCGAATGACTCCAGCGCCACACCCCCCAGCCATTCGGCCATCCGCCGGTAGGCGTCGCGCCGGTAGGTCCACTCCTGCGAGCGCGGCACCTGCTCGANCCAGTCGCACAGATGCACCCGCACCAGATCGTCGAAATCCTCGCGCGACAGCTCCACGACCTCGCCGCAAATCCTGTCATCGATCGCGAAGGGCCCCTCGTCGCTGTCGAGGTTGCGCTCGATCGACGCCCTGAGTACCGCGCAGTTTAAGTACGACAGGCGCTCGGCTCGCTCTCCGATCAACGTGCGAATCTCAGCTCGCCGCTCCACCGACAGGGTAAAACCCTGGAATTTCTCGGTTCCGTAGATCGAATGATACAACCCCACGCGACACAGTTCCTCGTCGCATCCCCATTTCTTCAGATCGTTGTAGACGCTGATCCCATGGGCGAGATAGGTCTTGCCCGTATGCGGCAAATCGGCTGCCCCGATCTCCTGAAAGAAATCGGTCATCTCCCGAAACGATCGCTCGACTGCCGTCACAATCAGTCCTTCAACTCGACGATGATATTCCGCCACGGCCCTGCCCCCACATTAAACGCCTCGTGCACCGCATCCCCCCCCTCCAGNGCGTTAAAAACCACCTCCCCATCNTGCCGATCCCGCGCCTCCCCCCTNTTGCCCTCTGCATCCGCCGCCTGNAAAGACCCGTCTCCAATCACCACGTACAAATAATCATTCACATGCCGATGCATCCCCGTACTCTGCCCCGGCGCCAGCTGCAAATCCCAAACCCGCACCCGCTCATTTTCAAATAATAACCTGGTGCCCACTTTCTCAGAAATCGCCTGCTCACTCATAACCATCTCCTTTCGCCGCCCAAGATACCCTCCCCTTCTCCCTCCCACAACCCCAGGTTGCCCTCATCTCCCACTCTCCCAGACGCCAGGTTGACAGCACTTCCCACCCCCCTTACTCTCTCCGGGCATATTGCACCAAGGCCCGCCGCCGGAGGGTCGAGGGTCTGCCGGAGGGTATTAGTCGGGCGGGGATGGGAAAGGGCCTGGCAGGGGTCTAGCTCGATATAATTCTAGGGCGCAACGCGCCCTCCCAGAAGCCAGGCCCGGGTGCGATGAAAGACAATACCCGCAGGCAAAAACGCTCCCAACTAGCACANAGCACCTTCCCACAGAGGCCCCCATGTCCACAAATCGCCCCCACGTCCTTCTCATCTCCACCGACCACTGGTCCGCTCCCCTCTTAGGCGCAGCCCAACACCCCTCAATCCAAACTCCAACCCTCGACGCCCTCGCCCGCAGCGGCACCCTCGCCCGCAGCGGCACCCGCTACACCAACGCCTACGCCGAATGCCCCGTGTGCATTCCCGCCCGCCGCACCCTGATGACCGGCACCACACCCAGGACCCACGGCGACCGCATCTTCAAGACCACCGAGCCCATGCCCCGGGTCCCCACCCTCGCGCAAACCTTTCGCGACGCCGGCTACCAGGCCTACGCCGTCGGCAAACTCCACGTCTACCCCCAGCGCGACCGCATCGGGTTCGACGACGTAATCCTCGACGAAGAGGGCCGCCCACACCTGGGCGCTATCGATGACTACGACATCCACCTCGCCGACCAGGGCCACGCCGGCGAGGGCTTTACCCACGGCATGAGCAACAACGAATACTCCTTCCGCCCCTGGCACCTGCCCGAAAACTGCCACGCCACCAACTGGGCGGCGCGCACGATGAGCCGCATGATCCGCCGCCGCGACCCAACGCGGCCGGGCTTCTGGTATCTGTCTTTTCGCCACCCGCACCCACCTTTAGTGCCGCTGCAGAGCTACCTCGACCTCTACCGCGACATCGACATCGACGCCGCGCACATCGGCGACTGGTCGCGCGACTTCGACAACCTGCCCCACGCACTCAAGGTGATCCAGGGCGCCAACACCCACCTGCGGGGCGACGAAATCCTGCGCATCCGCCGCGCCTTCTACGCGCTCTGCACCCATATCGACCACCAGTTGCGCATGGTCATCGGCACGCTGCGCGAGGAGGATCTGCTCGACAACACCATTATCTGCTTCACCGCCGACCACGGCGATATGCTCGGCAACCACGGGCTGTGGGCCAAGCGGCTCTACTACGAGCACGCGGCCAATATTCCGATGATCTTGCTGGGTGGCGCCGATGGGCGCGTGGAACATCATGCAATCGACGAGCGACTCGTCGGCTGGCAGGACGTGATGCCGACGCTTCTGGACCTGGCCGGCATCGATATCCCCGACTCGGTCGAGGGCCGGTCGATGCTCGAGGAAAAACCACGGCAATACCTCTACGGCGAGTGCGGCGAAGGGCCGACCGCTACCCGCATGATCCGCGCGGGGCAGTACAAACTGATCTACTATCCGGTGGGCAATCGCGCACAACTCTTCGATATCGAAAACGACCCGCGCGAGCTCCACGACTTGGCCGGCGATGAAAACTACGCCCCAACGCTCGACCACCTCGCCGGACACCTCCAGAGCGAGCTCTACGGCGGCGACGAAGCATGGGTCGCAGATGGCCGCCTCGTCGGCCTGCCCGATCAGCAGTGGACGCCGCGCCCCAACCGCAACCTCTCGGGCGTGCGCGGCATCCACTACCCCCATCCACCCGAAATCAACGCAGAAAAAACCGTAGGCATGCCATGAAACCCGCCAACTTTCTCTACATTCTATCCGACCAGCACCACCGCATGGCCAGCGGCGCCTACGGCCACCCACTGGTGCAGACGCCACACCTCGACGCGCTGGCCGCGCGCGGCACCCGCTTCCAGAACGCCTACACCAACTGCCCCATCTGCGTACCCGCCCGCGCCTCGTTGGCCACCGGCCGCTACGTGCACCAGATCGGCTGTTGGGACAACGGACATCCCTACGACGGCTCGGTCCCCTCCTGGCACCAGCGGCTGCGCGAGCAGGGCTTCGTTTGCGACTCGATCGGCAAGCTACACTTCAAAGGGCAGGGCACCGACCACGGCTTTACGGACGAAGTGGAGCCGCTACACGTGGTAGACGGCAGCGGCGACGTGCTCGGCTGCATCAGGGACGACCCGCCCTTTCGCGATAAAGAAGGCGAATTGGGACGCGCCGGTCCCGGCGACTCGACGTATCTCCAGTACGACGCCCGTTGTGCAGAGCACGCGCTGCGCTGGCTGGCAGACCACAAAGACGACGACAAACCCTGGGCCGTCTTCCTCAATTTCGTCTGCCCGCACCCGCCCTATATCGCGCCACCGGAAATCTACTCGCAGTATCCTGTCGAGGATGTGCCGCTGCCGCCGCAGTGGACGCCCGAGACCTGGCCGCAGCACCCGGCTATGGACTACTTCCGCCGCTTCTTCCGTTTTGATCAGGGCTTCGACGAGGAGACGGTGCGGCGGGTGACGGCAGCCTACTACGGCACGACGACCTATCTCGACCAGCAGATCGGTCAGGTGCTGAGCGCGCTCGACCAGCACGAGCTGACCGACTCGACCCGCGTGCTCTATAGCTCCGACCACGGCGAGTGCCTGGGAGCGCGGGGACTGTTCGGGAAGTTCACCCTCTACGACGAGGCGGCCGCGGTGCCGATGATCGCCGCCGGGCCAGATGTGCCGGTCGGCAAGGTCATTCAAACACCCGTATCCCTGGTCGACAGCTTCCCGACGGCGCTCGCTTGCTTAGGGGCAGAGCAGGTGGACGAGGATTTGCCGGGGCGTTCGCTGTGGCAGATTGCGCAAGAGGACGACCAGCAGCGCACCGTCTTCAGCGAATATCACGCGCTGGGGACCGAGCGTGGCACATACATGCTCAGAAACGGGCGCTACAAATGCAATTACTATGTCGGAAAAAATCCGCAACTATTTGATTTACAAGAAGATCCCGATGAATTACACGACCTCTCTGAGGAGGCCAAATACGGGAGCATGCTCCGCGACTTCGAGGTCGAATTGCGCGGGCTACTCGACCCGGAAGCCGTCGATGAGCAGGCGCGCGCCAGCCAGCGAGCGATGGTCAAGGCGGCGGGCGGGCGCGAAGTGGTGATCCAGCGCGGGGCCTTTGACCACTCGCCGACGCCGGGGGAAAAGGCGGCGTTCCGGGCGCATGGCTAAGCGGTAGCTAATCGCGGCCCCTTATGTGGCAAACGCGTTGCCGTTGCGACGCGTTTGCCACACACCCGCCAATGCCGGGCCAACCCTCTCCCAGTGCCCGGTAATCATCCGACTCGTCCGCCCCTTCCTGTAGCCCACCCTGTCCGCGCCCATCACCTATTTGCCGCGTTTGACCTGCTGTCCGTTCTTGTTACCGCATGCCCGATCCCGTCGCGCCCGACGACATAACCACCCGGCATGCCCGCCGCCAAAGCCAGTCCCACCTCATCGGCATCGCCGTCTCCGGCGCGGCCAACAACGCCTTGCTCACCTCAATCTTCCCGCTCTTTTTGCTCTCTTTGGGCGCCTCGCCCTTTCTCATCGGCCTGGTCGCCACCAGCACCCATATCCAGAAGATGGGGCGCATCCTCGGGCTGCAATTCATGCACCGCACCGGCAAGGCCGGGCTGTTTTTCTGGGGCCGGCTGGGTTGCTTGCCGGCCGGCCTGGGGCTGGCGCTACTGGCGTATCAGGGCGGCGCCGGCGTCTGGGCCGCCTGGATCGGGCTCGCCGTCTTTACCCTGCGCGGCACCGTACAGCAAATCGGCAATACCGCCTGGTGGCCACTGGTCCAGGACAATACCTCGAAAGGCGCGTTCGGTTCCTTCCTCACCCGCATGCGGCTGCAACAGCGCTTGCTCGAGCTGGTCTTGCCGCTCCTGGTCGGATGGTATCTCGGCTCACAGCCCGGGGCCCGCGACTTCGCCTTGCCCTTCTCGCTGGCGATCCTCACCACCCTGGCCGCAGCCCTGTTTTCACGCGGCGTCGCCGAGCGCGCACAACCGCCGCGACAGCAGGGCCTGTGGCGCCGCCTGCGCGAGGTCCTGGACGATGCGCCGATGCGCGCTTACGCGGTTTTTATCCTGGTCCGCACCGCTGTGCTGTCGGCGACCTTTCCGCTATGGGTCGTGGCACTGACCGATTGGGGCTTACCCGTCAGCTACTTCGTGTGGCTGACCCCGGTGCAGGCGCTGGGTTATATGGCCGGGCTGCGCGGCTGGGGCCGAATGGTCGACCGGCACGGCAGCCGCGCAGCCCTGACCATCACCCTGGTCCTGCAAGCGGCCATGGCACCGACCTGGCTCTTGCTGCCACAAGGACTGCCGTGGATCGCGCTGTGGGCGGGGCTGGTGCATCTCTTGTGGGGAGCGCTCGACGGCGGGCATCAGATGGGCCAGTCGCGAGCGATGATGGATGCCGTATCGCGCGACTACCAGGCCGAGGGCTTCGCCATCGCCATCTACGCCTCGGCGCTCGGGGGCTTTGTCGGCGGCATCGCCGGTGGCGCTTGTTTCCAGTGGACAGAGGGGGCTATGGGCATGCGGGGGCCGCTCTACTATCTGGCGATCGCCCAGCTCGCCACGATTGTTCCCTGGCTATTGAGTACCCGGCTGGCAGAGCACGCCCGGGAAACCCCGGTGCGCCAGCTATGGCAGAGAGCATAAGCCTTGCCGACACATGCCCCTTAGCTTAGTTTGTGCTGCACCCCGCGTTGAGATGTACCCCTTAGGACTTCCGCCGGATTTATGATCGATACGCCGCAGGCGCTCGCCGAGCTGGTCGACCGCGCCCTGACCAAAGAATGTGTCGCCTTAGACACGGAGTTCGTCTGGAACCGCACCTACTATCCCAAGCTGGGCGTGATCCAGCTGGCCCTCGCCGGGGATGATTGCCATCTCATCGACACCGTGGCGCTCGAGGATCTTTCGCCGCTGGGCGCCGTGCTTGAGCATTCCGATATCGAACTGATTCTCCACGACGCCGTCCAGGACCTGACCATCCTGCGCCAGGCCACCGGCGCCTTTCCGCGCAATATCTTCGACACCCGCTGCGCCGCCGGGTTCGCCAATATGAGTTCTACCACCTCGCTGGCGGAGCTATTGGCCAACACCATCGGCGTGGCGCTCGAAAAAACCGAGACCCGCACCGACTGGACCCAGCGTCCGCTCTCCGACAAACAGCTCGCCTACGCCATCGAAGACGTCTGCTATATGCACGAGGTCCGCGACGTACTGCGGCAGCGCGTAGCCAAAATAGGCCGCAATCAGTGGCTGGCCGAGGAGCGGGCCGCCTACGACGAGCCGTCTCTGTACGAGGAGCGCGACCCGCGCGAGCAATACCTGCGGGTCAAAGGCGCTGGCCGCGCCGCCCCGCGCGAGCGCGCGATCCTGCGCGAACTGGCCGCCTGGCGCGAGCTCGAAGCGCGCCGCCGCGACCGCCCGCGCAACCACGTGCTCTCCGACGAGACGCTGGTCTACCTGTCGCGCCGCAAGCCCCAGGCGCGCGAAGACCTCGACCGGATCCGCGGCCTCAACCCCCAGCGCGATGGTCAACGCATCCTCGCCGAGATCGCCCGCGCCCTGGAAGTGCCCGACGACGAGTGCCCGCAGCGCCCGCGCCGCCGCCGCTGCGACGAGGAGATCGTCGAGCGCAAGCTCGCCGAGTCCATGGGCCACCTGCGCCAGCAGAGCGACGAGGCCCAGATCGACGCGCCCTTCGTCGCCGCCCGCGCCGAGGTGCGCAGCCTGATCCTCGACGCCGCCGACGCCGCGCCCGAAGACCACCGCCTGTTGCGCGGCTGGCGCCGCGCCTTTGTCGGCGAAGATCTCCACGGCATCGCCGTCCGCCCCGATTAGGTGAGACGCGATCGCTGCGCATCTGCGCGGCGCATATTTTCTCTCTGCTCTACATTTGATGGGTGGCCAGCAAGATCCCCCAGTCCCTATCTTAGATCATAGCGCGTCTGCGCTGAATGATCCGCACAACAACCCGACAAGCTAGCGGATACGATATGCTGAACTTGCTGTACCGCCTTTTGCTCGATTGGGGCCTCGGCGACGACCTCGCCGCACCGATCGCCCGCGCCGCCGCCATCGTCTTGGTCGCCCTAGCCGCCCTCATCGCCCACCGCCTGGCGCGCGGCCCGGTCCTCCGCGCCATTGATGCCGTCATCCGCCGCACCAGCACCAATTGGGACGATATCATCGTCGAGCGCCGAGTGCTGCACCGCCTGGCCCACCTGGTCCCCGGCCTGGTCATCTACCGCCTGGCGGGGCTGGCGCTGACAGGGCACGCCGAGATCCTCGAAATGGTCAATACCGGGGCGCAGATCTACCTGGTGCTGTCCGGCATGCTGGTCGTCGATGCGCTTATGAGCGCCGGCGTCGAGATCTACCGCAGCACCGAGACCTCCCGCGAGATCTCGATCCTGGGGCTAGTGCAGTTCCTCAAGGTCATCCTCTACTTCCTCTGCGGCGTCTTCGTCGTCTCAGTACTGCTCGGCAAGTCCCCGCTCTACCTGCTCAGCGGCCTGACCGCGCTGACAGCGGTTTTGCTATTGATCTTCCGCGACGCGATTCTGGGTCTGGTCGCCGGCATCCAGCTCTCGGTCAACCGCATGGTCGCGCGCGGCGACTGGATCGAGATGCCCAAGTACGGCGCCGACGGCGACGTGCTCGACGTGACGCTGACCACGGTCAAGGTCCAGAACTGGGACAAGACCATTACCACCATCCCCACCTACGCACTGATCAGCGAGTCGTTCAAAAACTGGCGCGGAATGCAGGACTCGGGCGGGCGGCGGATCAAGCGGGCGGTGCATCTCGACATTGGCTCAGTCAAATTCTGCGACGAGGAGATGCTCGAGCGCTTCGCCAAAATCCAGTACATCACCGCCCATATCGAACGCAAAAAGAGCGAACTGGCCGAGTACAACATGCTCAATCAGGTCGATCTCTCACACCTGGTCAACGGCCGCCGCATGACCAATGTGGGCACCTTCCGCGCCTATGTGGAGGCCTATCTCAAGAACCACCCACAGATCAACCAGGAGATGACCTTTCTGGTGCGCCAGCTGGCCCCGACGCCCAGGGGCGTACCGATCGAGATCTACGTCTTCTGCCAGGACAAGATCTGGGCCAACTACGAAGCGATCCAGGCCGATATCTTCGACCACATCCTCGCCATCGTGCCGGCTTTCGACCTCAGAATCTTCCAGGAACCGAGCGGCGGGGATTTCCAACGCCTGGGTGCATAATGGCCACACCGCTACGGCCTCGTGCCGGATCTCAAGCGCTTGTGTCGGTGCGACCCGCCTATCTACATTAGGGTAAACGAAAGGCCCTCATGCCCGCACAGAACCTACTCTACACCACCACGACCAGCCCTGTCGGCGAGCTGCTATTGGCCGGCGACGACCACAGCCTCAAGTACATCCACTTTGCAAGCCACGCCTTCAACCCGCCGACCGACTGGCACCCAATCGACGCGCTGCCCTACCCGGTCGTCGAGCAACTCACCGCCTATTTCGCCGAGGACCTGCGCCAATTCGATCTGCCGCTCGATCCCGAGGGCACGACCTTCCAGCTCGAGGTCTGGGCCGCGCTAGAAGAAATACCCTACGGCGAGACGATTTCCTATCTCGAACTGGCCCGCCGTATCGGCAATCCCGATTCGGTTCGCGCCGTCGGCCTGGCCAATGGCAAGAATCCCCTCTCAATCGTCGTGCCCTGCCACCGCGTCATCGGCAACGACGGCTCGCTGGTCGGCTACGGCGGCGGGCTGCCGATCAAAGAAGCCCTGCTCGAGCTCGAAGGCGCGCTCCAGCCCGACCCCCAGCTCTCGCTCTTTTGATGGCCACCTATCGCGTTGCAATTATCGGCACCGGTCGCGTCGGCTATCAGTTCAGCTTCTCCGACCTGCCCGACAACCACGCCGCCGCCGTTCTCCAGCACCCCGCTTGTGAGCTCGTCGCCGGCGTCAACCGCGGCCGCGACAAGCTCGACGCCTTCGGCGAGCGTTTCGAGGTTGGAGCCCTCTATCACGACTACCGCGAGATGCTCGCCGAGATCCGGCCCGATATCTGCATCATCGCCACCCACCCCGAACTCCACGCCGAAATGGTCGAAGGCTGCGCCGCAGTCGAATCGACCCGCGCCATTATCTGCGAAAAGCCGATGGCGCTGTCGCTGGACGAATGCGACCGCATGATCGCGGCCTGCGAGACGGGCGACATTATCCTGCAGGTCAACCACAACCGCCGCTGGCACCCCGAGTGGATTCTCGCCAAGAAGCTCCTCGACGAGGGCGCCATCGGCCAGCTCAACCACATCTACTGCTATATGGACGGCGGCAAGCCGGCACCGTGGTGGCGCAGCGAAAACGAAGGCCCGCTGCTGCACGACTACACGCACTATTTCGACTTGATGGACTTGTTCGCTGGCGAGGTCGATTGGCTCTGCGGCATGGCCGAGCAGCGCCTGCGCCCGTGGGCTGTCGAGGACTTCTCGGCGGCGATGATGAAGTTCAAAAGCGGCGCCACCGGCCTAATCTGCGGTGCCGAACTCACCGAATACGACGACAGCGGCTTCGAGCTGCGCGGTTATTCGGGCATTATCCGCATCAAGGGCGAACGCATCCGGCTCTACCAGTCGCGGCTATCGCTAACCGAGCCCGACAGCGGCTTCGAGTGGAGCAGCCTAGAGGAACAAGAAGTCGAGCAGCCCGCCCCCAAATCGACCTATGTCGAAGCCCTCGCCGAACTGATCGACGCCCTCGAAGGCAAAGCCGCACTACGCTCCGACGGCGCCGTCGGCCGCCGCTCGCTGGAGATGGTGATGGCCATCTACCAGTCGCAATTGCAGGGCAATACCCCGGTCTATTTTCCCGTCTCGCTGGGGGCGTCGGGCGTTGCGGCGCTGCGGCAAGCGGGACAGTTTGCAGAGAAAGAACGCTAGAAGACGTAGTCCAGGACGTCCTCCACCCCCTCTAAATAGAAGGCCACACCGGCCAATTCGGGATAGAGCCCCCTGAAGGGCGTCAGATCAAAGCGCAGCGCGCTGGTGAGATAGGCCTCGCAGCCATCGCCATTGCCCTGGTGCAAAAGCTTTAGTCGATGCTGCGGCGGAATCGACCGGGTCGCCGCCAGCGAGGCCAGCAAGGCAAACTGATGTGCCTCGCATCCCCCGCTGTACCCTACTACCACCGTCAGTACGTCACCCTCAATCCGGGCTTCCTGCACGTCAAACGCGTCGCTGGCAACATCCATGTCCATGGCAAAACGCGGCAATATCGCTTCCGCAGGCGCCGGATCGGGCACCTGGTCTGGCGACACACTCACGGTGCCGCTTCCCTGGAGCAAATTAGAGCCGCCCTGGACCAAATCGACACACCTTCCCGCTTCGCAACCCAGCACCGGCTCGTTGGGCACTGAGCAATCTGAGCTATAGCCATAACGCCGATTCATATCGGCCTCGAACGCGTTGTACTGACCAAGCCGCTCGGCCAGCGCCGCCGAGTCGGTCGCAGCCGTGGAGTAGATGATATATTCCCAGGGACCGCCGCAGGGCTTGGCCCCAATGCCGACATAGCGGCAATCCTCGATCGCACCGCACGCATCGCCGACGAGCACATCGACCTCCTGCCGCATCACCGCCAGCCGCGCGCGAGCCCCATCCTCCGTCTGCGCGCTCTGCACCGGATCGGAATCGCTGCAGGCATAGGCTATGAGGGCCAACGTCAGCACGCCCGCATAGCACATCGGTTTTTTCTCTGCTGCCCCTTTTGCAGTCGCCGTGCCAAAAATGCATCGGTTTTTTCAACTGCCGGTTTAGCACCTGGAAAACAACGACTTGTATCTTTAATACTTGTCGCCAATACCCTGGTCTCCTTTCTTCCCATTATATTTTTGACACCGCAGCCCCGATTTTCCGTTACCTTACCTCTCCGCAAATGCGATCTTTATCACTGGAGTGAATGCGTTAGACGCCCATTAGCGGTGGCCAGTCCACATCCGGAGAACCCCATGCCCAGATCCAAAAAACTCCGCATCGCCATGATCGGCGCCGGCGGCCGCGCGCTGGCGGCCCATTACCCCGCCCTGCACGACATCCGCCGAGCCCAACTCGTCGCCGTCTCCGATCTCGACGAAGCCCGTCTGCACAAAGCCTGCGACCAGTACCAGATCAAGGGCCGCTACACCGATTATCGCCAGATGCTCGAGCGCGAAAAGCCCGACGCCGTCTACGCCATCATGCCGCCGCACCACCTCTACGATATCGCCGCCACCGTCATCGAGCACGGCTGCCATCTGCTCATCGAAAAGCCGCCCGCCGTCACCACCGAACAGGTGCGCCAGCTCGCGCTATTGGCCAAACGCCACAACGTCCTGACCGGCGTCGCCTTCCAGCGCCGCTTCGCGCCCGTGATCCGCCGCGGCAAGGCCCTGTGC
This sequence comes from Gemmatimonadota bacterium, assembly GCA_002724215.1. GTDB lineage: Bacteria > Latescibacterota > UBA2968 > UBA8231 > UBA8231. The sequence continues at coordinate 5,503 of PBOD01000123.1, read as the reverse complement.
CACAAGCGCGGTCCCATCCACACCGCCCATGCCAGCTTCTACAAGAACTGGGTCGGCGGCGCGCCCTACTACAAAGGCGCCATGGACATGCTCACCTGCGACGGCATCCACGCCGTCGATACCCTGCGCTATCTCTGCGGCGGCGAGGTCGAAAGCGTAGCCAGCGACTCGCGCCGCCTCGACGCCGACCACTGGAACATCCACCTGGCCATGGTTCGCTTCTCCAGTGGCGCCACCGGCCTGCTGCTCAACAATTTTATGGCCGGCCGGCGTATGTTCTCGGTCGAAATCCACAGCCCCGGCATCTCCTTTTTTGGCGATCCCGAGGAAGGCGGCCAGCTCTTCGCCGACAATCGGACGGACCCCGTGCAGGAACTGGACCCCCGCGCCCTGGCCAGGAGCGACGCCGACTACCGCGCCTTCGGCGCCTACGACCTCAACCGCCATTTCGTGGACTGTCTGTTAAAGGAGAAGAAACCGGAGACTCACTTCGACGACGCGGTCAAGACCATGGAGCTGGTCGATGCCGTCTACGGCTCGCAGATCTGATCAGCGCCGCACCTCGACCCGCCACCCCTCGTCCATCCGGTATGCCGCCGCCAACCGCGACCGGCCCCGGGGCCACAGCGCCCGATAGGCCGGATAGGCCACAGCCCCCACCGCCGCGCTGATCCCTACGGCCCAAAACGCCCGCTCGTCGGTCCAGATCTCACCGTCGCTGAGGTCCGGCTCTGAAACCAGATGGCGATCCGCGCCCACTGCGAGGCCACCAACGCCGGCTCCGCCCAGCGCCCCGGCTGCCACATTGGCTTGCGACAACTCATCGCGCCCGCGGGGCCGCCGCACCCTTGCGAAGACCTGCACTTCGTCGATCTGCTCGACGGGGATTGATACCGTCGGCCGCTCGTAGCGCCCGCTCCGCGCCGCCACCTTTATCCCCGACGCCTGCAGATAAGACCACGGCAGATGCTCCACGCTCTTCCACGCCTCCGACCGCACCCGCACGAAATCCGCATTCGCCTCCACCAACCGCACCGTCACCGGCTTTTCCCCGTCCCGCTGCCGCGCCCAGGTCGCGTATTGGGCACCCCCGGCCGTCCACGCGATCGCCAGTTCCGCATCGCGCTCGACCTCCACCGCCTCGTCCCCACGCGCCAGTACCAAACCGCCTGCCTCTTCCAACAACGGACCCGGCCTGGCGCACCCGGCACACGCCAGCAAGGCAATAAACGTAAAGTATTTTCTCTTGTTGCCCACTTTTATAACTCCTAGCGGTCTTCGCCTACAGCGCAGAAATCCGGTCGCGGAACGCGAGCCCCGTATGGCTCTCCGGCCTCCTCCCCGGTGGGTCGGGTAGACGTACAGAGGGTGTGGTTAGACAGGGTCTGGGATCGGCGCAGGGCAAATTCTGTCGTGGCCGTGGGCCAGCAGCCAGATCACGTTCGCGCCGGCACCTCGACCACCCGCCATGTATGCCCGGTCTTTGCCAGCAACCGCTCCACATCTGGCCGCCCGATCACCAGCGTCGCCGTGTTGACCAGCGGGTGGCACTGCAGCGCCTCGGCCGCCCACACCGCCCGGTCGAAGACCACCTCCACCGCCCGCTCCGCGTCATTGAGCACCCCCAGCAAAGTCACCGCCCCCGGCGCGACACCGAGATACCTGTCGAGCCGCTCGGGCGAGGCCATTCCCAGCTTGTCGGCACCGAGCACGCCGCGCAGCGCCTTCAGATCCACCTGCATAGCGCCATCGACGATCACCAGAAAGTGCCGCCGACCCTTGCCGTCGCGCAGAAAGAGATTCTTGGTGTGGACGCCGGGCAGGGGCGGCACCTTCTCTTCGGCCTCTGCGACGGTAAAGACCGGCGGATGATCGACGCGCTGATAGGGGATCTCACAATCGGCGAGGAAGGCATAGACGTCCATCAGTGTAGCAGACCCGGATTGTGCTGCATCAGTTCCCAAAGAAATTGCGAGAACTCGACCCCGTAGCGGTCTTCCAACTCCATGGCCTTGCGCCGTGCCAGCCGCACCTCGAGCGCGGGCAACGCGAAGTTGCAGCCCAGCGCCACCGTGTTGCGCTTGCGCGCCACCGGCAGGTGCAGAACCCGGCCGTCGAAGACCTCGTGCAGCGAGCGGTTGATGCCCTTGAGCATGGCCTCGCGGTCACCGGTCCACAAATTGGCCGCCAAGATGCCCCGCGCGCTGAGCTGCGCCCGGCAGCGCGCAAAAAACTCGGGCTCGCGCAGGGCCGGCGACATGCCGTTGCGGTCGTGGATATCGACCAGGATCCAGTCGTATTCGGCGGGTTGTTTGCCGGCGAGGAATTCTTCGGCCGCCATCACGTGTACCGCGAAGTGCTCGTCGGGCAACGCAAAGTACTCGCGCGCCAACGCGACGACCAGCGCCCGCTTCTCCACCGCCGAGATGCGACAGCCCGGCCAATGGTGGCGCACAAAGCGCGCCAGGGCTCCACCCCCAAGACCCAACATCAGCACCGAGCGCGGCACCGAGCTAAGCAGCAGACCACTGAGCATATAGCGAGTGTAGGATAGCGCCAGTGCGACCGGATCGCGCAAGAACATGGTCGTTTGCCGCGCCCGCGACCCGAAGTGCATGGTGCGCGCAGTGGACTCATCGACAATATCGATCGACCCGAACTCGTCGCGGGCTGAATGGATCACCTTCCCGTCGTACATCGCCTCACTTCCAGCTTTTGGCCGCCTGCTGCGCCCGCGTCTTCCAGCGCTCGTAAAAGGGCGACAGGCGCAGTGCTCCCTCTGGCTGCGGCACCAGTTGCCCGTTCTGGCCGCGCGGGTCGCCGCGCGTCTCATTGATCTGGGCCAGGCGGCCGCGCCACCGATCGATGCGCTCGGCATGCACAGCGCTGGCGGACAGGTCGCGGCATTCGCCGGGATCCTCGCGCAGATCGAAGAATTGCTCTTCGCCCGTATGGTGGAACCAGATGTACTTCTCCAGTCCATCGGTGATATACTGCATACCGTGCTCATGGGTATAGCAGGTCGTGTGCTCCCCCTGCACGAACTCGCGCCAATCCTCACCCCGCGCTAGCTTGAGCAAACTGTCGCCATCGACCGAATCGGGCATCTCCACCCCGGCCGCGTCCAGCATGGTGGGCATGATGTCGCGCAATTCCACGGGTCCTGCAAGGGTCGTGCCGCGCGGGAGGTCCCACGACTGCGGGTAGCGCATGAGGAAGGGCACGCGGGCCGAGCCTTCGTAGGCGTAGGTCTTGCGCCAGTGGTAGTGGTCGCCCATCATGTCGCCGTGGTCGGAAGTAAACACTACCAGTGTCTCGGCCCAGGCCTGCGGATCCCGCTTTTTGAGCTCGTAGAGGAAACGGCCGATCTGGTGGTCGATAAAGGTGATATTGCCATAGTAACCGGCCCGCCCGCGGCGGGTCTCGGTCGCGCTGCGGCTGGTGCGCGGGGCGTTGGTGTCGGCGACCTTGTGGTTGAATTCGGCGGCCCAGTCGCCGATGTGCGGTGCGGGAATATCGGGATGCTCGTCGTACATATCCCAATAGACCTGCGGCGGGTCGTAGGGCGAGTGCGGCCGCGCAAACGACAGCCACAGGAAGAAGGGCCTGGTCGGGTCGCGCTGCTCGACGAACTTGGCCCCTTCGCTGGCCGTCCAATAGGTCGGGTGCAGATGCTCGGGCAGATGCGAGGGCCGCGCCATCCAGCTATTCCAGTCGATGCTGTGGTCCCGGTAACCGTAGGCGCCCTCTTTGTGTTTGTCGAAGTACTGGTGATAATCGCTGATAAACCCCGGATCGCGCCGCCCGCTCTCGTCGAGTACCATGTGGTGAAAACCGTAGAGCCGCCGCTGCGGCGAGTGGTGCGCCTTGCCGACCAACTGGGTGTGGTAGCCCGCCTTGGCCAGCTCGCCTGGCAGCGTCGCCGGGTATTCGAGCGCATCGCTGCCGGTCATGGTCAGCCGCCCGTGGTGCCACTGGTCCATCCCCGTGATAATTCCCGCTCGCGCCGGCGTACAGGAGGGCACCGAAGTATAGGCGTGCGGCAGATACGCCCCCTGCTCGGCTAACTCGTCGAGATAGGGCGTCTCCAGCACGGGGTGGCCAGCGCAGCCAAGGCAGTCGCCGCGCTGCTGGTCGGTGGTTATAAGGAGGAGGTTGGGACGTTTTTGCGGCATGGCCTGGTCCCTGTTGCGGACGGTAGAAGTACCACTAGACGCGCAAAGAGTATATCAGCGCCTCATGCCAAAAGAATATCCAAATAAGAGAGGTGGAACAATCTGCCCACTGGCGCAGCGCAGGGCGCAGGGGTGCAACGGAATATTTCTCCCCGCCTACGCCCCCTCTTCCTCCGCCCCCCACCGCGTCGCAATAAACGCATCCATAAAAATCTGCCCCAAATGAAAGGTGATACACGGAATCGCGATCAACCCCTTCAACTCGGGCGACACCGCCGAATCTGGCAAAAACGCCAACACCGTCATCGCCACCGGCAACGTCTTCTGGCTCGACATCAACACCACCGCCTTGCGCGCCGCCACCTCCAGCCGCAACAGCGCCGCAACGCCCCCGTTAAAGACCAGGTAAATCGCGTGAATCGCCAACCCCGATGCCACCAACACCAGCAGACTCGCCGTCTCCACCTGCGCCAGCCGTTCCGACGACTCGCTGAACTTCATCCAGGGAATCGAAATCAGCGCCGCATTGCTGGCTAAGCTCAGGCGCGAGCGTTGAGCATCGACCCAGGCGACGACGTAGCGCCGCAAGTACTTGCCGATTCCCAGGGGCAAGAGAATCGAGAAGAAGAGCTTGTAGAGCAGGTCGGCGGCCGACAGCTCGACCTGGCCCAGTGCGCCCAGCAGATGCGCCAGCACGAAGGGCACGGTGAGGATGCCAGCAGTATTGGTCAGCACCGTCAAAAAGAGCGCCAGCGCCACATTGCCGCGGGCCTGGGCCGTCAGCGCTATGCCCGAGGTCACCGTCGTCGGCATGCAGCAAAAGAGCGCCAGGCCGATCTGGAAAGCGGGCTCCATCGGCAGCTGAAAGGCGATGGCGGTGCCGATAACAGGCGTGGCTAAGAGGATCGAAAAGCAACCCCAGGTCGTGGCCTTCCACGCGGCCAGGGCGGCGTGGACCTCATCGGTCTTGAGCATCAAGCCCGACAGCAGGAAAATAAACGCGACCGCAACGTACTGGGTCGGGAGCCCGGCCATATAGATGCCCGGCGCGGGAAAGAAAAAACCAACGATCGCCACCGCGACCAGGCCGACGGGCAAAAACTGTCGCTGCAGGAAACCTAGCATGGCGCCTAATATACAAAAAAAGGGCCGGATGAGATCCGGCCCGATACGCGTAGCATTTTGCCGTGGCTTATTATTCTTCGATCTCGGCCACCGGAAGCACCTTGTAGCCGAAACAGACGTCTTCGCACAGGCGGCATGTATCGACGTCGCCCGATCGGCACTCCAGCGCGCCCTCGCGGAAGAGCTTGAGGAATTCGCTGGCC
>PBOD01000017.1 GCA_002724215.1 Gemmatimonadota bacterium | reverse complement strand
CGATCGAAAGTGGTGTACCACTCGTGCAGTTGGGACACTTCGCGGCCCTCGTGCAACAGCCGGGTAAAATCCAGGCTGATACTCCCGGGCTGTCCCTCCGGCGGCGAGGTCGAAAAGTCCTGTAGCTTCTTCTTCATCTCCACGGCGGGATAATAGCCGGTGCCGAAATATTCTCCTTCATCCCATCCCAACGACAGGAAACCGCGGATACCCGGCGCGCCGAAATCGATCAGCATGTCGAGAAATTTGTCCGTCTTGGTCTGCACCCCCACCTCGAAGCGCGCCGCATCCTGCATATCGTGCAGGATCTCCGACACCGTTCCCGGCTCGATCGCCAGCCCGCGTTTTGCGGCGATATCGAAGGCCGTTGGATGCACGATATCGCGATCGACATTGTAGTAGGTGGGGTACTGTAGGTCCGTGCGCACGCCGAAGAGCTTGTTGCTGGCCCATTTGCGCGCCAATGCCTCGTCGTAGAATCCATCGACCAGCGCGAACGGATCGCCCTCGATCACCGCCTCGCGATCGAGGGCGAAGACGCGCTCGGCGTAGTGCAGATAGAATTCATTGAATTCGTTGTCCGGCTCGACATCGGAGTACCTGCGGTGTTTGTTCAGGCCCATGAGGTTGTCGCGGACGAAGGCGTGTCCGAGCGTATAATACTGGTAAAAATGCTGCTGCGCCCGCCGTATCAATTCGATCAACAGGTGGTAATCCAGTAGCGGCCAGGCTTCCGCGATAATCACCTCGCTGATCGCCCAGTAGTCATAGCCCTTGTTGGTCGCTTCCGCAATGGCCTTCTCGGGCATGTAGATGGTCTTGCGGGTGCGGCCGGTGTGGAAGGACTGGTGCTCGCGCACGTGGCGGAATACCAGCAAATCGTCGCTCTTGACCAGCGTCACGCTGATGCCCCACACCAGTAGCGCATCGACCAAGTACTCGGGCAGTTGGCGAATGCCGCCGTAGAAAAATTTGACCAAGTCGTGGCCGGCGTGGAAGCGATCGAGCTTCTCGTCGGCGAGCAGCACCCCGTCGCGCAGCCGGGTCTGCTGCCCGAAAATCACCGTCTTGTGGTGCGCGCGCAGCGCGGCATTGACCTCCGCGTGGGATATCTCGCCCTGGCACAGGCCACTATTGGGCCGCTCGTCGTCGCAGCGCGTTGTTTGCTGTTCGCCCTCTTCGCCCATATACCCTTTAGACCCGGCAAACCCGCCAGGGTAAACACAAAAAACTCCGCCGCACTCGTAGCCCTGGTTGCTGGGCGCGTTGCACCACTCGTTGCGAAATCGCCCATCGCGGCAGGAGTACGGTCAACCCGCATAAGGAAATACTCCGCTTTGCCTCGCCCGCAATCGATCCCGCTCCCAGTACTGGGTGGCTACTCGAACCGCAACAGCCGGAAACCGCCCGGCTCCAATTCGAGCGTGAATTTCCTGTCTCTGCGCAATTTGTGCACAAAGGCCACCTCCATCGCCAGCGAATCCCCNCTAGCGGCATCGAGAACCCTTTGTTTAGCGGTGATAATTTCGAGTTTCTGTCTTACATGCGTACGCCTNTTGACTACCAGCAGATGCGAAGTATCCATCCCGTCGCCAAAGAGGCCAAATTCCAGATGTCCGGCTCCGCTGGCATCGAGCGGATCGTATGTATCCCTGACGATTTCGACGCGTCGCAGAAGATCATTGCCGCCGACACTGGGCAGATTGTCCCGTTCGCGCCAGCTGATCGCGCCATGAAAATACAGACTCCGCATCGTCGTGCTGATAGAATCCAGATACCCATTGATCGATTTTACGGCATGGTAACGGCCATCTGCGGGCGCGCCGCNTGCATCGACCAGGCCGTGGTAGGTCCAGTGCGTTTTTTTCTCCAGCCCCGAGCTGTACACGAAGTAGACGATGCCCGATGCGCCACGNGACAACCCCAGGCCGACNTGGACCCGGATCTCGCCCGGCTCCGGTTTGCGCAATTGTGCAGACAGCGGCGCATCCGGNCGATCTTCGCCNTGCGCCTGAACGATGGCGTGCCAGCGGCCCCGGAATTTTACAACCAGGCGACACACCCGGTCGTAACCATCCACTAGCGAGTCGAGCTGTTTCTGTACGGTTATATGCCCGCCCTGCGGCGGATCTTCTTTTTCCAGCGGGATGTTCTTCCTGAACACGTAGTCTTCGTGCTGGAAGACATTGGGCGGGTTGCCGGTCGCGAAGAAATGACTCATAAACTGCTCCGCGGATCCGCGCGTATCGAAATTGTCGATCCTCTCGACGACAAACGCGGGGCGATTCGGATCCACGCTGCGCATTACTCGTATCGCCGCCGACATGGCGGAATAAAAATCGGACGTATACTCGATCCGATCCCCAATCTCGTTCATCAAGAGGTAGCCCTGCAGACCGTCCAATGCGCCATTCAAACCCCGGTACTGCTCTCTGACGGAGTCGATAATGGTCTGCACCATCTGCGCATAACCCGGCAGGGTGTCGCATTTGGCGACAAAGCCCTCTGGAAAATTGCACGTCGCCCAATTTTCCAGCTTGTCGTGGTCGCTAAAACCGACGGGCTCGTAGTACCAGGGCATGGACAACTCCGTCCCCTGGATAAATGAGGCCGTCAACTGCTCGCCGCTGAGTGAATCATACGGCGCGTTCACATCGACCACCGCGGCTGCAAACTTCTGCCGCGGGTTGAATTGGATCAGGTTGAATTTCAAATCCTCCAACTCGGCGGCGTCCATCAACTGCGGATCCGTCTCGCTCAAGCCGAAGGGCTGCCAGGCCCCGATGGTCAACTCGCCGACGGGCTGCTGGCTCCTGNCGCCACTGTGGCTTTGCGCCGGCCCCGCGGGATTGCAACTATTGCAACCACTAAGACCGGCGCAATAGAGCAGTGCGACCGCATATCGCCACATTCGCACAGCCTCCAACCCGGCACCTTATCGGCTGCGCACCGCCAAAAACCGCCACCCCCCCGCTGCCAATGCCACCTCCACGTCGCCATTGTTCACCGCCAGCGCCCGATCCGCAACCGCGTCCCTCACCTCATCTCCCCGTATCCCGAGCACCACCGTGCGCGGCTCCCAGGTCCGCCGATTGACNACCAGCACGTGCGTGATACCCCCNNCATTACCGAAATAGCCAAATTCGAGATCGGCCGCCGGCCGCGTCACCAGCCCGCCCTGCATGCCCGTCGCCCCGTAGTAGTACAATCCCGCCAATGCCGGACTCAATTNCCGCAAGCGCCCGTTGATCTTCTGCACCGCCGTATAGCTCGCGGTCGGCTGCCCGCTCTGATCGACCAAGCCCTCGTAGACCCGGTCGGGTTCGTTGCTGAGCGNCTCAATGCCCGAACTGTAGATGAAATAGACGATGCCCGATGCNCCCCGAGTCAGCGCCAGGCCGGCCTGCACCTCGATCTCGGTCGCCGTGGGTTTGCGGTAGTAAAGCTGGGTCCCGCGCATCTCGCTCTGCACCTGCACGATGGCGTGCCAGCGCCCCCAGCGCCCGCGCAGGATAGCGGCGACCTGATCGTAGCCGGTGAGCAGGAAGCTCAGCTTGTCCTGCAGTGCCTTCCCCCGCTGCGGCACCGCGCCCTTAAACACGTAGTGCTCGTGCTGAAAAATATTCGGCGGTCCCTCGTCGCGAAAAAAGGCGTCGGCAAAATCTACCGGGCTATCGTAGTGGTCCAGCCGCCCCACCGTGANGGCCGGCCGCTGGCTATCGAGCGCTGCGATTGCGCCGACCACCGCATCCAGTGCCGGGTAATAATCCCGCGCGTANTCCTCGTGCCCCACCAGATAACCCCAGAAGCCCCGCGCACGGCCCCACTTGCTCTGCAAAGCGCGCACGCGCACTGCCACCGAGTCGGCAAAACCCGCCACCAGCTGGGCCTTTGTCGCCCAGTTTTGCAACTTGCCGACGGGCGGAAAGTGGGGCGGCTCGTAGAAGACGGGCATCTTGAAGCCACGCGCGTCGCAAAANCGCATCGCGTGGTCTTCCGCCGTCAACCCGCCGACCTCCGCCCGCTGCAGCCACTCGACCGCATTGAGCCCCGAGGCGGCGAGCAGGTCCTGGTCTCTGCTGGTAAAGCGGAATTCGTGCAGGCCCGCGGGCAGCCAGGTACCCAGGACCAGCTCCCCGANCGCCAGCCGGCCGGGTTTGGGCCCCGCCAGCCGCGCGGCGGGTGCCGGGACNCCGGCATCCTGACCCTCATCGCCCTCAATGCACCCCACCCCGGCCAGCAGTACAACTACNAGGAGCAGAGCAGGCCTATTGCGTATCTTCACGATTTCAGCTTGGGATTTTCCGCGTGGCGCATGCGGTCGCGGCGGGTCTTTTTGTCCATCGCCCGCGCGAAGGCTTGTTCCAGATCGACCCCGGTCTGATTGGCCAGGCAGCACAGCACGAAGAGCACATCGGCCATCTCCATGCCCAGGTCGTCGTCCTCCCCGGCCTTGAAACTTTGGTCCCCGTAATGGCGGGCCATCAGCCGCGCCAACTCGCCGACCTCTTCCATCAATACTGCGGTATTGGTCAATTCAGAGAAATAGCGCACGCCGATGGTATTTATCCACTCATCGACTTCGCGCTGGCAACCGCGCAGGGTGCGCTCAGACATCGGCCGTATCGCACGGAATTGGCTTCAGCCCGTCTTCAAGCCGCTGGCTATTGACCCGGTCGAGTTGCCAGGACACGGCCGAGCCGTCCCGACGGTAGCGNTTGTAATAGCCCTGGCCGCCGTTCTCTTGCCGCAGTCGGCACAACGGCATCAACGGCTCAGATCGCCGCAGCGCCGCCAATGCGCGATAGGTTGCAAAGGGCGCTTCGGCGCGGTCTATGGGCGTGCGCGCCAGATAGACNTTGTCGGGATGCATATGCATGGAGGCCTCCATTGCCGCCTCAAATAAGCCTTGCAAACCAAAGGCGGTCAAGGGGGCCAACACCGACCCCCGACCGCCTTTATCCACGTATCGCAATCCCCTCAGAGCCGCTCGAGCTCGGCGCCCAATCCCCGCAGGCGCCGCTCGATATGAGCATGCCCGCGATCGAGTTGGTAGAGGTTGTGAATGCCGGTGCGCCCTTCAGCCGCCAGCCCAGCCAGCACGCAGGCAGCGCCGGCGCGAATATCCATCGCCTTGACCTGAGCCCCCCTCAGCTGCGCCGGGCCGTGGACGATGACCAAGCGGTCCTTTTCGGGTGAGACGCGGGCGCCGAAGGCGCGCAGATTCTTGACGTGGCCCAGGCGATCTTCAAAGACGGTTTCGCGGATATAGCTGTCGCCCCCAGCAATACAGGCCAGGGCCATTATGCCGGGTTGCAAGTCAGTCGGAAAACCGGGATAAAAGGTCGTCACCACGTTGATCGGCGACAGTGTCTGCGGGCCTTTGACCCGCACGCACTCGCCTGCTGCCGCCACCTCGACGCCCATCTGCTGCAATTTGGCTTCGAAGACGTGCAGGTGATCGCGCACCACGCCTTTGAGCGCAATATCGCCGCCAGTGATCGCACCGGCCATCATTAACAATCCCGCGTCGAGGCGGTCGTACATCACCGTGTGCTCGGCGCCGACTAGACCCTCGACACCCGCAATCTGCACTCGCCGGGTGCCCGCGCCTTCGACCCGGGCGCCCATCTTGCGCAATAACGCCACGAAATCGACGATCTCGGGATCGGACGCTGCGTTTTCAATAACCGACTCGCCCCGGGCCAAGCAGGAAGCCATCACCAGATTTTCAACGCCGGTGTGGCTGGGCAAATCGCAATACATAGAGGCGCCGTTCAATTCGTCGGCCACCACGTCAATACCGCCGCCAGCCACACCCTCAACGCGGGCGCCCAGGCGGGCGAAGCCGCGGTAGTGGTAGTCGGTCGGCCGCGAGCCAATGGTGCACCCGCCAACCTCGCTGATCCAGGCGCGGCGAAAGCGCCCCAACAGCGGCCCGATAAATAACAGCGACGCGCGGAAGCGGCTGGTCAACTCCTCGGGCAGGCGAAATTCCTCGATATCGCACGCGTCGATTACCGCGGTTTCCGCACGGATATCATAGTCGACTTTCGCCCCGAGCCGGCGCAGCACTTCCATCGCCACCAGCACGTCCTTGACCGGCGGCACGCGGTGCAATACGGTCTGGCCCTCAGTAGCCAAAAGCGAGGCCGCCAGCATCGGCAGCGCCGCGTTCTTCGATCCCTGCACCTCGGCCTCGCCGCACAATGGGCGACCGCCTTGTACAAAGAGAACTTCTTCAGAAGCCATTGACAAACCTGGATTTAAGACGGAGAGCAACTCGGATAGGGAGGGGTTTTGAAAATTTAAGACCACGCCTCTTTTTCGTCAATCGATATTGTGTATAAAGGCTTGTCGGCTTGACAGATAGGCCCCCTTTCCTATATTCCAGCAAGACTGGAAATGACGACAAATACTCCTTACACGCCATCCAATCGACTCCATCGCGAGAAAGGAACCCGATCATGGCCGATGCACCCAATATCGTCGCCTATTTGAAGCCGGTTTGCGGCTGGAGCAATAGCGTCCGCGAGACCTTCGCCAAATATGGCCTGCAGTACGAGGACAAGGATATTATCAACAATCCAGAGATCTACGCCGAGATGGTGCAAAAGAGCGGCCAGCCGCTCTCGCCGTGCGTCGAGATCAACGGCCAGATGCTGGCCGATGTCGACGGCAGCGAAGTCGAGACCTGGATGCTGGAGAACGGGGTCGTCGAAACCGCTTAAGCAACGCCCCGATAAAAATCGCGCCTCTGCTCCGCCATCGGCAGCAGGGGCGCTTTTTTATGTGTTACCCAACCGGTGCTTCAGGCGAGCATCTGGCTGAGTTCGCGCCTCAAGCCCTCGCAGATATTGGGCTGCTCATGGTTGAGCGGCCCACTCGCAGCACGGCGGATCAGGGTCAGAGCGCCGAGCAACTGGCCCTCGGTACCCGTCAGCGGCAGAACGTAGTTGAAACCGAGCATCCCGCTCTCGGCGCCCTCCAGCAAAAAGCGCAACACCCCCGCGGGCAACGCACTCTCCTCGCTGACCTCGGCCTGCCCCATAATCAACAGCGCCGAGGGGCCGACCCCCTCTTGCCCGGCGAACGAGCGCGCTGTGTCCTGCTCGAGTACGGCCTGCAATTGCTCGGCCCCCGCCCCGGCGACGTGGGCTAATTCCGGCACACCGCCTTCGCTGATGCGCTCGTATACCATGGTGTCGGCTGCCTCGATCTGCATCAGCAAATCCATGCCTTTGGCCACGGCCTCGTCGCGCGGCATGCTCTTGAGCGAATCAATGATATGGGACGGAATTTCAGCGGGTTCGGGCATGTTGAAGGGTATGATCGAAACGGGCATATGATATCCTTGACAATATTAATGGTCGGTCTTTTCTTTTATCCTTGCTATTGGGTGGCTCTTTAGCTCAGTCGGTAGAGCAGGGGACTGAAAATCCCTGTGTCCCCAGTTCGATTCTGGGAGGAGCCACCATTTTATTTACAAGATAAACGAGGGCTTACTCTGAGCAAGAGCAAGCCCTCGTTTTTTGTGCCCCGCACCCATACGCTTGTGCGGATCAACGGTTCGTGAGCATGCTAGATATTGGCAAGTCATCTCATGAATCCTGTATGCCTCTACCGGCTATGGCCCAAGCTCTCGACCGACCTAACGGTAGGTCAGCAGATGGATGCACCAATTTGGAAAGACGTTTACTGCAAGACTATTGATAGTGACACCGATGAAAGCATGGCAGGTGATGAGGTGTTTACCCTGCTCGCGCTCATGGATATTCCGCTACGCCAGCGGACCATGGAAATGTATCAGGCAGAGCGAAATTATGTTCAGCCTGCTATGGCAAGTGCGGACTTTCAATAGTTGTCACACATCATTTTGTAGATAGCAGTACCCATAACATCTACAGCTAAAGTACGATCGCCATTACTGGCCATATCAACCGCTCTAAAAAGCTGTAAAGCCCTGGTTTTATTGGACACTGGTTTAGCGGTCAGCCCGCCGTGTCGGCGTAGCGGGTTTGGCGTTTGTCGTGACGCACCTGCGCCGGGGTTTTGTAGTCGTGGCGTTGTAGAATCCACTGCTGATTGTATTGGTGCTTAAA
>PBOD01000122.1 GCA_002724215.1 Gemmatimonadota bacterium | reverse complement strand
GCTCGGCCAGCGGGACCCGCGCCCACCGGCGCTCCAATACAGGGCGCCGACCTGGGTGTCTTGCAGCGGCGCGTAGGCCTTGTCGAGAAAATCGTCCACCGATTGCGGCACCGGCGAGTAGCCGTGCGGCGCACCGTCCCAGTTGTATATTATCTGGTATCGAGGCGGGATGGGCATCCGTTTCAGTCCTCGGGGCGCAGCTGATGAAGCGCCGCCAGCAGCTGTGGCGACAGCGCCGCTGCGCGGGCGCGCCTGGCATTTTCCCGCGCATGCTCGGGGTCGGTGGTGCCGATTATCGCCGAAGTAATCACCGGGTGCGACAGCGTGAAGCGCAATGAGCACTCCAGCGGATCAGCCCATGCCCCTTCTTTCTCCAGCAGCGGGCGCACCGGATCCCAGTACGGACCGCCGTGGAACTGGGGCGAATCGGGCGGCAGCAGCCTGGCGTTGGCGATGGGCCGCTTGGCCACCACCCCGATGCCGGCGCGCTCTGCGGCGGGAAGCACTTCGTCGAGCGCCGCTTGATTGAGGATATTGAACGTCACCTGTATCGCGTCGAAGACCCCCATCGCGATCGCCTGCAGAGCGTCTGCGTCGTCGCCACTATAGCCGGTGTAGCGCACCTTGCCCGCGTCGCGCGCCCGCAACAGCGCCTCCGCCGCTTCGCCGGCGCGCAACACCGCGGCCGAACAGGTGTGCAGGAACACCAAATCGAGACATTCGAGTCGCATCCGCTGCAGCGAGCGGTCGATGTTTCGCTCGATCACCGCGCGCGAATACGCCTCGCCCTCCTCGCCGCCGCTGATGCAGCCGCACTTGGTTGCGATCACGAATTGGCCACTGCGGCCCCCTAGATAGCGGCCGATCAACTCTTCGCTCTGAGCATAGCAGTCGGCGGTGTCGATAAAGGTGATGCCGAGATCGAGCAGACTGCCGAGCAGCTTCTCGATCTGGTCGCGGGGAGCGCCGTCGCCGATGCGGGCCGCACCAAAACCGTGGCGGCTGATTTGGAGGTCGGTGGTGCCCAGTTGCGCGCATTTGTCCATTGGATCGCCTTTCTCTCAGCGGCCAGCCGCGGCGAATACGTCGTATTCGACAATAATCTCCACATCTTCGACCACCACGCCCCCTGCAAATCCGGCGGGGCGGCTGCTCAGGGCCAGCGCCAGGACATTGGCGCCCTGCCGCAGCGACCCACCGGCCAGGTCGAATGTCAGCCACTGACCGGTAAAAGTGTCGTAGGGTCGCATATCGTAGCGGCGGGCCGCAGCGGGCAGCCGCTCTCCGTTGAGCCATACATCGAGTTGATCGGCGGTGACCAGATTGGTGACGTTGAGCTTGAGCCGGGCGTGCTGAATGTGGTCGTTATCCGCGTCGTCGGCCACCGCGAAGGGTATCTCGTAGCGCTGTTGCGGATCGGCGCTGGGGATCTCGAGCGGCAGATGGGCCTGATAATCGAAGCGGCCAGGCTTTTCGGCACAGCGCCGCAGGAAGTAGTGCTTGTCGCCCTCCTGCACCAGCTCCCGATCGCCCATCTCGCTGAGGATCAGGCGCTCCGCTGCGCCCAGCGGCCACGGCATGAACCAGGTGTAGAGCCCGTCGACCCCGGCCGCCCAGAAATTGGCGGCCGCCGCTCGCATCATGGCCGGGGTAGCGTGTACCACCTTGCTATTGGGTCGTTGGCCATTGTCGCAATAGGGCTGCAGCATGCCGTAGACCGGAATCTCGCTTGCGTGGGCAGCGGCGACAATCCAGTCTATCGGCATGTTGGCGTCGAGCACAAAACATGAATAGGCCATCGGCACCACGTAGTCCACCAGCCCTTCGCGCAACCAGGTATCGACCTCCAGGCCAGCCCGCTCGTTGAGTTCCTGCGCGGGGTAGACCCGCACGCCCACCTCTCCGGCAGAGCCCGGCCGCTGCCGCACCATAGCGGCGACATCGCGCACGAAGTTCGTCAACACCGAAGCCTCCTGCGGCGCATCTTCCGGGGCCAGGCAGAAGGTGTCGCCGCCCGGTGCGGCGGCAAAGTCGAGTTCGACGCCGTCCACCGCATAGCGCGTGGCCAGCTCTACCAGTTGTGCGTATTGGTGATCCCGCACCTCGGGATGCAGAAATCCCCGTCCGCCATTGGCCACGCTGTGCTCGGGATTCATGCCGCCATAACCGCCCAGCCGCAGACTGGCGAAGAATTCCATATTCTTCTCATGCGCCCGGTCGATCAGCACGGTGAGCGGATCGAGCCCCCGGGCTATGAGGCTCTCCATATTTTCCCAGCT
Source organism: Gemmatimonadota bacterium (assembly GCA_002724215.1). Taxonomy (GTDB): domain Bacteria; phylum Latescibacterota; class UBA2968; order UBA8231; family UBA8231. The sequence continues at coordinate 42,181 of PBOD01000122.1, read as the reverse complement.
GCGCCATTCGTAGGCGTTTTGGAAAGGCTGCAGGTCGGCGCCGAAACGCATACCGACTGCGGAGGGGAAAAACAGTCCGGTGTCGCCCCGCGAAACACCGTACACGAAGGTGTTTACCGCCGTCCCGGACACTTCGTCCACCGGACGCCACGCGTCCTCCAGGCGCAGCGGCGGATCGAAGACGAACAAGTAGTAATGGCGGGCGTCGTTGAAGTAGATCGTGCGGGATTTTCTCATGGCAGGCCTGTGCTTTGTTTGTGTCCGCTCTTCAGATATTGAATACCAGAGGTCTGCGCAACAAAATTATCACAACGCGGTTAGGCATCGCGCAGATGCAGCACACTCATCCCGTAGGCGATAAGGCGCGGAATGGCAAAGCGGACCTGGCCCCCGCCCGATTCATAATCCAGCGCGACGGGCTCCCGCATCTCGGGATATTGCCACTCTATTCGATCTACCACTACCCCGTCTGGTATCCGGCATGTAACCTGTACCGGGCCGATGGGAATCGGGATTTCGATCGCAGCCTCTTCATCCTGCAGGTAGTTGATCCAGTGCACGACCAGGGCAGCGACCGTTTGCGGTCGCCAGGCCCGCACGCGCACATACCACGGCGCGTCGGTAACGAGCCATGAACCGCCGACAAATTGTTCCAGCTCGGCGAGAAACCGCTGGCCAAAGCCGTCCTCGGCGAGCATCGGATAGATCGGCATCGGGGCGTTGATCGTCCCCTGCAATTCGACTCTTTCCGGTTGCCAGGGACCGCTGGCCAGATAGAGCGTCTGGCCGGCTTCGACCGTCGCCAGCGCACCGACCGCTCCGGTGGGCGCTGCCGTGCGCCACGCCTGCAGCAGCGGCTGCGCGTGCGGCGCACCATCGGCATCGAGGCGGCCACTGCCTCCGGTGAAGACCACGCGACCGCCGCGGCGGACAAATGCCTCCAGCTTTTCGGCCTCTTCGCTGCTCAGCCGCTCTATTTCCGGCAGAATCAACACCTCGTAGTCGTCGGCGCGCGCCAGCAGTTGCTCGTCGAGAATGATGTCGAACAGCCAGTGGCCGTCCTCTAATAACTGCCCGAGCCTCTTCAATGCGTCGAGACAGCCCATCTCCGCTTGCAGCTCGGCTCTTCTGGGGTAGACCAGACCAATCTGCGACCACGGCACAGCCGGGTGCAGCAGGGCTTCATGAGCGGCCATAAAACGCTGGTAGCGAATGACGGGGCCGTAATAATCTTCCGGCGCCACATTGCCGTTCTCTTCTTGCTCGAGGCGCGGCGGCCCGGCGTGAAAAGCCAGCGCCGTGCCGTGATGGGCGGCGGCCTCGCCAGCCCAAACGCGCCAGCGCCGGTAGTCGTACTTGTTAATGACGAAGGGGCGACCACCGCCGGCGGCATACATGAAGCGGGCCGGCAGACCCATGTCGGCCAGATAGCCCTGGGCTATCGAACTGCCCCATTTGTGCGGCCCCTGGCTGTACCAGATGTAGTCCTCGCCCCTGGCCCACGATTCGCCGGGCAGCAAACTGCGTTCGTCGTGGGGCCTGAAGTCGTATTTGTGGTTCCACTGGGCCAGCAGCAGACCCGGCTTGAGCGCGCGGCCGTATTGGGTGAACACGGCATCGAAAGATTCTTTGCGGCGCAGCGCGGCGGCCTGGGCCAGCACGAGCTCCAGGCGTGCTCGCAGATCTTCGGGGCAATCGGCATGGGCTGAAAATGGATCGTTCACCTGCGTCAAATCGGCGGTGCCGAAAAGGCGCTGCAGCGCGTCTGCCGCAAAGCGCGTAGGCAGATACCCGCGGGCGTATGCGCAGCAGTACTGGCAGTGGCAGAAGGATTCGTAATGATGCGTCGCATTGAAGCCGTCCAGGCCGACCTCGATGCCCTTGCGCACCATGGCCTGGAGCACCTCCAACCACTGAGGATTGCACATGCAGCCGCGATAGGTGCGGTACGGCCGGCCCTCTATGGTCCGCCACTTGAGCGATCCGTCTGGGTGCCGCTGGACCAGTGCCGCAAGGTCGGCGGTCGGCGCCGCACCGAGCAAATCGTCGGCCCACAGCTGCGACCAGGTCGCACCGAACAGGCCCAGATTTTCTTCGTGGTTGCCGAAGATCATGGTTGTCGATAATTGGCCGACGACCGATGCACCGGCTTCCCGTATCTGTGGAATCACCTCGGCCGCCAGGTCCAGGTTGGCCCGTATGCCCCGCAGCGGCATGCCCGCCCACGACGGCGGCAGGTCGGCGGCCTCGGCCAGCGAATAGAAATCCGACCCGAAATTGCCGACCTGGACCAACTGTATCTGGGCGCGGCGGACGTGATCGAGCACCTGGTCGGCGGTCGGCAGTGTCCAGTGCTCGATGATGCGGCTGATGCGCCGCGGCTCGTGCATGCTCACGATTTCGCAGCCGCTTTGTTGGCCGGATTATTCAGGTCTGTGCTCCAGCGCCAGCCCACCGACTTCTTGCCCGGCGCCAGCGCGACATTGCCCGAGCCCATAAACTGAATGACCGTGCGTCGCTGCCGCTTGCTGCGCCAGGCGGTGGTGCCGTGCGCCACCGCCCCAAACATCAGCACATCGCCGGCCTGCAGCGGCGGCTTGTAGACCTGCGGCAGATCGATGCTGGTCGTCAGGGACCGGGGAATGGCGTAGGACGCCTTGTGACTGCCCGGCACGCAGAGAAAACCGCCGCTGTCCGCGCCAAACCCGGCCGCCTCGTCGTGTAGAGCCCACGCCACATTGACCTGCTCGACCAGCGGCCGGCCGTTGATCGCAGTATATCCACCCGGGTTCTGACCGTGCAGTGAGCCGCCGGTCGTACCTTGCGGATAGACGCAGCCCATCGGCTCGGTCGACTCCCTGAAGCCATAGCCGAGCATCCAGTTCAGCCGTTGCACGATGGGCGGATGCGCGATCATCTTGCGAAAGGGCTCGCAGTGCGGCCTGGGCAGCTGATACAGTCCGCCCATCCGCGGCCGATGGATGTCGCCCCGCAAGCGCACCGAGGTTTCCTCCGGCCACTCCCAGTCGTTTTCGCGCAGAGCCTGTTCGGGCACTTCCTCGAGTCGGCTGGGGTGGCCGTCTGGCAGCTCGGGCTGGGCCTCCAATGCCGTATCGATAGCCCTATTGGCCGCCGCCAGCCAGTCCTCGTCCATCACCCCGCGCAGCACCAGGTAGCCGCGCACTTCCCAAAACCACAGCTCGTGCGGATCCGGCATGCTACCGTCGTCGAGATGATATGCGACCGATGCCGGCTGCTCGACCGCGGTGTCTACCCACGCCCTTTCGCCATCGGACAGCACCGTGCCGCCGCGACCCGATGTCATCCTGCCGACCACGGCCTGCTGCTCGGGCCTGAGCTCTGTAGCCCATTGCGGCGGTGCAATCTCGGGATAGCCAGCGGCGGGCATGGCGCGCGCGCTGATATATTCGCTTGCGAGCAGATGCCCTGGACGACCGCGCACTCCGTGCAGCAACGTCGCGGCGCAGATCAGCAGGTCCCCCTCCTGCAGCTGCAGCTCCTCGGTCATCTCCAGCGTTTCCGCGCCGCTGAGAAAGTCTGCCGGCGGCTCCATCCTTCTATTGTGGCTGGCCGGTACCACGATCAGGCCCCCTTGCTCTGGTGGCGAGGGCGATAGCGCCCACACCACCCGCACGCCGTGGCAAATGCGCACCCCATCGTGTTTGACATAGCGCAACCGCCGGTTGCGTTCGGGATCGCCGGCCGCCAACGGCGCCCCGGCCGCTGTCGCGGCGCCGGCAGCGACCAGCGCCGGCGGGCCATCGAGGACATAATCGGGCCCGCAGAGCGCGGCCAGGATCTCCTGCAGCACCGGGTGCTCTTGCAGCATGCGAAACGCCGCACCCGACGGCCCGGGCCACTCCAGCATACCTTCATCCCGGCCGACGGCATCGATAGCCTGATTGCAGGCCTGCACTTGCTCTGCGCTGAGCACCTGGGGCACGACGATGAAGCCCGCTACATCAAAGCCATAATCCTGATCTGCGTTCATCGGGAGTCTTCCCTTTCGTTGTCGAGTGGAATTCTCGCCTGTTGCAGCACGGTTTTTTGCTTCCGCCTGCGGCAGCCTGGAAAGCATTACTGCGCGAACCGCCGCGATGGGCCGGGCCACGGTTGGAATTGTAAATCCCCCCAATGTAGGCGAAAATACCCGCGCGGGACAAATCTCAGGTATCCAACGCGGGAGCAGAAGCCGCTGCCCGTCAATCGCGCAGTATTTTACTCGGGCTCCCCGGCACAGGTCCGCGCGGCTGTTTTGAGGATCCTGCGATGCTCCGCTAGCCTTCGGAGTCCGGCGCAGCATGGATGTTTCGGGTGGGGTTTGGTGATTGCCAGCACATTGAGTATTTTTGCCGCCTGATCCACGGTGCCGTTTGCCCCGGGTATATGATGGTTTGACGAATGAAGAAACCAGCCTGAGGAAACGGCTTTTTTCGTCAAGTAATGTCCACAGCGGTTTTATGATGTCAGATGAGATGAGCCAAGACGCGCACAGAGCCCTCGTCCGGGGCCAACCCTTCGTCGTCAACAAAAACCTCGGCACGCCGCTGACGGTCGGGGCTGAGGATTTGACGAGCCACAATGCCGACGGCCTGCCGGCGGTCGGGCTTTCGGACCAACAGAAGTACGATTTCGACCGCGCCGGCTGGCTGCTGGTGCCCGGTGTCTTGAGCACCGACGAATGCGCCGAGATGCGGACCTTTGCCCTGCAGTTGGCGCGCCAGCCCGATCGCTTGCCCGAGCACATGCGCTGTCCCGTCGCCGGGCCCTTGCAGCGCCTGGCCGACCATCCGCTGGTGCTGGGCTTTATGAACGAGTTCGTCGCCTATGCGCCGGTGGCCAACGAACAGCGCTATGGCTTTCGCCTCGAGACTTCACATTTGTTTAACCGCACCCTCGAAGCGCCGGGCGGCTTCAAACCGCACAATGGCAATGGGCTCTTCCGCATGCCGTGGAATTCGCACTTCTACCGCTGCCAACCGGGCAAGGCGTGGAGCGGCCTGACGCGGGTCATATGGGAGCTGAACCCGGTGCAGAAGGGCCGCGGCGGCACGCTCTTCGTACCGGGGAGCCACAAGGCGGCGTATCCTGCGCCCGAGGGCGTGCAGAACGCCGCCTCGGATCTGTGGGAAACCTACGAGTGCCCCGCGGGCTCGGTGGTGTTCTTCACCGAGTCCATCACCCACTCGGCGCAGCCGTGGAGCAACCCCGACAACGAGCGTCTGGCGATATTCAACCTCTACAATATTGTCGCCACCCGCTGGCATTCGTGGCGACCGCCGCAGGCACTGATCGCTTCGATGCCGCCGCTGCGGCAGTCGTTGTTCAGCGCGGCGCACAACGACCGGAGCGATAGCTTTTTCCCGCGCACCACCCCCTATGAGGATGGTCCGCTATGAGCGACAACAGCACGGCACAACCCTATATCATTGGCCAGACACTGGGGGCGCCGCTGGCTGATTACGCCGATCGCTTGCCGCAAAAAAACAGCGACGGCGAGGCAGTGCCAGCACTCACGTCGGAACAAAAGTACCGCTTCGACAAAGACGGCTGGCTATTGGTCCCGGGCGTCCTGAAGCAAAACGAAATCGCCGAGATGCGCGACTTCTGCACGCAGTTGCACTTCGAGCCCGAGTCGCTGCCCAAACACCAGCGCTCGGTGCTGGCCGGGCCGACGCAGCGCTTGATCGACCATCCGCTGGTGGTCGGCATGCTCAATGAATTTATGGCCAACCCCAGCCTGTCGAGTCCCCAATGCTACGGCTATAGCCTGGGCGGCGCCGGTCTGTGGTACCGTACCGCGCCCGCCCGGCGCAACGAAGATAAAGCGGAGGAGCGCGCTTTCGCGCCGCACAATGGCAACGGCCTGCACCGCTTTCCCGGAGACCTCCATTTTTACACCGCCTTCCCGGGCAAGGCCTACAGCCCGCACACGCGCGTGGTCTGGGAATTAAACCCGGTGGCCCACGGCCAGGGCGGCACGCTGCTGGTGACGGGCAGTCACAAGGCGGCCTATACCGCGCCGGACGAGATTGGCGACCCGGCTTCGAGCATGTGGACGACCTATACCTGCCCTGCGGGCTCGGTACTCTTTTTCACCGAGGCACTGACACACAGCGCCCATCCGTGGACCAACGAGGAAAACGACCGCATCGCAGTGGCCCATCTCTACAACCCTGTCGATGGCGGCCACGCCCCGATGTGCCGGCCCGACCCGCGCCTGCTCGAAGCCATGCCGCCGCTCAGACAGACGCTGTTCAGAGAGCGCTATGCCGCGCGGAATGTGGTCGAATAATGCCCGCCTGACCTCAAGTGGAGCATGCATTCACACTGGAGATCCCATGCCTGGAGTATCGCAGTCGGATCCCGAACAGTTCGTGCAGGGTCGGCTCTACTCCCGGTTTTTGTGTCACCTGCGCCGACCGCCGGCTAACTAAGAGGCCATCTAATTTCTGCCTCGCGTAAAATCGACCTATCGCTGGTCCGCCCGATCTACCGGCTAACCACCCCCGTCTTTTTAGGCTCGCAGCTGGAAAACCTCATCAACCTGGTCGATATCTACATGGTCGGCCGCCTCGGCGTCGATGCCATGTCCGCCGTCGGCATCGCCACCACCCTGACCATGGTCATCCGCATCACCATGGTCGCGGTGACCTCCGGCGGCTTCACGCTGGTCGCCCAGGCCATCGGCGCCGGCGACCCGCACCACGCCAGCTCCACTGCCAAACAATCCCTCACTCTGGTCGCGCTGGTCAGCCTCGTTTTCGCGCTGCTCGGCATAGCGCTCTCAGCGCCGGCGCTCGACTTCCTCAGCCCGTCGCACGCCGTCGCCGAACTCGGTCTGCCGTTCTTGCAGGTTTTCTTCGTCGGCCTGGTCTTCATCGCCATCAACTACGTGATCCAAAACTGCCTCTACGGCGCTGGCGATACCCGCACGCCGCTCTATCTGAGCCTGCTCAACAGCATCGTCAAACTCATCGCCAGCTACGGGCTGATCTTCGGCGCCTGGGGCCTGCCGACCCTGGGGATCGTCGGCGCGGCGGTGGGCACCATCATCGGGCAGATTGCGGGACTGGTCGCCGGAATGTGGGCGCTCTACAGCGGCCGCTTCGCGCTGAGCCTGCTGCCCGCAACGTCGTACCGACCCGACCGCGAGCTGGCCAGCCGCATCCTCACCATCGGCATTCCCGCCGGCTTGCAGGGCATATTTCGCAATGGCTCCAATATCCTCTTCGTCAAATTCCTGGCCCTGACCCAGAACCCGGTCGCCGCCGTCGCCGCCTATACCGTAGGCAGCCAGATAGAGCGGTTTCTGCGCCGCGGCTCGCTGAGCTTCGGCACCGCCGCCCAGACGCTGGTCGGCCAGCGGATCGGCGCCGGCGACATCCCGCAGGCCGAGCGCTACGGCTGGACCACGATCTTGGTCGGGCCGCTGTCGATGCTGCTGATGGGATTGCCCCTCGCGCTTTTGGGCAAGCCATATATGCACTTGTTCACTACAGAGGTCGAGGTCGTGCGCATCGGCGTGGCCTATTTGTGGGCCATCTGCCTGGCCGAGCCCTTTATGGCCCTGGCCATCGCCAGCGGCGGCGGGCTGCGCGGCGCCGGCGACACCAAACCGGCGCTCAACTACACGCTCATCGCACAGTGGCTGGTGCGGCTGCCCGCCAGTTATTTGCTCGCTTTTGCCCTCGGCCTGGATACCGATGGCCTATGGATCGGCCTGGTCGTCGTCAGCGCCGTGCAGGGCGCGCTGACGGTCCGCCGCTACGCCGGGGGCGCGTGGAAAGCAATGAAGGTTTAACTTTAGACGTCCACGAATAAACGGAGGCAAATCGCGACGATGACGAAACTCCTGATTCTTCTGCCCATTTTTGCGCTCTTGGCATCCGCCCATGCGCAGCCGGACCAATGGCCAGCACTACGCGGCCCCAACCTCAACGGCCTGGTCGATGCGGGCGATCCGCCGATCCAATGGAGCGAAGACGAGAATATCCGCTGGAAGACGGCGATCCCCGGTAGCGGCCACGCCTCGCCGATCCTCTGGGGCGACCACCTCTATCTGCAGACCGCCGTCGAAGTCGAGGAAGACGGCCTCTTCGCCGATGCCGTGCACGAGTATCGCCTGCTGGCCATCCACCGGGATAGCGGCAAGATTACCTGGCAGCGCGTGCTGCGCCAGGCCCCGCCCGTCGAGGATTCCCAGCACCGCACCGCGTCGTACGCCTCCAACACCGGCATCACCGACGGCGAGCATCTGTATGCCTACTTCGGCTCGCAGGGCCTCTACTGCCTCGACTTCGACGGCGCGGTAGTGTGGGAAAAAGACCTCGGCGATATGACCACCCGCAACAGCTTCGGCGAGGGCAGCTCACCGGCCATCCGCGGCGAGGTCATCGTCGTCAACTGGGATCACGAAGGCGCGTCCTTTATCGTCGCGCTCGACAAGCGCACCGGCGCTGAATTGTGGCGCCGCAGCCGCGACGAGCCGACCTCTTGGTCGACGCCGCTAATCGTAGATGTCGCCGGCAAAGCCCAGGTCATTGTCAGCGCCTCCAACAAGACCAGGGGCTACGATCTGGCGACGGGGGCGACCATCTGGGAATGCGCCGGCCTCGGCACCAATGTGATTCCCACCCCGCTCTACCGCGACGGCGTGGTCTACGTCGCCAGCGGCCACCGCAGCCCGGCGATGCAGGCCATTCGGATCGACGGCGCCACCGGGGACCTCACCGGCACCAACGCCGTCCTCTGGTCCATCGCCGAGAACACGCCCTATGTCGCCTCGCCCCTGCTCTATGGCGACCGACTCTACATGACCAAGAACCGCAACGCCATCCTGTCCTGCTACGACCCCGCCACCGGCGAGGTCCGCTTCGGCCCGCAGCGCCTTGAGGACATGGGCTCGATCTACTCGCCGCTCGTAGGCATCGAAGACCGCATCTATATCTCGGATCTGGACGGATCGACGCTGGTAATTGGCCATTCGGAACAGTTCGAACCCCTGGCGACCAATGTCCTAAACGAGGGCACCGCCGCCTCGCTCGTCGTCGCCGGGGATGTGATCTATCTGCGGGGACACCAGCACCTGTACTGCATCGCGGCCGACTAGGCGCGACCAGCGATCGCGCCCTGTGAGCATCGGCATCCTCTACATGCTGGGCGTGGTCGCCCTGTGGAGCTTCGTCCCCACCCTGGTCAAATTGCTGCTGCCCATCTTCGACCCGATGACCATCACCTTTCTGCGCACCGCGCAGGGCCTGGCAGTCACGCTCGCCCTGCTCTACGTGGGCGGCGGCCGGTTGCGCACTATCACCTGGTCGCGCTGGCATCTGGTCGGCGGTCTGGGCATGAGCCTCAATTACTCGCTGTATGCGGTGTCTTTGAGCTATACCACGGCCAGCGCCGGAGTGCTGATCGTCCAGGTGCAGTACGTCACCCTGGCTGCGCTCGCCGCCTTCGTCCTGCACGAGGGCCTCGGCTGGGGCAAAATCGCCAGTATGGGGGTGGTGCTGGCCGGGATTGCGGTGGTCGTCGGCTTCCGCGCCGAAGTCGGGCACCTTTTTGCGCCGCGCTACATGCTGGGCAATGTGCTGATGCTGGGGTCCGGCATCGGCTGGGGCGTGTACGCGCTGTCCAACAAGGCGCTCGCGCCGCGCGCGAGCACTGCGGCGATCCTGGTGCCGATGATGGCTGTTTGCGCAGTGGTCACGGGCACGGTGGCCGCGGGGCAGTTCCAACTGCACGCGGCGCCGACATCCGCTACGCTGCTGGCCGTGCTGATCGTCGGTGCGCTGGGCACCGGCCTTTCGTTCATCCTGGTCTCGGAGGGCATCAAGCGGCTCAGCGCCGCCCTGGCCGGCACCATCACCGCCGCCACGCCCATCGCGCAAATCGCCATGGCGCACCATGTCCTCGACGAGCCACTGAGCTGGAGCGTAATCGGCGGCGGGATTATCATCCTCGGCGGCATACTGGCCATGGTGCTCACCGAGCAGGCCCAGGTGCGACGCGCGCGCATATCCGCAGCTTGATACAGCCGCGACCGGACGGATCGCAGACCGGGTGCGCATCTGCCTGTTCCAATTTTCGTGGCAGCGGCCTCCTGCTGTCGCGGCCTTGTTCTACGTGAGCTTTGGCCCCTCTGCCGGCTCCTCCCGACTACAGCTCGACCCGCCGCCCCGTGCGCGCCGATTCCAGCGCCCCCGCAATGACCTGCATCGTCGCCGCCGCACCGCCCGCGTCGTCCATCAATTCCGCGCCGTCGAGAAGACAATCGTTAAAATGCTCGATGGCCGGCGCGAAGGGCTGGGTGCCCGTCTCGAAGGAAAAGACTTCTTCTCCCTCGCCTTTGTGCAGTGCAAACGAGCTCTGCTCGGCCGGATGATAGGGATTGGGCACCTCAATATAGCCCTGCTGCCCCAGAATCGTCGCCCCGCGACCACCGGCGGCGTCAAAGCCGGCGACCAGTGCCGCGTGCGCATCGTCGCCGAAGTCCAGCACCATGCTCGTGTGGGTCTCCACGCCGTAGTCGGGGTCGATCCGGCACTCGGCCGTAACCGCCACCGGTTCGCGGTCATATACATAACGCGCGAAGGTGATCGGGTAGCAGCCCACATCCATCAGGGCGCCGCCGGCCAGATCTTTATTCAAGCGGATATTGTCGGTCGGCCGCTCGAGATAAAAACTGAAGTGCGCCTGCATCTGCACCATTTCGCCGATTGCGCCGTCGGCGACCAGCTCGCGCAGTTTGTGCGACTGGGGATGGCACTTGAAGACGAAGGCCTCAAACAGCAGTACCCCGGCGTCCGCGCATGCGGACGCCATCCGCTCGACCTCGCCAGCATCGACGCCCAGCGGCTTTTCGCAGAATACGTGCTTGCCGTTTTGCGCTGCCGCGATCGTCCATTCCGCGTGCAGCGAATTAGGTAGCGGGTTGTACACCGCGTCGATCGCATCGCTTTCGAGCATCGCCCGATAGCTGTCGAAGACCTGCGGTATTTCGTGCCGGCCGGCGAAGTCCTCGCCCGTAGCCCGGTCGCGGCTGGCTACCGCCACCAGCTCTCCCCGCGCCGCCTGCCGAAACGCCGGAATAAAGCCCCAGTTGGATATATTCGCCGTGCTGATAATGCCCCAGCGGACTTTCTCGTCACTCATAGTTCGACCTTTCTCTACTGCCGCGATTGGATATAGGCAATCAAATCGGCGAAGACGCTCTCGTCCACAGACTGCAAAGCCGCTATCATCTGCTGGCCCTCGAGGTCCCGCTCGTGACCGCCGCGCACCCCACTCTTAAAATCTGTCAGCTGCTTTTCCAGATACCATGCCGGCAGCGCGGCAAGCCCCGGGGCCTTGCGCCTCGCGCTGCCCCGCGCAGCCGAGCCGTGGCAGGGAACGCAGCTGGCGTAGTGCTGCGCGCCGGCCACCGCGTCTCCGCGATGCCGAGCAACCGTGCGCTCGACGTCCAGTGAGGCGATGTGAGCGACGACATTATCGACGGCCGCTGCATCGCGCAGCAGCAGCATCGCCTGTGCCATCTCCCTACCGTAAATATCGTACGGATGCACGCCGCGCACGCCCTCTCTGAACTTTACGAGCTGCTGCTTGATATACCACGGCGCTATCCCGGCCAACGGCGGCGCAAAAAACTCCTCCTTGCCCTCGCCGCGCCGGCCGTGGCAGTACGCACAGGACGCGTAGATCGCCTTGCCCTGGGTCGGATCGCCGGGCAAGGCGGCTACCCGGGCGGCCCTTTCCGCCGCGGTCACCCGCGCCCGCAGGGCCTGCACCCGAGCCTGCTGTTCACTGTGGCGGACGGCTTCTGCCGCAGCGCGCGCCTGCTCGATCTGCCGCAAGCGCACCGCCGTCTGCTCGCGCAAAAAATGGTGGACGGCCAGCGCGAATGCCAGTCCGCCCAGGAATAGCACGGCGACGGAAGTCAGTGCGTTATTTGCATACCATCGCATATCGACCAATCGATCAGAAACCGCTACGCTCTACGTAGGTACGCAAAAAAACCGGCACACCGCGAGGGAGCGCCGGTTTTTCGCACGACCGGGTCTCATTGATCAGGCGCCGATCTCCGCCAGGCCCTGATAGTCATTGCTCTGCTTGGGCCGCCGCGAGTGGTGCGAGGGCCGCAGCAAGGCCGCCTGCTGCGGCGGCGTCAGCTCGTCCCAGTAGTCCGGCGGATCGGGCAGCCCGCCGCCGCCCCAGGACATGTGCCCGGCGTTGTATTTGTAGAGAATCGCCCGGCGCTGGTGATCGGCGTTCCAGGGCAGGGTGCCGTGGGTGCAGGCCTCACTAAAAATCACCGCGTCCCCGGCTTCGGCGTTGATCTCGGTTACGAACTCCCGGTATTTCTCCCATTGGAGCATCTCCCGCGGGCATGCCACATTGGCCTTGTGGCTGCCCGACACCACGCAGACCCCCCCGTCGCCCGGCCCCTCGTCGGCGAGCAGGTATTCGATCACGCACAGCCCGGTGAAGATCCGGCCCTCGCGATAGAAGTAGGGCGCGTTGTCGAAATTGCCGTGCAGCATACCGCCCGAACAGCCCTTGTCCATGGCGATCAGGCCCGGGCCGTGGTCGAGCCGCCAGCCCTCGCCGAGAATGGTATTCAGATGCGGGATGGTCCCAGGGTGCGCCAGCATGTCCCGAAAGGGCACGCAAAAGGGCTTGTCCAGTTCCATCAAACCCGTCGTATTGCCCAACCGCGTCGAGCGGTTTGCGCCCTTCAGCGCCTCGGAATCACCGAAGTACTCCGGGCTCTGCTCGAGCTCCATCGAGTCGATCGCAGCATTGGCCAGCTTTAGCTGTTCGGCAGTGAGGACGTCCTTGACGACGAGGAAGCCGGTCAGGTCGAAGAGATACTTCTCGTCGCTGGACATCTGCTCGGTTTGCTCGGTGATCGAGTGCGAGGTATTGGGATGCAATTCGGTCATGGCCGCGGCCTTTCGTTGGGCGCGCTGTATGGCGCGGATATGCGGCAATTCTAGCCGGGAGATGGGCGTTTGTCAATCTTCGCGTCCCGCGTTTTCATACCCCCGGCAGCCTCCACCGCCGTAGCCCGCAGCGGGGCAAGCGGTCGCCCTAGTCCCTCACGCCCGCAGCGCGCTCACTTCGGCCTCCCACTCTTCCCAATCGGGCACATGGCCTTCCGACAGCACGATCAGGGGCGCCGTCTTGCCGCCGATGACCTTGTCGCGCACGAATTCCGCGGCCGCCAGCTCATCGGCCGCCAGCGCCGCGCGGCCCGGGGTGGGAAAATAGCGGTAGTCGATGCTCCAGCGGCATTCGTCGGTGGTGTTGAGCTTGCTGGTGTGGACGCACAGATTCGACATAAAGAGCGCACTGCCTGGCTCGAGCGGCACCGGCGTCGGGGTGCCCCGGGATTCGATATCCTCCTCCATGCGCACGTTCATATCCTCACCGCGAGCGCCGTCGAGCAAGCCCCAGCGGTGGCTGCCGGGCAGCACCCAGCAACAGCCGTTCTCCACCGTGGCCGCCACCAGCGGCACCCACACCGTGACCATGTGCAGGCCCCCGGTGTGCTTTTCCTTGACGCCGACCTGGCTCTGATCGACATACTGGCTGTCCTGGTGCCACGGGAAAGAAGTGACCACGCTGCCGGGCAGCTTGGTCCTCAGCGCCGGGCTACCGATATTGGAGACCTCCGGGCCCAGAATCAGCCGCAAAACGCGCAGCACCCCGGGCAGCGTGTAGAGATCGTAGAACTGACGCCCGAACGAGCCCAGACCCCAGCCGCGCGGTGCGATCCCCTGCTCCTGACAGATCGCGGCATAGCGCCGGCCAAAGGATTCGTCTTCATAGCGCGATGCCAGCCGGCCCGCGGCGTGCTCCTCGCGCGCGAAGTCATCGACCCGGCCTGTGATAAATTCGCGTATCGGCGCCAGTTCGCGATCCTTTATGATATCCTCGACGGCGACATAGCCGTCGCGCTGATAGGATGCTGCTATTTCCCGTTCGTTCATCAGACCATTCCCCGGTTTTTTTGCGATTGTCGCTCTGCGCAATTTGACCTGATCTATTTGCAAAACCGATATTCACCGGCCAAATGCTCGCATTTAACTATAGCCGCAATGCTCCACGCACTCGATAATTATACGACTTCTCAAACCAGGCGATCAATAGCCATACCATGCACAACGCCCCCGCGACCTACACCGGCCGTCTGCTCCCCGCCGATCCCGCCCCGGCCGACCTGCAGAACGCCGCCGCCGACTACCAGGCCATCTGCTTGGCCAATATCGCCGCCATCGCCGATCGCTTCGACGCGTCCTACCCCTTCGTCGATACCAAACTCGATCTCAAGACCGGCCGCGACTTCCCCGCCGACGACCCCATCCGCGGGCGCGACTGCGTCTACGGCTGGATTCAGGGCCGCGGGCTCGAAGCCCTGGCCGGCCACGCTTTGTGGCTCGCGGGATTCGACGACCCGGCGCTCAAGGACCTCGCCACCCGTCTCCGCGCCCAGGCCCGCGCCGTCCTCGCGTCGCTGCGCCGCATGCGGCGAGCCAACGGCGGCCACCTTTATTTCTTCATGCGCCCCGACGGCGCCCCCTTCGCCCTCGGCGACGACGGCCAGCCGCGCGACATTCCCCTCGCCGCCGACGCTCCGAGCAATTTCAGCGACCTATTCTGCGCTAAGGGCATGCTTGCCGGCGCGCTGCTGCTACGCGACGCCGAAGCCCTGGCCGACGCCCGTGCCTACGCCGCGGGCGTCAGCGCCGATATCTGGGCGCGGCGCTTTGTCAGCGACCAACAACCCCTCGACCCGAAAAATCCCATCGCCCACGTCGCGGGCCGTTTCGACCACGGACCGTATATGATCAACCTCGGCACCTGCGCCCTGCTGGCTGCCGTCGGCGACAAAGAAGCCGTTGCCGACGGCCTGCGCCTGATCGAATACGAGCTCGCCTACTACGCCAATCGCAACGGGCGCATCGCGGAATTTAGCGAAGGAGATTTCTGGGAATCGATAGATGCAAAGGGGGCGCCCTACCGCGACGGCGACGGGCGCGTGCTCTCAGACCCCGGACACGCGCTCGAATTCGTCGGTCTAGCGCTCAAATTCGCCGCTGCAACGCGCGCCGGCGGTGGCGCCCGCCCGTCGCAACTGCGCATCCTCGGCCAGCACCTCGAGGCGCTACCGGCCCTCCTCGCGCAGAACTTCGCCAATGGCTACCTGCCCGGGCCCGAGGGCATCTGCAAGGCCTTCGACCTGGTGTCGCGGCAGCACCTCAACACCGATATGCCGTGGTGGAACTTGCCCGAGACGATCCGCGCCGCCGCCTTCTGTTGGCGCGAATTTTCCGACCCCGCCTGCCTGCGGATCTGGGCCGCCTGCCACAACGCCTTCCTCGGCCAATTCGTCCGCCCCGAGGTGCACCTGATGGCGATACAAACCCGCGCCGCGGACGGCTCGGTCATCGACGCCATCCCCGCCACCGCCGACGCCGATCCCGGTTACCACACGGGCCTGAGCCTGCTCGATGCGATCGCGACATTACACAGGCCTTAAACCCCCGCTACTGCTTCTACCGCGCCGCTCGCCGGTCAAAAAATCGCGACGCCTTACGCGCTCGCCGGCGCCGTAGAGTACACGGCCACTGCCGGATGGGCCACAGCACAGTCGGCATAACCCGCGCCAGCACAGAAGACCCATGCCCCTTGACAGGGGTCCAGCCGCAGAGCATACTTATCCGCAAATACCGGCCTTAATAAATATGTTCGCGACCACCTAAGTTGTGAGGAGGGTATCCCTTGAAAGATT
The DNA here is from genome assembly GCA_002724215.1 of Gemmatimonadota bacterium. Classification (GTDB taxonomy): domain Bacteria; phylum Latescibacterota; class UBA2968; order UBA8231; family UBA8231. Next base: position 26,364 of record PBOD01000122.1, on the reverse strand, counting down.
TCGAATACTGTGCACCCAGCTCGCTGCGCGAAGCCGTGGCCCTCAAGGCCGAAAAGGGCCCAGACGCCCGCGTCCTCGCCGGCGGCACCGACCTGATCGTGCAATTGCGCGGCAAGCGCTTCGCCCCCGATCGCGTCATCGACATCAAAAACGTCCCCGAGGCCAACGAACTCTCGTTTGGCCCGCGCAGAGGCCTGGTCATCGGCGCGGGCGTCGCCTGCTGGCGCATCTACAACGACGCCGAGATCGTCGCGCGCTATCCCGGCCTGGTCGACTCGGCCTCAATTATCGGCGGCATCCAGATCCAGGGCCGGGCAACCTTCGGCGGCAACCTCTGCAACGCCTCGCCCAGCGCCGACACCATACCCAGCCTGATCACCCATTCGGCGACCTGCAATATCGCCGGCCCCGACGGCAAGCGCTCGCTTTCCGTCGAAGATTTCTGCACCGCTCCCGGCCAGAATGCGCTCGCCCCCGGCGAGATCCTGGTCTCGCTGCAGATCCCCAATCCCAAGAAAAACACCGGCGCCCACTACCAGCGCTTTATCCCGCGCAACGAGATGGACATCGCCGTCGTCGGCGTCTCCTCGCACGTGGTGCTGGCCAACCGCGGCAAGGAATTCAAGGCGGCCCGCATCGCCCTCGCCGCCGTCGGCCCGACCCCGATTTTCGCCCGCGCCGCCGGCGACGGATTGGTCGGCAAAGCCGTCTCCGACGAAGCTATCGCCGAAGCCGCCGCCGCCGCCCAGAGCGCGGCCACGCCGATTTCCGACATGCGCGGCCCAGCCGATTTCCGCACCCACTTAGTCGGGGTGCTGGTCAAGCGCACTTTAGAGGGCGCCATCGCCCGGGCCAAGGGCAAATTCGTCGCCAATGCCGTGCAGGAGGCGGCCGGCTAACCGACCATGCCGCAGGAAAGAGTACATGGTCGGCTCTTCGCCACACGCCCCCGCGGTGCGAAGAGCCAGCCGAATTCGCCACCCACAATAGGCACTGAGCGACCGATTGATATAAACCACAGTGTAGACCCCGCAGCCATCACGGCGATGTCGCCATCTGAGACTGCGACGAGGAATGCCCGCAGAGCGGAGCAGCGGCCGTCTACCCCGAAATGGAGAGTAAAATGAGCAAAGTACACGTCCAGACCACCATCAACGGAGAACAGACCGAGCTCCTCTGCGAGCCACGCCAGAGCCTGCTCGAGGTCCTGCGCGAGACGCTCGGCTTCACCGGCACCAAGGAGGGCTGCAACGACGGCAACTGCGGCGCCTGCTCGGTCACTGTCGATGGCGTCCTCGTCGATTCCTGCCTGATGCTCGCCGTCGAGGCCGACGGCAAGGAGATCGGCACCGTCGAGGGTCTCGCCACGCCCGAGAGCCTGCACCCGGTGCAGCAAAAGTTCCTCGAGCACGCCGCCCTGCAGTGCGGCATATGCACCCCGGGCTTCCTGGTCGCCTCCAAAGCCCTGCTCGACCACAATCCCAATCCCTCGGAACACGAAGTCCGCCACTGGCTGGCTGGCAACCTGTGCCGCTGCACGGGCTACGACAAAATCGTCCGCGCCGTCCTCGACGCCGCGCAAGAAGTCCAGCAGAGCGCCTGATACCGACCACGAGGAGAAACGCCATGTCTTCCGGAAACGGCTACAAGGTCATCGGCACCCGACCCATCCGCCACGATGGCGTCGACAAGGTCACCGGCCGCGCGGTCTACGGCGGCGACACGCGGCTGCCCGGCCTGCTCTACGGCCAGGTCTTGCGCTCGCCGCACGCCCACGCGCGCATCAAATCTGTCGACACTTCCAGGGCCGCGGCCCTGCCCGGCGTCAAAGCGATAATCACGGGCAAGGACTTCCCCGACGCCGGTGACCAGATCGTCGATCTCGGCGAGGGTCCGGCCCGGCTCAAATACATCCGCGATAATGTCCTCGCCACCGACAAGGCGCTCTATAGCGGCCATCCCGTCGCCGCGGTCTGCGCCACCTCGCTGCACATCGCCGAGGAGGCGCTCGACCTGATCGAGATCGAGTACGAAGTCCTCGATGCCGTACTCGACGTGCGCGAGGCCATGCAGGAGGGCGCGCCGCAACTCCACGACGATATGACCACCCAAGAGTTCGGCGAGGATACCGGCAAAAAGAGCAATCTCGCCACCCACTTCCAGCACAAGCTCGGCGATCCCGACAAGGCCTTCGCTGCCGCCGACGTGGTCATCGAGCGCGAGTTCCACACCGCCACCGTGCACCAGGGCTATATCGAGCCGCACAACGCCACCGCAATGTGGAATAGCGATGGCCAGATCACCGTCTGGACCAGCACCCAGGGCTCGTTCGCCGCCCGCGCTCAGACCGGCGCCGTCCTCGACGTACCGGCCTCCAGCATCAAGGTCGTGCCTCAGGAGATCGGCGGCGGCTTCGGCGGCAAGATTCCGATCTACCTCGAGCCCGTCGCCGCGCTGCTGTCCAAGCTCAGCGGCCAGCCGGTCAAGCTGATCATGACCCGTCCCTCGGTCTTCGAAAGCACCGGCCCGACCCCCGGCTCCTACGTCAAGGTTAAGATGGGCGCCACTAAAGACGGCAAGATCACCGCCGCCGACGCTTATATCGCCTTTGAGTCGGGCGCCTATCCCGGCGGCCTGGTCGGCGCCGCGGCGATGTGCGTGTTTTCCTGCTACGACATCGCCGACGGGCTCATCGACTGCTACGACGTGGTCTGCAACAAGCCGCGCAGCTTCGCCTACCGCGCGCCCGGCTCGACCCAGGTGGCCTTCGCCACCGAGCACGTGGTCGACCTGCTGGCCGCCGAATTGGGCATAGATCCGCTGGAATTTCGGCTTAAAAATACCGCGACCACCGGCACCCGCCGCATCGACGGCGTGGTCTACCCCAAGATGGGCTGCAAGGAGGTCCTCGAGGCCATCCGCGACTCAGACCACTACAAGAGCGCTGCGCCTTCCGGTCCCAATCAGGGCCGCGGCATCTCGATCGGCTACTGGTTTAACGTCGGCCTCAAGTCGGCGTGTACCGCCAGCGTCAACAACGACGGCACCGTCAGCCTCAGCGAAGGCTCGACCGATATCGGTGGCAGTCGCACCTCAATCGCCATGCAGTTCGCCGAGACCATGGGCATCGGCGCCGAGGATGTCAAACCGCAGGTCGTCGATACCGACTCCATCGGCCATACCGATGTCACCGGCGGCAGCAGAGTCACCTACGCCACCGGCTGGGCCGCCTACAAAGCCGCCCTCGATATCCAGGACCAGCTCTGCGAGCGCGCCGCCCAGCTGTGGGAAGTCGAAGCCGACCAGGTCAAGTACGAAGACGGCACCCTCAGCGCGGGCGACCGGTCGATCAGCTTCAAGGAACTGGCCGGCGAGCTGGACGAAACCGGCGGTCCCGTAGTCGGCCGCGCCTCTGTCAATCCCGACTCCGGCGTCGGTGGCTCCTTTGCCGCCAATATCGCCGATGTCGAGGTCGATCCCGAGACCGGCAAGGTCCAGGTACTGCGCTTCACCGTCATCCAGGATGCCGGCAAGGCCATCCATCCTTCTTATGTAGAAGGCCAGATGCAGGGCGGCTCGGTCCAGGGCATCGGCTGGGCGCTCAACGAGGAGTACTTCTACAGCGACAATGGCCACCTCGACAACTCGAGCTATCTCGATTATCGGATCCCGACCACGCTCGATCTGCCGATGATCGAAACGATCATCGTCGAGGTCCCAAATCCGGGGCATCCCTATGGCGTGCGCGGCGTCGGCGAGGCCAATATCGCGCCGCCGCCGGCGGCGCTGGCCAACGCCATCGACAACGCCGTGGGCGTGCGCCCGCAGGAGTTGCCGATGAAGCCCGACCGCATCGTCTCAGCGCTGCAGTCCGAGGGCCAATCGGCACTGGCGGCCGGCGGCTGAAGTGCCCGTAGCCTGGATCCCCTCTTTGATGCAGAAGCTCACTGAGGGTCAGACTCAGATCGCCGTCGAGGGCGAGACCGTGCGCCAGGTCGTCGAGGCGCTCGAAGAACGCTATCCCGGCTTTAAGGATCGCATCGTCGCAGACGACCGCATCAAGACCGAGATCGCCGTCGCCGTCGACGGTGAGGTCGTCGCTGCCGGGCTGCGCGCCAGGGTCGGCCCCGAGAGCGAAGTGCACTTCCTGCCAGCACTGGCGGGAGGCTGAGAAAGCTACCCAGCGTCAACAAAAAATCCCGGTCGAGTTCGGCCGGGATTTTTTGTTGCGGTCTGCCGCCGTCCGCGCTAAGCGCCGCGTACGCCTGGCATACTCTCGCTGCTGCCAACCCGCACCCGCCGCGTATTTGCACCCATCGTGCGGAGAACGTGACAAACTGTCAGCAGATCGCAACACACTACCCCTGCAATTTTTGCAGATTACGATGTATGTCGCCAATGCCGGCTGCGCCTGTTTTCTGAGCACAATCCTTTGTAAATCTCATTATACATTGTTTTAAAAAGACTTATGCACAAATCTTGTGCAGTGGCACAGAAGTTGCATTTGATATTGCCTGTTAGACCCGACAGGACAAAGTCAACCCTGATCGACAGGTGATGATTCGCGGTAGCTACAGAAATCCATGCAAATTCTGCATTCTCGGCAACGCCCATANGGGCTTNCATNCGGTNNCGAAGGTAGNATTAGCGCAATAATTGCACCAAACCCCNAAACCCCAAACACCAGGGGGGNAAAGANCATGACTGAAACGTTAATACCNACCGAAGANAACGAGTTGCTCGAGTTGCTCCACCAGAGCGGTGCCGATGCACTCGATCTGCTCAGCNGCGATCTGCCGATCACCGGCAACCGGACGATGGAAACCATCGANGCNATGCTGCANAGCCTGAGCGAAGAGGAATTCGAAGTGGTCGANAAATACTTCGGCCTCTCGGGNGAGGGACCGTACANCGCCGAAGAAATCGGCGCTGTCATGGGCCTGGACGAGAGCGAGGTAGGCAATATCATCGCAAGGGCGATGCGGAGCTTGCGTGACGCCGGCTGAGACGCTCTGCGAAAGAAGCAAAAGGGCGCTGGCCCGGGCCGACCAACCCCCTGCACGAAGTGNTCAGTCGGCCCGCACCACCACAATCTTGCCATCGCCGCCCACCCCCAGGCTATCATCCCGCCGCGCCAGAAGCCGAAACGAATCCTCGACATAACTGCCGAATACCCCCGTCCCTCCCTCGACGTGGAANACCGGCCCCTTGTCGCCATCGGCCCCTGACTGGCCATTGAAGGCCGTGGTGAAATAATCGAAATAATTCAGGTCCGCCGCCTGTAGGCGCACCCTGTACTCGCCCTCAAAGCGCACCCCCAGCCACCAGAAGTCGCTGCGCGTCGAATCGGCTGGNATCCAGTAGTCGATCTTGCGCGCNAANAACAGATTGTCGANGCGCTCGCGCCACTTCTTGCCCTCGCTCCACTCCTCCTCGGTCTCGATCTCNTCCCACGCCTCCTGCTGGCGGTCGCGCAGCCAGCGAATCGGCTCGCCCCTGCCGTCAACCAGCGCCAGATGGTCGCGNAAATACGAGCGCAGCACCTCGATCTCGCGATCGAGCGATGCGAGCGAGTCGTCCGCTACCTGGCCCTCTACTTCCTCCCGCCATGCGATCAGCCGATCGAGGTCGCCGGTCAGCGGAATGGTCTCGCCCGGCGGCAGTCCACCCACCTCGACCGCCTCGACGATGACGACATAGCCGGCGGCATTCGCGCTGGGCGTCCAGAAAAACTCGCCCGGATGCACCANGTTGCCAAAGAGGTCGCCAAAGGACTGGTTGTAGACGATAGACTCGCCGTCGCCGGTATGGGTGTTAATCGTGGTAACCATCGATTTGAAAGGNACGGTGGTCCGGGCGCGGACCTGCCGCCCGCCTTGCGCGACCAGCAGTTCATATGTCTGGCCCTCGACGATGGCCATGGTCTCGTGCGCGATGTGGAACAGCCCGGGNTCGGCGGCGGTGGGCGTCAGTGCAAAAGTCTCGCCGCGNGTGCTAATCTGCACNCTCGCATTGTGCAACGTGTCTTCCAGCCCGTCGTAGTAACGCTCGGGCGGCAGCGTCTGGCGCAGAGTGACCTNGGTATCCGCTCCCGGGCTCAAATAGCCGGTGACGATGATCGTCTGCTCCGGATTCTCGACCTCGGTTGGATTGGAGCAGCCGACACAAANTGCGGCACACAGCAGGATGGCCTTTTTCATAAAANCCTCAGAAGTTGAAGTCGAGGCCGAAACTCGGCAGTATCGGCAGCATCGGGATGTCGTTGCGCTCGGCCGGCTTGCGGTTTTCCGGCTCGCCCTCCAGGTCCCAGAAGTAGTTGAAGATATTCTTGCGGTTGAACAGGTTGATTATCTGCAGATAGGCTCGCATATCGCAACGCTTGAAATTGAAGACGCGCTGGACTGACACATCGAGCCGTTGGTAGCTCGGNAGCCGCACCGCGTTGAGTTCGCCTTGCTCNTTGAAGGTCCAGGTGTTGCCCGAGGGCAGCGAGATCTCGCCGCGGCCCAGGACCTGGGTGTAGGGCTGGCCCGAGGCATAGGCGGCGCGGCTGTTGAGCNTCCACTTCTTACTCAAGCGCCAGGAATGGANNAGATTGACGCTGACCCCGCGGTCNAATTTGGACTTGAAGAAGCGCTCATCGCCCNGNNCGTCGAGATTGAGACCGGCAATCTTGCGCTCGCTGGCTCCGGTGGAAAACGACAGCCAGCCCGTGTGGTTGCCCGAGCGCTTGCGCAGCANCATNTCGAANCCGTAGGCGCGACCATCGCCNCGGCGCAGAATATCGCCGATCTTGTCGGAATCNTGCTCGTCGTAGTTGATCTCGTAGAGGCCCCGATAGTCCTTGTANTAGGTTTCGGCGTCGAAGTCGAGNCCAAAAAGCCTGGTCTCGAANCCGGCGATATAGTGGGTCGCACTGCTGGGNTCGGCGGTAGAATCNGCCAGAGCCCAGACATTGGANAATAGCGAGATNCCCTGAAACTCNCGCGCGAGNCGAAAAATGTACTGATGNTAGCGCCCCACCGCGGCCTTGAGATGGGTGTCGTCGCCCGTCTGGTAGCGCAGTGCTAGCCGCGGCGACAAGCCGGAATAATCGCCATTGCTGAACTGGTTGAAGCGCAGCCCCGGCTGCAGGGTCAACAGCGGTCCCAGCGACCAGTTGTCCTGCACGTAGACCGAGTTGTGGAAGGCCTCGACGTCGATGTCGAACCAGATCCTGTCCTTTTCGCCAAACTGATAGCCCACCGACTGGCGCTTGACGTTAAAGCCGAGCTCGACGGCGTGGTTTGGCCCCGCAAACCAATTCAGGTCGCCCTTGAGCGAAAGGTCGCCCAGGCGGTTTTCCTCCACCAGTTCGACATCCTCGGAGTCGAAGTTGGTCTGGGCCTGGAAACGACTGCCGGTAAAGAGGAAGTTGCCGAAGAGGTTTGAGTCGAAGACGTGGGTCCACTTGGAACTGATGGTGCGATTGCCCCACTCGAGTTTGAAACCCAGCTCGTCGAAGCGGTAGAGCAAGTTGTCGCGGCCGGTATAGGCGGCGATGGTGAGCTGGTCGGAGTGCGACAACACCTGGTGGGTCTTGCCCTGCAAATCGTAGAAATTATAGCCCAGCGCCTTGGCCTCGAGCGCGTTCCTGGCAAGGGCCATGACCGGGTCCAGGTGAGTGCGGCGCGCCGAGACCAGCCACGAGCCCTTGAGCGCCGGGGCCTGCACCGTCATCCGCGAAGCCAGCAGGCTCAAGCCGCCGTCGATCTCTACCTGCTCCTTGTTGCCCTCGTTGGTAATGACGTTGAGCACCGACGAAAGGCGGCCGCCGTACTTGGCGGGATAGCCGCCGCGCAACAGCTCGGTGGACTTGGCGGCATCGGCGGGAAAGGTCGAGAACAATCCGAAGAGATGCGAAGCGTTGTAGACATCGGTGCCATCGAGCAGAATCAAATTCTGGTCGGGGGTGCCGCCGCGGACATAGAGGCCGACCGAGAAATCGGACAGCGCTGCAACGCCGGGCAGGGTCTGGATCGTGCGGATCGGGTCGGCCTCGATCGCCGCCGGCGCGGCCTTGAGCTCGCGGACTTGCAAGGTGGTGCGGCCGGGACTAATATCGAAGCTCTCAACCTCCGCACGCTCGGCCTCGACCACGGTATCTTCGACCTGGATGGCCTTCTCGCGGAGGCGGATATCGCGAACTATATCGCGATTGGCGACATCGATCTCCTCTTGGAAGACCGCGTAGCCGACGCTCGAGACGACGAGGGTATAGCGACCCGGAGGCACACCAGCAATGGCGTAATAGCCGCTGTCGTTGGTGATGCCACCCCAGGTCTGGTCCTTGAGATAGACGCTGGCGAAGGGCAGGCTCTCGCCATCGGCGGCGCCGCGGACGAAGCCGCTGATATCGGCGGCCTCGACGCGGACGGCGAGACAGAGCAAGGCCAGGAGAATTGTGCGCTTCATGCGATCTGTGGTTTGAACGGTGGAAAGCAGCGCGGTCACATAGTGAAACCCCGCAAGGGCCGCAACGCGCTACTTCCTAAAAATAAAATCCGGGGACCACTGGCCTTGCCGGCAACTCCGTTAGCGATCGCCCGTCGAGCCGAAGCCGCCGCCGCCGCGCGCGGTCTCGTCCAGCGCCGCGACCTCGATAAGCTCGCCCCGAGTGACCGGCGCGAAGAGCAGCTGGGCGACGCGGTCTCCGGGTGCGATGATCTGCTCTGCGGCGGAGAGGTTGACCAGGATCACGCCGACCTCGCCGCGGTAATCGGCGTCGATGGTACCCGGCGCGTTGAGTACGGTCAGCCCGCGCTTTAGCGCCAGCCCGCTACGAGGCCGCACCTGCGCCTCATAGCCGGGCGGAATCTGCAAAAAGAGGCCGGTCGGCACCAGCGCGCGATCGCCCGGCGCCAGGACCAGATCGCCCTCGAGCGCGGCGCGCAGGTCCAGCCCCGCACTCTGCGCCGTCTCGTAGGCGGGCAGAGGCTGCCCGCCCTTGTTGACCACTTTGACCCGAATCGCCATCGGGCGCTCAGCCAGCCCCGTGCTCGGCGGTCCAGCGCGTTCTGATCGCGCGCACGTATACCGAACCCAGCGTGTAGCAGATCGAGGCGAAGAGGCTGAGCACGCCGGCGATAAAGACGATTAGTATGCGCTGCGGTCGCGCCTTGAGCTCGGGCGGCACCGCCGGGTCCAGGACCTGCACCGTCGAGGTCGTGTTCTTGGCCTCGATCAAGGCCTCGGCTTCCTGTTGCAGCAGGAGTTGCAACAGCGCCTTCTGCACCAACACGTCTTTCTCGAGCTTGGCGTATTCCTGGGCCACGCCGGGTATATCCGTCAGCGGCAGGAAGAGATTCTCCTCGATCTCCAACTGCAGAGTTTTGCCCTCGAGATCTACGGCACCTTCGGCTTCGGGTCCGTCGCGCAGAATGGTCATCGCCTCTTGCCGCAGCAAGATCTCCCGTTCGAGCTTTTTGACCTTGTCGTGGCCTGCATCCAAGCCCGATAGAATAAATCCCTGGCGGATGATCTCCAGTTCCATCGCGTCAGTCTGCATCTCAGCTGCGGCGTTGATCACGGCGCGGGCCTGATCCGCAATCGAGATGGCGTTGTGCTCCGATTGAAACTCCTCGAGCTCCTCCATCTTGTTCTCGAGTTTGCGGTCTTCGTCGCTCAAGAGCAGGCGGATGAATTCGAGGCGCTCAGACGCGGTAATCTGCGAGATACGTTTATTGGTGATATCGAGTATAACGATGTAGTGGTTGGCCATGTCGGCAGCCGTCTGCGGATCTGTATCGAGCACCGAGATCAGGATCGTGCCGTCCTCGGTCTTATCGACCGTGGTCTTTTCGGCGAGAATCTCTATCGCGTCGGTCATCGTCTCGGCCCCATAGCGCCCCAGCAGCCCGAACTTCTCGACCATTTCGCGGCGGGTGGCCTGGCTCTTGAGCGTGGCGATGAAGATGTCGGCCGGCGTGCCCTTTTCGCCCAGGCGCAAGGTCGGGATCGGCAGCGCCGACAATAGGTCGGAAAAGCCGAAACCCTGTTTTTGCTCTTTCGGCGGCAAAATCTGCAGCGTCGCCTCGAACTCCTCGGGCACCATAAGGCTCAGCGCCCCAGCTAGGACGCAGATGGCTAGGGTGCCGCCGACGATCAGCCTCTTACCCCCGTAGAGGGCGGATAGTAGATCGAGGACATCGACATCTTTTTTCTCTTCTCTCTCCATTGGGTAGAGCTCCTTAAAAGGATCGTACCAGAACCACCAGGGTCAGGGTCTCGGCAATAGTGCGCATGGTCGATTGGGTGAATCGCCAGTAGTCGACCCGCTCCTTCTGCGGCACCCAGATCTCATCACCGGCCCCGACGATCAAGTCGTTTTCTAAGTCCACGCGGAGCCCGGTGCGGCCCCTGATCAGTCGCGATCCGCCCTTGTTGGCATCGTGGGTAAAGCCGCCGGCTTTTTCCATGTAGTAGCGCACAGTCTGGTCCGGACGGTAGTCGATAAGGCCGGGTTTCCGCACCTGGCCGCTCACACTGATCGTGCGCTGCTTCGAAGGGATGTAAACCACGTCGCCGCTTTCGAGAGGGATGTTCTGCTCCTCGTCGTCTTCGAGATACAGGCGCTCGAAATCGACCGAGGCCTTGCCTTTCTCTTCGCGGCCCTTGGTCTTGAGATAGGCCTTGTCCTCCCTATCCATATCGGACAGACCCGACACTCTTCTCAGACTTTGCAGCCGCGCCAGCTCTGGATCTTTGCGGGTGCGCATCTTGGAGCGAATAACTTTGGCGCCAATCAGCGAGGCATCTTCGGTCATGCCGCCGGCCAACGCCACGACGTCCTTGACGCGGGTGACCCCCGGTTCGATGCGAAAGCGGCCCCGGTAATTGACCTCGCCATAGACCAGCGTGGTGGGCATCTGCTGCCACAGCGACCGCGCGCGGAAAAAGACCATGTCGTTGGGCTGTAGCGTCATATGGCGGATCTTCTCGTACGAGAGTTCCTGGCCCGGAATGGTATTGTCGCCGAGATTGATGACCTCGGTTTCCTCGGTTCCTTCCCTGAAGCGCCAGAGCTCAGCCTTGACCAGCGGTGCGTCCTGGCGCAGGCCCCGAGCCAGCGTCACCAAATCCTCGATAGTATCTCCCGGTACGAATTCGAACCGGCCCTCCTGATTGACCGCACCGAAGATGTATGTCACCTGATCGCGAAAGCCGACGTGGACGACATCGCCCATGCGAATGTAGGGATTGAGTTCGATATTGCCGGTGGCCAGAAACATGGGCAGATCGACGATATCCGTTGTGCCATCCAGGTGCGTAATCTTGATCGTGCGCCGCGCGGTGGCCTTTTTGATGATCTGACGCACCCGTGTCACCGTCTTGCCGGCTACCTCCTCTTCAAAGGACGAACTACGCAGTTCGTCGAGGAACCCGCCGGCCTGCTCTATCAGGTCCGAGACCCGCATGGCCGGATGGATGGTGTGGCTACCTTCGCGCAGTACCGCACCGGTGAGATAGGCGGTAAAAAANCGCATGCTCGCTAATGTAATCGAGACATCGACGCCCGGATACTTGTCGCGCGCGGCGGCGAAGATCCGCTCCTTCGCCTCGACCAGCGTCAGCCCGGATACGTCGAAGGCACCGACGGTGGGGATCAGTATATTGCCCTCGGGATTAATCTGCAGCATATAAGACAGATCGAACTCGCCCCAGATATAGAGCTGTAGCACNTCACCGGGGCCAACGATATAGGCCGTCGGATCAATCTCGCGATCCTGGCTAATGCGCAGCTTTTCGACTTCCTCGCCGCTGGGCAGCCGCAGCTTGCCCGAGACGAGATCATCNCCCATCCCCGGCAAATCGGCGCCGGGGATCCGCTCCAAGTCTTCTTCTTCCTGCTCGCTCTCCTCGACCAGTTCCTGCAGTTCCTCGTCGGTCTGGGCCAGCACGGGCGCCGCCGCCCAGTAGCAGGCGATAACGAGGGCGAATATCCGCTTTGACATAGTTCCTCCTGTCTACCGATTGCCGTAGTTTCGCTGGTAGTAATCCCTGTAGTCCTGCCGCTCTTTGATCTCGCGCCACCANTTCTGGTTTGCCACATACCAATCTATGGTGCGCTCCATCGCAGCGCGAAAATCGCTCGCCGGCTTCCAGCCCAGCGCGGCAACCTTTGACGAGTCGAGTGCATAGCGCTGGTCGTGGCCAGTGCGGTCGCCGACGAACTGCAGCAGGCCCTCGTCCTTGCCCAACCGTTCGACGATCAACCTGGCCACTTCGAGCCCGGTGGCGTCGTTCTCGCCACCGACATTGTAGACCTCACCGTCTGCACCGGCGTGCAACACCAGGTCGATAGCNGCGCAGTGATCTTCTACAAANAGGTGGTCACGCACCTGCGACCCGTCGCCGTAAATGGGCAACGGCTGGTCGTCGAGAGCGTTGGTGATATAGAGCGGGACGCGTTTTTCGGGGTATTGGTAGGGGCCGATATTGTTCGAGGCACGCGTGGTCACCACCGGCAACCCGTGCGTAATGTGGTAGGAGCGCACCAGCAGTTCGGCGCTGGCTTTGGTCGCGGAATAGGGGTTGCGCGGCGCCAGCGGCCATTCCTCGGTCCAGGCCCCTTCGTCGATGCTGCCGTAAACCTCGTCGGTGCTGATTTGGTGGAAGCGCTCAACGCCGTGTTCTTTGGCGCTTTCGAGCAGTTCGTAGGTGCCGTTGAAGTTGGTGTGGACAAATTCGGCCCCGCCCATGATCGAGCGNTCAACGTGGCTCTCGGCGGCGAAGTTGACGACCATATCGGCCTCGGCGACCAGGGCATCGACCGCGGCGCGGTCGCAGATATCGCCCTCGACGAAGCGGTAGCGNATATCGTCGGCCAGACTGGCGAGATTGGCCGGATTTCCCGCGTAGGTCAGTTTGTCCAGGTTGACGACGCGGTAGTCGGGGTATTTGGCGAGCAGGTAGTGGATGAAGTTGCTGCCGATAAAGCCGCACCCCCCCGTAACCAACAATGTCTTCATGACAGGTCCTCTTTCGCTATTCCGCGCAGCACGGGCGCGACCGCGCGCCCGTGCGCATCGATATCGCAGGCTGTATAGGGCAACATAGGGGTACNGTAGCCAGGGCGATAGGCGGAAAACCTAGGGGGGCAGGCAGGACTCCAACTGATTNATAAATAAGGCTGTAGAGACAACAACAATAGAATATAAGTTGTGAAAAGTCAAGGTCGCGCGCCCAGATAGCGCTCGGCGTTGGCGGCGGTTAATGCGGCGACCTCGGCCCCGGACAGCCCCATCAACTCACCCAGTTTGGCTGCGACCTCCGCCGCTCGCGCCGGGTGGCCCGCCACCCCGCCNATGGGCACCGGTGCGTCGGTCTCCAGCAGCAGCAACTCNCGGTCGATCTCCAGCGCCACAGTCTGGGTCTGCGGGTCGGCAATCGCGGTCGGCCCCACCGACACATAGAGCCCTTCGTCGTTGCAGATCCGCACCAATTTTTTCGACTGGGTGAACCAGTGGAGCTGGGCGTTGAGCCCGGTGCGGCGGCGGTAGTCTATGGCCTGCTCCATCGTCTGGCGCTGGGCGCGGCGCGAGTGGAGGTTGACCGGCTTGCCATAGCGCTCGGCCAGTTCAAACTGCCGCGCCAGAATATCGCGCTGGTAGGCCTGCTGCTCGTCACCGGCGGCCCATTTGAAATCGAGACCGGCTTCGCCGAGCACGTCGGCNTCGGCCAGGTGCTCTTNGATAAACGCCAGCCCCGCCTCGACTTCTTCTACAGCCGCCCGGGTGACCCAGGCCGGGTGCAGCCCGAGACCGGCCAGGACCTTGTCGGCATATTGCTNCTTGAGCGCCAGCACCGCCGGCATGGTNTCGGCGCCCTCACTGACGGCGACGATCCGCTCGACCCCCGCCCGCCCGGCTTCCGCAAGCGCCGCGCCCGGGTCGGCCAGCTGGTCGAGATGGCAGTGGCTGTCGATCAGCATATCAGAGCAAGCCGGCCGTCTCGTCGAAACCCAGCATCAAATTGAGGCACTGCACCGCATTGCCCGAAGCCCCCTTGCCCAGATTGTCGAGCCGCCCTACCAGCACCAGCCCGGCGGCCGCATCGCCCCAGACCGAAAGCTCGACCTGATTGCCGTAGCTCAGCCCGTCGAGGTCGAGAAACTTGCCATCGCGCAGCGCCCCGGCCGCAGGATCGACCACCCGCACCAGTGGGCAACCGGCATAGGCGGCGTGCCAGGCCTCACATACCGCCGCCCTATCCACACCCGCGGAAAAATACTCGCCCGGCACCGGCGTACTCACCACCATCCCGCAAAACGAATGATCCACCGCGGGCACGAAGAGCGGCCGCTTCTCACACAGGCTAAACTGCCAAATCTCGGGCAGGTGCTTGTGGTCGCCGTCGAGCCCGTAGAGACACAGCGCCAGCCGCGCGTCGCCTTCGCGCCGGGCCGCCGCCGCCGCCGCATAATCCTCGACCATTTTGCGCCCCCCNCCCGAATACCCAGAAGCCGCATTGATCGTCAGCGGCGCATCGGCCCTGAGCAGGCCGGCCTCGACAAGCGGCCGCACCGCGAGGATAAAACCGACCGGATAACATCCNCAGTTGGCAACCCTGTCGGCTGTGCGAATACGCTCCCGGTGCTCGCTGGAAATTTCCGGCAGTCCGTAGACCCATGCGGGATCTGTGCGCCGCGCCGTGCTGGTGTCGATTACCCGCGTGCGCGGATTCTCTATCATCGCCAGCGCTTCCGCCGCGGCATCGTCCGGCAGGCATAACACGCACAGATCTGCCCGGTTGAGATACTGCGCCCGCACCGCTGGATCNTTGCGCTGTTGGCCAGGAATTAGCAGCACCTCTACGTCATCCCTCGGCCCCAACATCTCGCGAATCCGCAGCCCGGTCGTCCCCTCCTGACCGTCGATATAAACCGTAGGCTTATTCATAATATTTATTCCATTTTTCCAATAAAAATAGAATAAACAAGCGCAATGTCAATGGAAATATTCACTTGAGTCCACCGCCTGCGGATCGAGGGCGGGCCGCAGGCAAAACGCGCCTATCCCTCCCCTTGCCCCTTGTCCCGTTCCCCCAACTCCAACTGCCGCACCCGCCACAACACATCCTCCAANAACCCCCGATTCGTCGCGATCNAATCCGCCACCACCCCCGTCAAAAACATCTGAAATCCCGCCAGCAACAAAATCGCCGCCAGAATGAGCGACTGCACGTGCAACTCGCCCCCGCCAGTAAAGAANAAGATGTAGAGAAAGCGCACCCCCAGCAGCACGCCGACCACAAAGGTCAGTATCCCGCACATGGCGAAGATCTTGAGTGCCGCGTAGCGCGCCCAGGTGCGCAAACTGATCGTACCCGACTTGAAGACGAACTCGCCAATATTGGAAAANAGCCGCGACTCGCGGGTTTTGGGATTGGTGCGGATCGGCACCGAAACCACCGCCAGCCGCCCGTAGCCGGCCTCGATCACGTGCTCGGCAGTGTGGTCGAACTCGGTAAAGGTCGATAACTGCAAGACCGCCTCGCGGCTGAAGGCGCGGAAGCCACTGGCTACGTCGGGCACCGCGATGCCGGCCAGGCGGCTGACCACCCGGCTGCCGAAACCCTGCAGGTAGCGCTTGAGAAAGGAGAAGTGGGCAATATCGCCGGTCTGACGATCGCCGATCACCAGGTGGGCGCGGCCCTCGAGAATCGGCGCGACTAGCTTGTCGATATCGCCGCCGTAGTACTGGTTGTCGCCGTCGGTGTTGATGATGATGTCGGCGCCGAGGCGCATCGCCGTGTCGAAACCGGCCTTGAAGGCGTGCCCCAGGCCGCGGTTGGCGGGAAAGCGAATCACGTGGTCGGCGCCGCACGCGCGCGCCACTTCGCTGGTCTGATCGGCGGAACCGTCGTCGATGACCAGGATCTCGACCCGGTCGATGCCAGGCACTTCGCGCGGGATATCGGCTATGGTAGCTGGGAGCGTTTCTTCTTCGTTGTAACAGGGGATCTGGACGACGAGCTTCATTTAGCCCCAGCTCTCCTGCTTTATCTGCTTCTTGTCGAGACCGTACTCCTGCAAAAGCGCGACCATATTCTCGACGAAGCGGGGCTCGGGCTCTGCGCCCTTGGCCCTGGCCGCCTTGCGCTCGTGCGGGGTAATCCCCGGCCCGCAGCTATAGGCCAGCACCGCCGACGGATCGGGCGCGACTTCCTCCAGCAGTTCTTTGGAAATGCGCCCCGAACGCGCGCCGCGGATGCCAGACGGGTCCTCGCGGGTGATGCAGTGGATGACGTCCAGCTTGTCGGGATGCGCATTGCGCAATTCCTCGAACTCGTCGAAGTAAATGACATCACCGCGCGTCTTATTGCTGTAGAGCAAGGTGTGGCGCAGACCATCCTCGCAGTGCAGGCTGTGCTTGATCAGCCCCAGATTCGGCACGATGCCGCTGCCGGCGCACACGTGCAAGATGTGGTCGGTGCGGTCGCACACGTCTGCGGGAAAGGTGTAGGCGCCGGTGAAACCGCTAATGACCATCTTGCGCCCCTCGTTGACATAGTAGGTCAACAGCGGCGACAACAGCGGTGGGTAGGGCGTCTCGCCGCTCTCGTAGCGCTCCTCCTTGATCGTGATCGCCAGATAGCGCTCGTGCGGCGCCGAGGCCAGCGAATAGGCCCGCGGCTTTTCCTTGCTGCCCTTCTGGTCCTCGAGGTAGGCGATAAAGTGCTCCAACTCGCCGAACTGGTGCGGGTCGATGGTGCAAAAGTGGCCGGCCTCGTATTCCAGCGATTCGTTGCCCGCAGACAGAAAGAGCGTGGTGGTGTCCGGAGTATCCCGGCGCGCCTCCACGACCATCACCTCCAGTTCCCTGACTTTTCGCTTCGGTGTGCGTTTGGTCGCTGCTTGCGCTGTAGTTCCCATATTAGCCCTTTGCTGCCAAATGCGCCTTCATCTTCGCGATCAACTCGTCGTCATCGACCGACGAATTGACCATCTCCTTGAATGCCTCAACGGATAGCTCGACTTCCTCCAGGAAGCGCTGGTCGGCCCCTCAGGGGAATAGATATTCACCGATGCGGCCCTCATTGCGCGCGCGCGCCTTGTCGGCAATCCGCGCCAGCCAGGGAATATCGCCGATGATCATCCCCCGCGCGCGCGGCTTAAAATCCAGATTTTTCGCTAAGCTCATAATGCATCTCCTTCTGTGGTCAAACTCGCTCGCCGGCGAAACTCGGCCGCCAGCGGGTCGTCGCTCAAGTCGTCGGCCAGCATGGCTGCAAATTGCCGCAATCGATACTGAGGATTTTGCCAGCGCGACAGCAACGCGCCGGCCTGCGGCCCCCCATCGAGCGCGGCGCAGAGCATGGCCGCGCCTTGCAACAGAAAAAAGAGTTTGTGGTAATCCAGCGCCCGGGCGCCGTCGGCCCGGGCGAACGTCTCGGCGTAATGGCGGGCACTCTCGGCATCCGCCAGAGTCCGCATCCGCCCGTCCGCCCTACCGCTCCCCACACTGGTAGTATACTGCACCAGTCGGCGTTCCGTCCAGTCCCAGCCAATCTTGGCGAATTCCAAAAAATGCACGCCGGCACCGGACGGATCGACAACCGCGTTGTGGGGGTTGTAGTCGCTGCTGCCCAGCGCGGGCGGACGCGCCGCCAACCAGCCGTGCATCTGCTGCAACAGCGCCTCGGACGCCGCCGCGTCGAAGGATCTGCCGAGGCGCTGCATCATGCGATTAAGCCCAACGCCGGCGCGCGCCAAAACGCCGTCCCAACTCACCGCCAGATCGTCGCAGCCGACCCCCGGCGCCACGCGCGAAACCCATTTTTCCGCATGCGCGGCCAGTGTCCTCTCGATGGCGCACAATCCCGCGACCGCCGCTCGCGCCGCCGCCTGCTCACCGGCCTGTATCGCCGCGTCGAGCGTGCGGTCGCCAACCCATTCGAGGAAAATGCACTGCGCCTCTTCGTCGATGCCCAATACCGCCGGCACCGGACAACCCGCGCCCCGTAGCAGCCCCAGCACGTCGCATTCGACGCGCAACAGGTCGAAGGCCTTACCTCGGGTCAAAAAGCCGAAGAGCTGTTGCTTGACCACGACCTTGTGACCGCCTTCGGCCTCGACGCGCCAGACCTCGTCGTTGTAGGGCTCGATCGCGCGAACGGCGGGCCGCCCCGGCAGCAGGGCCGGCACCCGGTCCCGCAAATACGCCGCAATTTGCGCGTCTAACCCGGCGACCGCGTCTACTCCTTGTCGAAGACGATGACCTGCGCGACGACTTTGCCGGCCTGGTTGTTATACTCCGGGTTTTCGTTCATCGCCAGATGCAGCACGCCATCCCAGTCGGAGAAGAAGTCGTAGCGGGCACCAATGGCGAAAATCGGCCCGTCGTCGACCTTGCCGATCAGCGCCCCGACATTGGTCCCCGGCATCAAATACCCCTCGCCCGCCGGCAGGTTGTAGACCCCGTCGGCACCACACCAGGCAATCTGGTTGCGCATATCGGGCGACCAGCACTCCTCAGCGTCGATGACGACCCGCTGGCCTTTTTCGATGCGAATCAGCGTATCCTGCCATTGCGGACTCGGCCGCACTGTGCGCATAATAGTTAGAGCCACAGCACCGTCTCTTTGCAAAGGGGTCAGACCGCGCAAATCTCGTCGCGGCACGCGCTGTCACAATTCCAATGGCGTTAAAGAAAACTATCGGCCAGAAGGTGTCAAGCAAGCCCGGAACGCGGAAAAAACAATGATCGATAAGCTGCGCGACAAGCGCATCGCCCTGCTCGGGTTCGGCGTCGAAAACCGCGCATTGGCCCGTTTTTTTCAGGCGCGCGATATCCCCTTCGCCGTCTGCGACGCCCGCGCCGAAGAAGATGCTGCGGTGGGTGCCCGCGCCTGGCGCAGCGGCGCGGATTATCTCGACGATCTGACCGACTTCGACCTG
The DNA here is from genome assembly GCA_002724215.1 of Gemmatimonadota bacterium. Taxonomy (GTDB): domain Bacteria; phylum Latescibacterota; class UBA2968; order UBA8231; family UBA8231. The sequence goes on along the minus strand of PBOD01000122.1, from coordinate 7,424 downwards.
CTCTTCCGCACCCCGGGCCTGCCCTCTTTGCACCCGCGCGTACAGGCCGCGCGCGCGCACGGCATTGAGGTCTCTAGCCAAACCCGCCTCTTTTTGCAGCTGTGCCCCGTCCCGGTACTCGGCATTACCGGCACCAAGGGCAAGGGCACGACGACCTCGCTGCTGCACGCGCTGCTGGTCACCGATCCCGCGCATCGAGTCTTCAGCGGCGGCAATATCGGCCGCCCGCCGATCGACTTTCTCGACGAGTTGCGCGGCGGCGATCGAGTCGTCCTCGAGCTCTCCAGCTTCCAGCTACAAGACCTCGACCTGAGCCCGCATATCGCGGTGGTGCTCTCGGTTACTGAGGACCACCTCGACTACCACGCCAACCGCGCCGAGTACATCGCCGCCAAAAAGAACATCTGCCGCCACCAGACCGGCACCGATATCCTCATCGTCAACGCCGACTGCCCCACGGCGCAGCGCTTCACCGCCGCAAGCGCCGCCGCAGCCTGGAGCTATAGCGCCACCGCCCCGGTGCCACAGGGCGCCTGGGCCGACGGCGACCGGCTGTGGCTGCGGGGGCAAGACACCCAGGCAGTAGCGATCTGCCCCATTGCCGACATCCCGCTGCGCGGGCGCCACAACGCCGAAAACGCCGCAGCAGCCATCACTGCCGCCCTCGCCTGCGGGGCACCCCATGCTCTGTTTGCCGAAGCCCTCCGCACCTTCCGAGGCCTGCCGCACCGCCTTGAGCGCGTCGCCGAGCGCGACGGCGTCGCCTACTACAACGATTCGTTGGCCACCACGGTCGATGCCGCCATCGCCGCCCTTGAGTCCTGCGCCGAACCCGTGCACCTGATCGCCGGCGGCGCCTCCAAGGGCGCCGACTTCAGCGCGCTGGCCGCCGCCATCGCCGGGCGCGACGTGCGCACGGTGCTACTCATCGGCGCCGAAGCCCCGCGCATCGAAGCAGCCCTGCTGGCTGCCGGCGTCCAATCTGCCGTCCACCGCTGCCCCGACCTCACCGCCGCCGTCGCCCGGGCCCGCGCCGCCGCCCAACCCGGTGACGTCGTGCTGCTCTCGCCGGCCTGCGCCAGCTTCGATCAGTTTTCCGGCTATGCCGAGCGCGGCGACCGGTTCAAACAACTGGCCGCGGGCTAGCCCTTGCCCATAGTTCGGGTATGGGCCAATATACCTGCCTCATCTGAACGAGAGACGACTATGACCCTGGCCATGACCCCCCAACAGCGCCGCGCCTTCGACGAAGACGGCTTCATCATCCTCGAAAACCTGCTGACGGCAGCGGAGAGCAACCGGCTCGCCGCCGCAGCCGACGAAGTCGTCGCACGCATTCAAAAAGAAAAGAGCCTGCCCCGCGAAACCCACTTCCAGGTCCGCAACGCCCTGGCGCAACACGACGCCTTTCTCGACCTCATCGACCACCCCCGCATCCTGCCGCTGGTCATCGACGCCATCGGCTGGAATATCCAGATCCGCACCACTCATCTGGATTATCGCCCACCCTATCCCGACGATCTCGAAGCCGGCGCGGTCGGCTCGGGCAAGGGCGCCGACAGCGAGGCCGGCTACCGCAATACCGCCTGGCACCCCGACCTCGCCAGCCCCGAAATCTTTCAGGCGCCCTCCCTCGACGGCCGCCTACCGTTCATGGAGATCAAGGTCTTCTACCCGCTCTTCGACATGACCGAATCCGGCTGTGGCAATCTCTGGCTGTCGCCCGGTAGCCACCTGCGCACGCCCGCCGAACTGCGCGATATGGACCGCGAGGTCCCACCCGACCAGGCTCTCGAACTCAAGCTCCCGGCTGGCTCCGCCGTAGTCTGGCGCACCGCCGTCTGGCACTGCGTTGGTCCCAACCAATCGCCGAAGACCCGCAAGATCATGCACGTCGGCTACCACTACCGCTGGTTGCGCCCCGGCGACTACATCCAGCAAGATCCCGACCTCCTCGCCCGCTGCTCGCCGATCCGCCAGCAACTCCTCGGCGCGCTGCCCGGCAGCGACGACCCGCTCGGCGCGGATTCGGACATCGCCCCCGCCTCACAGTATTGGCAGACCAGACGCACCGACGTGCCCCTGCGCGCCTGGGCCGAATCGCAAGTGGAGGCCGCCGGTAAAGAGCACACCCCTCCATCCGCTACGACAACGCACTTAGCGAACGCGACAACCGCGCCCAAACCCACCTGAAAAATAGTCGCACACCCGGACGCATATCTCCCCCACTAATTCTGCGGAGCTCGCCATCATGCCCCCCACCAACACCCATATCATCCTCCACCCCCAACTCGACAATGTCGCCATCGCCCTCAAGCCGCTCGCACCCGGCGACCGGCTCGCCGATGTCACCGTCGCCGAACCCATCCGCGCCTACCACAAGATCGCCCTCGCCGACATCGGCGCCGATCAGCCGGTGTACAAATACGGCCAGATCATCGGCTATGCCACCGAAGCCATCGCCGCCGGCACCTGGGTCCACAACCACAACCTCGGCATGGGCCGACTGATGGACGCCGAAGTCACGGATCTGTCCACGGCCGTCCCCGACCCGCTGCCGCCCATCGCCGACCGCTACTTCCTCGGCTTTCGCGACGACCGCGGCCGCGCCGGCACCCGCAACTTCATCCTCATCGGCAGCACCGTCGACTGCTCGGCCCGCGTCGTCGAGATGGCTTTAGCAGAGCTCAACCGCGATAAAGACCGCCACGCGCACCGCTACCCCAATGTCGATGGCATAGTCGGCCTCACCCACGACAGCGGCTGCGGCCTGGTCACCATGAGCGAGGGCCACCTGCAGCAAAATCGCACCCTTCACAATCTCATCGACCACCCCAATGTCGGTGGCCGCGCCATCGTCCAGCTCGGTTGCGAAAAGGGCCAGGCCGCGCTGATCTTCGGCGCAGAAAAACTCGTCCAGGTTGCCGACGCCGATGCCTCCGACGACACCGTGCCCCTGATCACTATCCAGGAAACCGGCGGCACCTGGAAGACCGTCGACCGCATCGTCGCCTATGTCGAAGAAGTCCTCCTGCCCCGTGCCAACGCGCGCCGCCGCCAGCTCATCCCCGCCGCCGAGCTGATCCTCGCCACCCAGTGTGGTGGCTCCAACGCCAATAGCGGCTACACCGCCAACGCCGCCATCGGCCACGCCTCGGATCTGCTGGTCCGCTGCGGCGGCACGTCCTTTATCGCCGAAACCACCGAGACCTTCGGCGCCGGCCACCTGTTGACCCGCCGCGCCAAAACCCCGGCAATCGCGCAGGCCTATCTCGACTGCGTCGCCGCCTACCGCGACTACCTCAGCGCCGGCGCCGGCACGCCCGAAAACAACCTGGCCTACGGCAATATCGAAGGCGGTCTCTCGACCATCGCCGAAAAGGCCCTCGGCTCGATCGCCAAAGGCGGCACTACGTCTTTGAACTGGGTCGCCGACTACGGCGAGACCATCAACGAAAAGGGCTTCGGTTTTATGAATACCCCCGCTTTCGACCCCGCCTCCTGTACCGGCCAGACCGCCGGCGGCGCCCAGGTCGGGGTCTTCAGCACCGGCGCAGGTAGTTGTTTTGGCGGCATCCTGATCCCCTGGCTCAAGGTCGTCAGCAATAGCGATACATTCGCGCGCATGGAAGACATGGAGGTCAACGCCGGTGCAATCGCCGATGGCAGCGCCAGCTTCGAGGAAGTGGGACGCTCGATTTTCGAATACGTGCTGGCATTGGCGAGCGGGGCGAAGACGTATAGCGAGAAGGTGGGCTATGCGGTGGTCAATGTCTGGAACAAAGGGGTTACGACGTAGAGCAGTAGCGAGCCTACCAGGCCGGTCCCTGGGCTCTGGATCGCGGGTAGGGTGTGGCACACCCCAAAATGGGAGGCGCGCAATCGCAATACCGCGGCAGGTCGAGATCAGCCGCCACCCCGCGCTTCTATTCGAGCGTGGCGGGAAGGATCTCCTGATTGTAGCCAACGACAAAGCGCGAGCCCTGACGAATCGCCGGTGCCCGCAGCTTGCCCGAGCGTCCCAATAGCAACGCCAGCAACTCGGAGTCGGACGGCCGCTCGGCCTCGATGTCGAAGTGCAGGATCTGCTTGCCCTTGGCGATGTAGAGGTCGCTTATCCCCTCGAGCAATTGCAGCGCATCTTCGCCTTCCACAGGCTCCTTGCCAGCGCTTTGGACCGTGCCGTCAAGGATTTCGTTCTGCGCAAGAAACTCTTGCGTGTTTTTGCAGCTTACTCAGCCAGGGCGATGGTAACGCCAATCCAGCGTGATTGCCATGATAAATCCTTTCTTTAACAAGAGCTACGCTCACAACTAATATGACCGCGCCTCCGGCGTCGATCAAGTCGGACATGGCCGCGAATTTACAGCGGCAACTTCCCTTGCGCCCATCCGCGCCCGCACCGCAGTATATCGTCGTATCTGAAAGAGCAATCCAGCGCGTTGGCGTAGAGGGCCAGGCCGGCGACGGCAACAACCGCGACAAGCCCTGGCGAGCAAATCCGAATATCCGGCGCGGGACGCCCGTCAGATGTTGTAGTGCAACCCGCACTCCTTGGGATCGTCGCCATCCTCCCGGCGCTCGTTGAACCAGCGCCAGCGGCCGGCGCGCTTGTGCTCACCGGGGCGGACCGGGGTGGCGCAGATGATACAGCCGAAACTGGGGTAACCCTGGTCGTAGAGCGGATGCACCGGCACATCGTGCCCCTCGACATATTCCATCAACTGCTCCTCGCTCCAATCGACCAGCGGATTGAGCTTGAGGATCTGGCGTCGGGTGCCGTATTCGCCGATCAGCACGGCCTTCTTGGCCGTCTCCTTGCGGTACTCGGACTGATCCCAGCGCTGACCCGAGATCCAGCAGTCGGCGGTATTGAGCAGGGCGTTGTTGGGCCAATCCTTGCGCACCTGGCAACAGTGCTCCTGTTTCTCCTTGGAATCGAAGAACAGATACTCGCCGTGCCGCTCGATCATCCGCTGCACATCGCCGCGCTTGGGCTGTATAACTTCGATCTCGCAGCCGTAGCGCCCCTGTACTTCTGCGATAAAGGCGTAGGTCTCGGGATGCAGGCGCAGGGTGTCGAGCGTGGCGAAGCGCAAATCCAGACCCTGGCTCATCGCCATGTGGATCATCGCAGTGCCGGTGTACTGGAAACTAGTATTGAGTACGGCACGGCCCGGGAATACCTCGCTGGCCCAGCGCAACAGGGCCGGGGCGGACATCCCCTCCAGATCGAGGTCGGAGATATAGCCCGCTAACCGCTCGTTGCGCTCTTCGATCGACTCGTTCTCTTCTATGGCCCTTGCCGTCATCTCGACCCCGACAAATCGGGTGGGGGAAGCGAAATTGCGAATAGAACGTATAATATAGGGATAGAAGGAGCTTGGGAAAGCGTTTCCCCAAACCCGTATGGCACCCGACAAAACACCGACCAACCCCCGCCGCGACCAGTACTGGCTGTTCTGGGACGGGGCCTGCGGCTTCTGCCGCCGCTCGGTCGATTGGATCACAGCCCGCGACGCTGGCAGCCGCCTGCTACCCACGCCGTACCAGCAGGTCCCCAACCCGCCGATGGACCCGGCCCTGGCCGCCGCCTGCCAGCGCGCCGTGCACCTTATGCACCCTGACGGCCGCATCGAGCGCGCCGGCCGCGCCTGTCTGACCGCGTTGGAACTGATCGGCTATGCGCCCGTTCTGGTGCGCATTATGCGGGTGCCGCCGCTGATCTGGCTGCTCGAAATCGGCTACTGGCTCACCGCACGCAACCGCTCATTTTTCTCCCGCTTCCTCTTTCGCTAAAACGAAATAAGCGCCGGGCTCGACACCCAAGAGGATCTGCTGGCCAAAAGCGGGATATTTTATAGTTTGGTAACGACGCAACCGCATAGCTCGGCCGCGATGGCCACCAGCGGATAGGAAGGCCCATACCATGGCGACAGCCAGCGCAGAGCAAAAACACTCCATTACCCCGATCACCGTTACTCATCCCGAGGATGTCGATGTAGCCAAGCTACGTCTGTTCCGCGAGCCGTCCTGGGTCTTGCGGCTGACCATCGACGACGACCGCTCCTACCTCAAAGTCAAGGTCGTGCGCGCCGCGCCGCTGTCATACCCGGACCGCTATATCTCCTTCCTCGATGCCAAGGACGAGGAGATCTGCATGGTCGACGACCTCGAGCAGCTCGACCAACAGATCCGCTCGCTGATCGACGAAGAGCTCGACCGCCGCTATCTGACAGCGACGATTCTTCAGGTCGATGCCGTGCGCAACGAGTACGGCACCTCCTACTGGGATGTCGAGACCGACCGCGGCCAGCGGGAGTTTGTGGTGCAGAATGTCTCCGAAAACGCGCAGTGGCTCGGCGACCACCGGCTACTCATCATCGATGTCGACGGCAATCGCTTCGAGATCCCGCGCCTGGATGAGCTGGACAAGAAGAGCTTGGGATGGGTCGAGCAGGTGATATAGAGCGCGGAGTACGCTTGCGCTGACCGGCCCCCTTGCGCACGGGGCCGGTTTTTTTGTGCCGCTGCCGATACCGCCTTGCGCAACCGCGCGACAATGAGCTCGGCGTTTCGCTCTGGCAACACTATTGTATCGCCAAAGATACACCGGACCGCTCCGCGCCCCATTCATCCAACGATCACTAATAAGGTATGGCCACTGGCTTTGCTCACAACGGCACGCAATTTGCCCCGTGTGCGCTAAAACCGCCGCGCTGGCGGCATTCACGCACGGATAAAACAAGCCATGGCAACCCGCTCCGATTCGCCACCACGGCCCACACCAAAAGCATCTCCGGCCACCTTGACTGTCGCCGTCACCACCTACCGCGACGCCCCACTTCTATGCCAGTGTTTGCAAAGCGTCCGCCGCGTCTACCCATCGGCGCGACTGGTCGCCATCGCTGACGGGTGGGACCATCCCGCTGTACGAGAAATCGCCGACCGCCACGGCGCCGAATGCCACTATGGCGAGCGATTGTTTCCCCTGGCCAAGGGCACGGCCATGTGGCGGCGCTATTTCGCCCTCTACCGCCAGCGACCAACCGACTATCTCTTCCGCATCGACACCGATACCCTCTTCCACCGACCGCTTACTAATCTGCCCCAGGGCCTTTGCTATTTTGGCTCCCTGCAGGAAATGGAAGTGCTGGACCGCACGCAAAAAGTGCCCTTCGTCCAGGGCGGCTGCATCGGCTTCCCGGCCGAGACCGTGGAGACCATCTGGTCATCGGGCATGCTCGACGACCAGGCCATCAACGAGCATCCGCACACCACCTGGGGCGTCGGTTTCAGCCGCTATATGCCCGACCGCGGCCTGATCTCGGTCGATAAGATGATGGGCTATATCGCTTACAGATTGGGTATCAACGCCGTACGCCACGAGGACATTTACTCCCACTGGTATGTCAACAAAGGCA
>PBOD01000121.1 GCA_002724215.1 Gemmatimonadota bacterium | reverse complement strand
CCTGCTCTACTATCTCCGCGGAAAAGACCAACGGCTTTTCTACTTGCTGCTGGGCGTGGTGGTGCTTTTCGCCATCGGCTATTCGACCTACGCGGCGCTGTATATCCGCTCGGGGCTCAATCCGGTCATCGACGAAAACGACCCGGAGACATGGCAAGCCTTCCTGGCCTTTCTCAACCGCGAGCAATACGGCACCGACTCGATGCTGACGACGATGCTCAACGCCCGCGCCGACCGGGGCTACCAGTTTTGGGACCAGCAGATGAAGTATTTCTTCCAGCAATTTCCCTTTCCGCTGCTGGAGCGCAGCGTGACCTTCCGCAAGGCCACCGGCGATATCCCCCATCCCATNCTNATCTCGCTGATCCCCTACGCGCTGGGCCTGTGGGGCTTGTACTGGCACGCGCGGCGAGACTGGCAGCGCTTTCTGTCGATCTTCGCGATGTTCCTGATCATGGGTTTCGGGCTGTCGCTCTATCTGAACATGCCCGACCCACAGCCGAGGGAGCGGCACTATGTCTTTGGCGGAATGTATCTGGCCTTCGCGCTGTGGATCGGGCTCGGCTGGACCGCCATCATAGAGGAAGCACGCGACAAGCTCGCTGGTCTCAGCGGCACGGTNATCACCGCCGTCGCGCTCTTCGGTCTGCTNCTGCCCGTGGGCGTCTGCGCCAAGCTNTACCACATCGAGGATCGCTCGGGAGACTACGTCGCCTACGACTACGCCTACAATATGCTCGAAAGCTGCGAGGAAGGAGCGGTCCTCTTCACCAACGGCGANAACGACACCTTCCCGCTGTGGTTTCTNCAGGAGGTCGAGGGCATCCGCAAAGACGTGCGGGTGGTCAACCTGAGCTTGCTCAACACCGGNTGGTACATCAANCAACTCCGCGACCGCGAGCCAAAANTCGATATTCGCTTCGACGACACACTCATCGACTCGGTGCTCACCGATACCCAGCTCGTCGATCTCTACAAGCGGCTGTGGGAGCCCAAAGTGCCGGCCGAATTCAAGAAGATCGGTCTCGACGACATAGTCGTCGGCACGCAACAGGGCCACGACCTCTTGCGCGTGCAGGACATCATGGTCATGAAAATCCTCGGCTGGAACGAGTGGAAGAAGCCCATCCACTTCGCCATCACCATNCCCGCCAGCAACCGCGTCAATCTCGACCCCCATCTCGAGATGGTCGGTATGACCATGAGGGTCCAGCCCCACAAAACCGGGCTCGCCGACGAAGAGGCGCTCGAATACAACCTGCTCGAAAAGTACCGCTTCCGCGGCCTCACCGATCCCGAGGTCCACAAGGACGAGAACACCAAACGCCTGCTTGGTAACTACCGCGCCTGCGTATTGCAACTGGGCNTGATCTACAAGGAGCAGAACCGCCTGCAGGAGATGATCGAACTCATGCAGTGGGCCGAGCAAAATGTCTANATGAGCTGGGAAGGCCACTACGCCGCTTTCGACCAACTGGGCCAGGCCGGCCTCTACCCGGAGGCGGCTCATTACCTGCAGAAATCCACCGACCTGCTCATCGCCGACTACGGCAAAGAAGCGGTCGCCAACTACGACAATATCGTCAGCCTCGCCGGCGTTCTGCTCAATGAGCCCTATTCGGAATTCGACCGCGCCGAAGCGATCTACCGCCAGGCNATCGCCCTCGAGCCCAAGCGCTGGGANGCCTATTACGAGCTGGCCGCGACCCTNCAGGCCAAGGACGATGTGCCCGGCGCACTGTCCCTACTCGAGCGCTACAAAGCTCAATACGGGGAGCAGCGCGAGCTGGCCGAAGCCGAGAAAATTTTGCGCGGCGCCGAGGCCCGGACTAGTGAGGAATCCGCACCGCAGTGAGCGAGGCGGTCACCATCGTCATCCCCCACTACCGGGCCGAAGTCCTCCACGACTGCCTGAGTTCACTCTACGCCAATAGCGACCACCCCATCCGCGTGCTGGTCATCGACGATGGCGGCAATGCCCCGAGCATGCAGCGGGCNGCGGCGGATTTTCCACAGATCGACATCCTCCGCAACGAGCGCAATCTCGGCTTCACCGGCTCTTGCAACCGCGGTATAGAAGCCACCCGCACCACTTACGCCATCCTCCTCAACGACGACACCCGGGTCGAGCCCGGCTGGCTCGCGCCGCTGGTCGCGATGGCCGACAGCGACGAGAAGATCGCCGCCTGTCAGCCCAAGCTGCGCGCAGCCACCGATCCCGAGCTCTTCGACTACGGCGGCGGCGCCGGCGGCTATATCGACGCGCTGGGCTACACTTTTTGCCGCGGCCGCGTCTTCGATGCCCGCGAGCGCGACGACGGCCAGTACGACGCACCCGTGCCGCTTTTTTGGGCCTGCGGCTCGGCACTATTTTTGCGCGTGGCCGCCGCCCGCGAGGTCGGCCTGCTGGACCTCGACTACTTCATGCACTTCGAGGAAATAGATCTGTGCTGGCGCCTGCAACTGGCCGGCTACCAGATCCGCGCCGTGCCGCAATCGGTGGTCTTCCACCACTCCGGCTTCTCCCTACCGCCGGCCTCTTTCCGCAAGACCTATCTCAACCACCGCAACAACCTGGTCATGCTCTGCAAGAACGCGACCTGCCGCCGCCTACTGTGGCTCTTGCCCCTGCGCGCCGCGCTAGACTCGCTGGCGTTGCTCAACTACCTGCGCCGCGGCCAGTGGTCGAGCAGCGCCGCCCCGGTCGCCGCCCTACTCTGGTGCCTGACTCACCCTCTCAACATCTACCGCCGCCGCCGCCGGGTCAGCCGCCGCGTCGCCACGGCGCGCGACGGCGTCTACCGCGGCAGCGTCCTCTACCAGCACCTCGCCCACGGCATAGACCGCGCCTCTGAGCTGCTGCCCGAAGGCGAGTCCTCGTGAGCAATCTGGTCAAAACCGGCATCAAGCTCTGCGTCAGCATCGGGCTGATCGCCTATCTCTTCTCGCAAATGGCACTTGCCGACCTAGCCGATATCTTCGCGCAAACCCAGCCGGGGCTCTTTGTCGGCGCGGTGCTTTTTTTCGTACTGAGTAACTGTCTCGGCGCAGTGCAGTGGTATCTGCTACTGCGCGCCCAGGACCTGCCCGTCTCCTTCCGCCAGGCCCTGGTCTTTTACTTCATCGGGGTATTTTTTAACAATGTGCTGCTGGGCAATATCGGCGGCGACGCCATGCGCATCTACGATATCCGCCGCCTCACTGGCAAGGCTTCGGGCGGAGTCGCCGCGACCTTTATGGACCGCTTTATCGGGCTGTTTTCGACCTGCGCGCTGGCGCTTATGGCCTATCCGCTGATCGCCGCAGTAGAACGCGTCTGGCTGGTCTCGGTGCTGGTGCCGGTGCTGGTGGGGTTGATGGTGGTACTGGCCATGGGCCTGAGCCGCCGCATCGGCACCGTTATCGAGGGCCTGATCGTGCGGCTACTGCCGACTACAGTCGCCGAGCTGGTTGGCAAGCTGCGCCAGAGCATCGTCGTCTACCGCCACCGCGCCGGCCTGCTCTTCGCGGTATGGCTCATCTCACTCGGCGTGCAGTCGAGTCGCATCCTGGTCTACTGGATGGCCGGACTGGCCCTGGGCATGGACCCGGGCCTAGTCTACTTCGCGTGCTTCCAGCCCGTCGCCGCCGTGCTCGCGGCCCTGCCGATCTCGATCGGCGGTCTCGGCGTGCGCGAGGGCACGCTGGTGGGGCTGTTCTCCAGCGTCGGCATCGGCCGCGAATTGGCCACCGCGATGTCGCTTCTCGGCTATGTCGCCGGCATCCTCGCCAGCCTGCTCGGCGGTATCGCCTTCGTCGTGCGCAAGATCGAGCCGTCCGCCGAAGCAGCGGAGGACGACGCATGAGCCGCGTCGCGCTCGGTTGTGAGCGCCTACTGACCGACGAAGCCGAGCGCATCCGCGGCCGGCGCATCGGCCTGATCACCAACCACTCCGGCGTCGATACGCAGTTGTGCGCCACCGCCGACCGTCTGCACCAATCCGACCTCTGCCAGCTCGTCGCCCTCTACGGCCCCGAGCACGGTATCCGCGGCGCGGCGCAGGACGGCGCAAAGATCGCCTCCTGCGCCGATCCGCGCACCGGCGTTCCCGTCCACAGCCTCTACGGCGCCACCCGCGAGCCCGACGCCGCAATGCTCGAGGGCGTGGAGCTGATGCTCTTCGATATCCAGGACGTAGGCGCGCGCTTCTACACCTATCTCTACACTATGAGCCTGGCGATGAGCGCCTGCGCCAAAGCCGGGATTCCCTTCGTGGTCCTCGACCGGCCCAACCCCATCGGTGGCCAGGCGCTGGCCGGCAACCTGCTCGACCCCACCTTCGCCTCCTTCGTCGGCCTCTACCCCATCCCGGTGCGCTACGGGCTGACCATAGGCGAGATCGCGCGGCTCTTCAATGCCGAATACGCCCTCGGCGCCGAGCTCGACGTGGTGCCGATGACCGGGTGGCGCCGCACCGACTACTGGGACGATCTCGATCTGCCCTGGGTGCCGCCCTCACCCAATATGCCCACCATCGATACCGCGGTCGTCTATCCCGGCACCTGTTTCTTCGAGGGCACCAATATCTCCGAGGGTCGCGGCACCGCCAAGCCCTTCGAGCAGTTCGGCGCGCCCTTTATAGACGGCGCTCGGCTCGCCGACGAGCTCAACGCCCACAACCTGCCCGGCGTCTTGTTTCGCCCGGTCTTCTTTGAGCCTGCCGCCGGCAAATACGCTGGCCAGCTTTGCGCTGGCGTCCAGCTCCACGTCGGTGACCACGCGGCCTTCGAGCCGCTACTGACCGGATTTTCCGCCCTCGCCGCAGTGCGGCGGCTCTACGCCGACGACTTCGCCTGGCGCGTCCCCCAGGGCGGCATCCACAACTTCGACCGCCTCGCCGGCACCGACCAGATCCGCCTCGCCCTCGACCACGGCATGCCCGCCACCGAGCTAGTCGCCTCCTGGACGCAGGACCTGCAGGCCTTCGCCCGGACCCGCCAGTCCTACCTCGCCTATGCTTGAGCGGGCTTGTTTCACCCCGTGATCTTTGTTATATCCTTTATTACACCCCTTTACACCGACAATTTCCATGCCCGCACCCCTGCAGACCGGCACCCTGTTAGTCGCCAGTCCCGACCTTTGCGAAGACCCCAACTTCAACCGCACCGTAGTCTTTATCATACACTATAGCGCGGAAGAGGGGGCTATGGGCCTGGTCATCAACCGGCCCCTCGGCGAGCAGGTCCAGCTCTACTCCGCCGAAGAGCTCCAGCGCCTCCTCGACGGGCCGGGCGAAAACGCAGATGCCGAGCCGACCTCGCGCCCGGTCAGCAAGGCGATCCAAACCCAGCTGGGCCGGATGTTTTACAAAGGCGGCCCGGTCAAACAGGGCTATCTGTTCTTCCTGCACCGTCTCGACGAGGCCATCGAGGGCGGGGCCGAAATCCTCGACGGCCTCTATCTCGGCGGCAACCTCGACGCAGTCCGCGCCGAAGCCGAAGTCGTCAAGGCCGACCAGCCGCTGCTGCGCTTCTACCTCGGCTACGCCGCCTGGGACAAGGGCCAGCTCGAATGGGAAATCAGCAACGGAGCCTGGATCCTCGCCCCAGGCGAAACCGACCTGGTCTTCACTGACCGTCCCGAGGCCATCTGGCGCGACGTGCTCTACTCACTCGGCGGCAAATACCGCCCGATCTCCGTCCTGCCCGAAGACCCATCCGTAAACTAAAAACGGGACCCCCGCTTGGAGGTCCCGTCGCCCGCAAAATACCACGGCTTTTTCAGCACACCATCCCGCGCTTGGCGCGGATACCATGCGCGGGCGGATCGTCGCCGATCCAGCGCTCGTCCACCGGCTCGCTGGCCAGCTGGTAGCGCGAATCCGACGACAGCCGGATTCGGTCGGTCTGGTTGTCCGAGCTGGCGTGCAGCAAGTACATGCAAAAGATCAGCAGATCCCCCAACTCGTACTCTGCCGTCAACCAGCGGCCCGCCAGCTCCTCGCGCACCGCAATGGCGTCGTGGGCGTAGGCCCCAGAAGAATTCCAGCGAATCTGGCCGCGTTCCTCGCCCGTCAACTCGCGGCCCTCGCGCCGAGCCGTGGCGACGAGACCTTCCGCCTCGGGGCTTTCGTTCGCGCAGAACATATCGACATCGGTCTGCCCATAACCCGCCTTTAGCTCGGCATTCTGGTGCGAGCCCTCCAGCACCATCAAGCCCCCCATTTCGTAGGGCACATCGCCAAAAGGCGTCCACGAGGTGTAGAGCTCAGTGGTGCCCCGCCCCATGTAGACGATATCGCAATGCGGCGTGGTCGCCGTGTTGGTGCCCGGCTGCTTGGCCCTAAACCACGTGTAGTCGTAGTGGCGGACCGCGCCACCAAGAAACAGCTCGTAAAAGCGCATCATCGCGCCATCGTAGATCACCCTGTCCAGCGGCGGGTTGTCGCGCGCCAGCACCGGCATAAACGGACCCGTGGCCGCCGGGTTGATCTTCTCGCCGGTGGCGATCACCCCCTCAAGCGCCGGGTAGTCGGGATCCAGCACCCCGGCTTTTTCCAACCGATCGCACAATTCCGCCCGCGCCGCCAGCACCTCGTCCCGGTCCAGGTAGCCGGGCAAAAACAAATACCCGTCTTCTCCCATCCGCCGCCACAACTCGTCGCGGTCGCCGGCGACATCGTCCGACCGGCGCAAAGGGCCTACCTGCTCCATATCGATCGGCTTGCCGCCATAGGTCAATTGAGGTAGCGCTTCAGTAGCCATAGACCGTCCTTTCTCCTAAAACCTACTCCCGCCCCAGCCGCAGGGCAAGCAGCCCCACTTGCGATTGACCTGCCCTACCCCGTCCCTTACCTTTAGCAACATCCCCATCCCGTCTACCCCCGAGACTTCATTCGCCCCATCCAACACAAGACTTATGTACATCCGTCTGCTCGTTGCCGTTCTATTACTTAGCCCCTGTGCCCGCGCCGCCACCTTCGACCCCGGCAACGACCCGCCCTACGCCGCCGCGATCCTGGTCGAAGCCGGGAGCAATACCGTGCTCTTCGCCCATAATCCCGACCTCCAGCGCTCGCCGGCCAGCACTCAGAAACTCATCCTCGAGCTGGTGGTGATGGACCTGGTCAAAGCCGGAAAGTTCGCGCTCGGCGACTCGATTCACGTCTCGGCCCGCGCCGCCAAGACCGGCGGCTCGCAGGTCTTTTTGGCCCAGGGCGAGGTTTTTCCGCTGCAAGAGTTGATGGAAGCCATCATCATCCCCTCTGCCAACGACGCCTGTGTCGCTGTCGCCGAGCATATCGGCGGCTCGGTCGAGGGCTTCGTCGATCTGATGAACGCCCGCGCAATGGAGCTCGGCCTCGCCAACACCCACTGCGTCAATGTCCATGGCCTCGACGACACCCCCAAGGACAACCGCAACCTCACCACCGCCCGCGACCTCGCCGAAGTCGCCCGCGCATTGATCGGCCACCCCGAGGTCTTGCACTGGTCGTCTATACGCTACAAGCCGTTCCGCAACGGCGAGTTCATGCTCTACACTACCAACAAACTGCTCGGTCGCTTCCAGGGGCTCGACGGACTCAAGACCGGCTATACCCGACGCGCCGGCTCGTGCCTGGTCGCCACCGCGGTGCGCCACGAGATGCGCCTGGTCTCGGTGATTTTGGGTGCCCGCTCCGAAAAGGTCCGCGACCAGGAGACCCGCCGCCTGCTCAGCTGGGGCTTCAATTCGTTTTCGCCCGTACCCATCGTCAAGACCGGCGAGCTCATGGGCAAGGTCGCGCTCGACTGGGGCTTCGAGCCCGAAGTGCGCGGCCTCACTCGCGACACCGTGGTCAAAATCCTCAGCCCCGAACAGGAGAAGCAACTCAACCGCCAGGTGGAGATGCCCAGCGAGATCCCCGCCCCCGTCGCCGAGGGCGACGAACTCGGCATACTCAAAATCGCCCTCGGCGACAGCCTGCTGGCCGAGGTGCCAATCATCGCCGAAAAGAGCGTCGGCCGTATGGGGTGGTGGGACAAGCTGATGACGTACTTCTAGGACAGTACTAACGACGCATTCTCAGGCCTTGTGGTAGCGCCCCCCGCCGAGAATATCAAACGACCGATACAACGCTTCCAACACCAGCAACCGCGCCAGCTGGTGCGAAAAGGTCAGCGGTGACAGTGACCACCGCTCCTGCACCTGGCGCTCGACCCCCGCCGGCATGCCCTCGGCCGCGCCGATCACCAACACCAGGTGCGAGCGGCCCTGGTTCATCAGGTCTTGCAGGTGCTGCGCCAGTTTTTCCGACGTATATTGCTTGCCACCTACGTAAAGCCCAACCACATGCGCCCCTTTGCATAGCCGCTCCGGCACGCCATCGCCGTCCTTCCACCTGGCGATGGGATGCACTTCCACCCTGGCCCGTGCCGCCAGCCGCTTCAGGTATTCCCCCTCGGCGGCCTCCAGCTCCGCATGGCGGTTCTTCTGGAAGCAGACGACGCTGATCTTCACGGTTCAGTAGTGATCCGGCGCGATCGACAGCGCGCGATTTTCCAGTGGCAAATCTACCCGCGCCCCGCCGCGCCGGCTCGACTCGACCATCGCGAAAATCATCTCCTGGCTGCGGCACGCCAGCTGTAAATTACCCTGGGTATCGCCGTCGCAGTCGAGCGCCTGGACGATATCTTCCATCCCGCGCAAGGTGCCGCTCTCGATCACTGCCTCGGGCGGATCGACCGGTCGGTAATCCCCGTGCTCGTCTTTTATCCTCAAACTATAACCCATGCCATTGCTCAGCGTCTGGAGCTTGCCCTCCGTGCCGGCGATCTCAAACTCCCACCCCGTCGATGCCACCAGATAGCTGTGGACGCCATTTTTGAATTTTACGTAGGCGCTACTGATCGCCGGATCGCGCATAAGCCGGTCGCCCTCCCATTCTTCGTCCCTGGCATCGGTGGTCCCTTGCGCGAATTCGGCCTCCCCATCCCCCGCGAAAAAGAGCATCATGTCCGCAGCGTGCGTATGTCCCCACTGCGCCACGCTGACCCCGCAGTGGGCGATTACCGCCTGCACCTCTCCCAACTCGCCGCGCTCGATCAGTGCCCGCGCATTGCGGTAGAGCGCAGCATAACGGCGCTGGGTCCCATAGTTGAATTTGACCCCGCGCGGCTCACAGGCTGCGAGCATCGCATCCATCTCGTGTACCGCGTTACAAAGCGACTTCTCGCAATAGATTCCTTTGACTCCGGCCTCAGCCGCAAAGATCACCTGCTCGGCGTGTGGCCCAGGTCGGGTAGCGACGCTGACCACGTCGAGATTCTCCTTCTCAATCATCTCCCTGTAGTCGCCATAGGCCTGCTGCGCACCGTAGCGCTCGCGGATGGTCTCGGCCTTCTCGGCAATGGGATCACTGACGGCAACTAGCTCCATCCGCTCGCAGGCGACGATCGCTGCAGCATGCGAATAGGGCAGGAAAAGATGGGAATCCGGCCGGCTCTTGACTTCGTCGTCGATGGTCGCGCCCATGCGCCCGCAACCGATCAGTCCAACGCGGTAGGTGGTAACCATTTTAGCCCTCCTGCGGAGATTTTGAGGATCTTGACGCTGCCTGTATTTTGCGGTACATTATTTCCCGTCAGCAATTAAGGCAAAGCTCCACGGGCTGTAAAGAGCCTTGCTTGCATCCCATTTTTGGGCGATTAGCTCAGCTGGCTAGAGCGCCTGCTTGACATGCAGGAGGTCCGCAGTTCAAGTCTGCGATTGCCCACCATTAAAAAAGCCCCTGTTTCGGCAGGGGCTTTTTTATA
>PBOD01000120.1 GCA_002724215.1 Gemmatimonadota bacterium | reverse complement strand
TCTAGCTGCCGCACTTGCTGCACGATCCGCAGTTGCACCTCTTCCACCTAGCTTAGCCGCATTGGACCAAGAAATTCCATCTCTTCAGTTATAGTTTGCCGAACGCGCTCTGATACGTTTTGTAGCATCTTCTCTTTTAAATCTTCCGAGGCGCTCTTAAGTGCGATAGTTATGTCTTTATTATCGACCTCGCGCATTAGGAGACCGATTTCCTCGTTCGTAAGTTTGCTGATGTCGTCGAAGACGAACATGAGGTTGCGCACCGATTCGGCGACTTCCGCATCCTGTGCGTCCATGTTGTCGAGGACATTTTTCTCGACCGATGCGCCGGTCAAGTTCAAGATGTCGGCCACGACCTTGGGACCGCCCACATCTTGGTTGCCCCCAAGTATATCGCGCAGGTTCGCCTCAAGGCTTTCCTCGATCTGCTTTATGACGTTGGGAGTGACATTGTCCATCGTGGCGATGCGGTAGGCCACGTCCGCTTGTAGCTGGTCAGGCAGGTGGATGAGAATACCGGAGGCCTGTTCGGCCTCAAGTTGCGAGATTATCAGCGCAATTGATTGAGGGTGCTCCTGGAGGATAAAGGGGGCGATCCGGTCGGCCGGCACGTTGCGCAACATGTTGAAAGCCGATGAGACCATCGAAGAGACGCGGTCGAGGATTTCCTGTGCCTTGCCGGGCCCGACGGCGCGCTCAAGGGCCTGGCGGGCGAAATCAACGCCGCCCTCGCTGAACCACTCACCGGCTAGGATGTTGGCCTCGAACTCCTCGAGAATCTTATCCGTGATCTCGCCGGTAATATTNTTGAGGCCGGCGATGGCCTGGGTNANTTCCTCGATCTCGTNNTCGGAGAGGTGTTTCATGACCTCGCCGGAGACTTCCTCNCCGAGGGCGACCATGACGATNGCTACTTTNTNCAGCANGGGTANATCANNTTCTTCTTCGCCTTCGCCCTCTGGCTTATCCAATTCTGCCATGNGNTATCAACCTTAATTACAGACGCGTAGGTAGACTGCCTATTNTGTTCATATCGGCGAGTTGGGCAATTTATANAGTAAAAATGCGACAATTCCGTAGGATTTCAAAACAATTTATTTGACTTTTCCATAGGTTCTGGCGCACGGGTGTTGCAAGGTGGGGAATTTTTCTAAGATAT
The DNA here is from genome assembly GCA_002724215.1 of Gemmatimonadota bacterium. Classification (GTDB taxonomy): domain Bacteria; phylum Latescibacterota; class UBA2968; order UBA8231; family UBA8231. The sequence goes on along the minus strand of PBOD01000120.1, from coordinate 13,245 downwards.
GGGAGGATTTGCACCCGAATAAGGAGAGCGGTCTTGGCGGGAAAAAAATACCGCGCCGGCGTTATCGGTCTGGGTTGGATGGGCTTTCTCTACGATTTGGGACGGCGCGACTACGAGAATATCGGTGGCTCGCACGAAAATCCCATTTACGACGTGGAAAGCGCCGATCGCCTGCTGCCCGAGGGACTCGACCTGCACCGGACTCACCACCTGTACGACCATCCGGGCAAGGAGGGCTCGATCACCTCCTATGCCGGAGCGCTCGTCGACCGCCCGGAGGTCGAACTGGTGGCGGGGGCGGAGCGCGACGGGCGACGACTGGCGATGTATGGCGACCGTTACGGGATCGAGGCTCTCTACACCGATGCGCTGGAAATGCTGGCNACAGAACGGCTCGATATCGTGGCGATCGCGACCAATACCAAAGGCCGATCGTTGCTCACCGTCGAGGCGGTCAAAGCCGGGGCCAGGGGGGTCCTNGTCGATAAGCCGATGGTTTTTACGCTGGAGGAAGCCGACGCCATGGTCGCAGCCTGCGCCGAGGCGGGCGTGCCGCTGGTNGGTGGCTCGACCAGCGTGTCGCATCCGTCATTTGCACGGGCCAAAGAGCTGATCGACGGCGGGGCGCTCGGCGCGGTGAAGTCGATGGAGGCACGGGTGCCGGTGATGGCGCAGCACCAGGATTGGAGTTATTTCTTGCAGAGCGATCCGATCTGGGTTTGCGGCATTGGCGACCTGCCACGGCGCGAGCGGGGCAGTACGGAGTTTATGGGGCAGGGGTTGATCTATTGCGAAGACGGCACGGTGGTGCACATCCGCGACGGAGCGCCGGAGGTGCGGATATCAGGTGATTGCGGCGAAATGAGTTTTGAGCGCAATCGCTGGCGGATTTGGCAGCAGGTGGAGACGCCGACGACCGGTGGTTGGGCAGAGGTGCCGTGGCCGGATCCGCAATTCGCGCCGGGGATGCGGGTGCCCTACTGTCTCGACGATCTGATCGAATGTATGGAAGGGCGGCTCGACGAGCCGAAGAATTCGGGGCGGCGGGTGGCGGTGGCACTGGAGGTGGAAGTGGCGTTGAAATTGTCTTCGCAGCGCGGCGGCGAGCGGGTAGATTTGCCGCTTAATGACCGNAGCCTGGGACTAAGCTATGATTGGTTTCGCTAAATGAAAGTGTTGCTTACAGGGGCGGCGAGCGAGTTGGGACGCGCTGTGGTGACGGCCATCGGAGAGGCCGTNGCCTGGCGGCGGTTGGACGATTGCGCAGCGGTGGAAGGACCGGGCGAGTGGGTCGCGGCCAGNCTGGTCGACGCGGCGGCGGTGGGGCNGGCGGTCCAGGGGGTNGATGTCGTGATCCACACGGGAGAGCCGCCGCCCGTTATGCCGCAAGGGCCGGAGGACGAGGTGTTGCTGGATCTGGCGACGCGGGGTACGCACGTGCTCTGCAAGGCGGCGGTTGACGCCGGGGTCAAACGGNTGGTCTACGCCAGTACGCTGGAGATTTTCGCCGATTATCCCGACACGGTCTATATCACCGAAATGTACCGGCCGCAGCCGACACCCGAGCCGGTGGCGATGGCCAAATACCTGGGCGAGATGGTGGCGCGGGAGTTTGCGCGCGATTTTCCGGTGACGGTNACGGCGCTCAGGCTGGGCAAGCTGGTTAAGCAAGAGGAGGTCGTGGGCCGGGAGCGCGATTTGATGTGGGTAGATATACGCGACGCGGCGCAGGCCTTTGGCGGGGCGATTGAGCGCGACGAGTCNGCTTCGCTGAACTGGGTTTCGCGCTTTGCGGTATTCAACATCTGCGCGCCCATTGCCAATCCAAAATTTCTGATTGGCCGGGCCGGGGCGATCGGCTATGCGCCGGAGCGGGATTTCGCATGAAGCGCAAGGTCTTGCTGTTGGGCGCCTCGGGGATGATTGGGCCGAATTTGCTCGAAGGGCTGGAGCCCCACTACGATTTGCGGCTGGCCGATCTCGCACCGCAGGAGCGGGATGTCGTCGAGTGCGACATAACCTCGTACGCGCAGGTTCGCGCGGCGGCGGAAGGGATGGACGCGATCATGAATTTCACGGTCAATCGCGATCATCCGGACCTGAGCTTCGGCGTCAATACGCTCGGCGCGCTCAACGTGGCCAAGGCGGCGGTTGAGCACGGGATCACCAAGATCATTCACAGTGGCCCGCAATTCGTGCGGCGGACCTACGATCACGACTTTGCAATAACCGACGTACCGCCGGTATTGGGATCGGATTACTACTGTTTGACCAAGGGGCTGGCCAGCGAGATCTGCCGGATGTACGCGCGGGCTCATGGCCTGCAGATTATCAGNTTTGTTTTTAATGGATTGGGCCCGAAGCCCAAGCAGCGGGCCGTGGAGGCCGATTTTCCGCCTTTTACGGTGGTGTGGGAAGATCTGTGGCAGGCCTGCCGGCTGGCACTGGAGATAGATGAAGTGCCCGAGGGCTTCCAGGAATTCAACCTGCTGAGTTGGGAGGGCCACGGCAAATACAATGTCGAAAAGGCCCGGCGCATCCTCGGTTTTGAACCGTCGCAGCGGTGGGAGGACTACTACCGGCGCACACCGTAAATCGGAGAGGGACTTATGAGCCATTACCTATACATACCCGTCGGCAATGCCGATCACCTGCTCGTTTTCGCGATGGACCCCGATACGGGCGCCCTCGCAAAGAAGCACGAGGTGCCGATGGGCAAGTCCGGGCACGCGGTGTGTGCCGACCACAAGCGGCAGACGCTCTACGTGGGCTTGCGCCAGGGCGAGGACTACGCACTGGCCGCGTATGCGATNGACCCGCAGAGCGGCGGCCTGACCGCGCTGGGCGAGGTGGCGGTCGAGGGTATGCTGTGTTATCTGTCTACCGACCGCGCCGATCGTTTCGTGCTGGGGGCGTACTACAGCGCTGGGCTGGCTACAGTCCATGCCATCGGCGACCAGGGCGCCGTCGGCGAGTTGGCTTGCCGCTACCCAACCGAGCAATGTGCCCACTATATCGNCACCGACGTGGCCAATCGCTACGCCTTCGTGCCGCACGTGGCGGCGGCTAATTCGATCTATCAATTTAATTTTGACGCCGCAAGCGGACAGTTGACGCCGAACGAGGCCATGCCGGTGCTGGCCGCTGCACCGGGACAGGGACCGCGGCATCTGGCCTGGCATCCACAACTCGACATCGTCTATGCCGACAATGAGCAGGANTCGAGCGTGACGGTCTATAGCTATGACCCAGTGCGGGGCATACTCGCGGCGCAGCAGACGGTATCGACGCTGCCCGCNGGCGGCTGGGAGGGCAATAGCAATGCCCAGATCCACATCCATCCGTCGGGGCAGTTCGTCTACGCTTCCAATCGCGGCCACGATTCGATCGCGATGTTCGCGATCGACCCGGATACGGGGGCGATCCGCTCGCTGGGACAGCAGGCGGGGGAGGCGACGCCGCGGGCTTTCGCGATCGNACCCAATGGCCAGTTTCTGTACTCGGGGGCGGACGGATCGAATTTGCTGCGGACCTTCCGCATTGGCGCCGATGGCGTTTTGCGAGAGCACGGTGCGGCAGTCGATTTGGGCGGGCCGGCCGGCTGGGTCTATTCGCTGGCCGTCGGCTAAAGCATACACAAGGAGTTCACAATGGTTGAAATGGTTGCGGATACCGCGGAAATAGCCGAGCTGGAAGACCAGCTCGACGCGCTCGATCGACACGGCTACCTGCTGGTGCGCAATGCGCTCGATGCAGAGACGGTCGAGGCCTGGCGGGCCTGCCTGACGCGCAAATACGAACGCGAAGAGTGGGATATTAGCAATGAGGTCGGCAATGTGGCCTTCGACCACTTGCTCGCGCAGGAGCCGCAACTGGCGCGGCCGATGGTCGGGCATTCGTCNGTGGCGCCGTATCTCAAGGCGATGCTGGGGCGGCAGTGCCAGTTGCGCAGCTTTCGCGCGCATATCAACCCCGGGGCCTATACNCAGGAGTGGCACAAGGACTTCGGCTATTACTGGGATGCGCCNGACGAGGCGCGCCACGCGCTGCGGCCGCTATGCATCAATACGACCTTTTATCTGACCGACAACGCGCCCGACACCGGCCGCTTGACCTTTATAGACGACTTTTGCCACAATGCCCTACCCGAGGAGATCCGCCATATGGGCGGCTACAACTCGGATAATCCCTTCTACCAGTGGTGCGAAAAACAAGGGCATACCCACCTCTATCCTATGACCGGCGACGTGGTGGTGTTCTTCAGTCATATCCCGCACCAGGGGGCTAAGCTCAAGCAGGAAGACGAAAACGCCNCGCTGCGCTGCAATGTCGTACTGCACTACCAGCAGACGCCGATGTTTCCCGGAATCTCCTTTGTCAGCTCGCCGCTGCCGGCTATCGAGGCGCTGGGCTACGAGGGGACTTTTCCCTTTGCGGGAGGCTGAGACCCTTGCCCTCGCATCGCGTGCAGACCGAGGAACTGTCGCTAGTCATTGGCGACAATGCCGCCGATGGCGACCACCAGGCGGGCTACAACGGCATCTGGGATCTGCGCTCGGTCCACGACGAGGCGCCCTTTTTTGTGCCGCCCTACTGCGGCATGAACTTCGAGTTTATCGCGCCCAAAGCCNGAGAANATCCGACCGAGCCCAAAGATCATCCGACGCAATTGTCGATAGANGGCGATGAGGTCGTGCTCCACNAGGACTCGACGCCGACGCATGCGGTCGAGAGTTGGATGCGCTACCGGCCGTCGGGCCCGGCGCATATCGACTGGACGTTTCGTTACAAATTGCACGACCCGGGCGCGTTTAGCACCGGCGTCGCCGGTTTTTTTTTCGCCAGCTATATCGACCGGCCCGAGAACAAAGCCATCTACGTCCTGAGCCGCGATGTGTACGATGCGATGATGTGGGTGCAGTACTGTACGACCTTCCAGGGGGTGGAGAGCGCGATTGTGTGGGAAGGGGATGACTACGATTTGACCTTCGGCGATTGCGAACACGGGCTCTATACCTCGCGGGCGCCAATACGCTACGCAGTGCCGCTGATGCTGGGGCGGCGCGGCGCGATGGCATTTTGTTTAATGTTCGCCGACCCGGCAGGGGTGGTGATCTCGCACGGGATGGGTGGGGGNGGNTTTGTGCCGGACGAGTCCGATCGCAACCCGGCATGGGATTTCTTTCTGTACGCGCGGGATCCGCAAGTGTATGCAGAAGGCGAATGGCGCGGGCGGCTGGTCTACAAGAAATTCGCGGGGCGCGCGGATATATTGCGCGAATACCAGGCGTATCAGCGCGCGTTGGGGCGCGATTGGGCGATGCCCGCATACGGACCGGTGCAGACNTAGATCATGGGCAAGCCGAAGATTTTCTACTACCACGACGGGCGNCATCCCCACATCTACCGCTACGAGCCGCCGATGCACCGGGAGGAATACCTGGCGATGGTCGACGAGCTGGCGGGTACGACNNTCGAGGTCATCGCCTTCTGTCTGGGCGAGGGGCGGACCATGCTCCACGACACTCGCGCCGGGGAACTGATGGGGCACAATGTCGAGACCTGGGACCATCTGATCTTCCGCCGTGCCTGGCAGAATGCCAAATGCCTGATCGAGGCGGGGGATGATCCGCTGCGGATCGTCTGCGAGCGGGCGCACGAACTGGGCATGCAGGTCTATCCGACGCTGATTGTACAGCGCGGTGGCGTCGAGCACGCGTCGGTGCGTTGCTCGAATTTTCGCATCGAAAACCAACACCTGGAAATCGGCGCGACCGGAGATGTCGCTGCCGATTATNTGGGTTTTGACGGTCTGGACTTCAAGCACCCGCAAGTCCGCGAAGAGCGCTTCAGCATCGTCGCGGAGGTAATGGGCGAATATCCGGTCGATGGTTTCGAACTGCAGCTCAACCAGATGCCCTATTTTTTTCANCCCAATGAAATTGAGGCCGGGCGGTCACTGATGAGCGATTGGGTCGGGCGGGTACACGAGGCGGTGCACACGGCTGGCGGGGAACTGGTGATCCACCTGCCGGATCAGATCGAGGATTGCCTAGCGGCGGGGCTCGATCCGGAAGAATGGGTCAAGCGGGGGATCGTCGATGCACTGGTGCCCGAGCNTTGCGGCGAGAATTACCGACTCAAAATTGATGCGGATTACGGGGTTTTCACCGCGCTGACCGCGGGTACGGATTGCCGGATCTTGGGCACGGTCAATAGCATGGTGGCATCGGATCGCTTGCAGGATGCGACGGTGGCGATGATCCGCGCTACAGCGTGCAACGCGTGGGATCAGGGGGTGGACGGGCTCTATGTCAGCGAGTGGTTTCGCCTGTGGCCCTACGGGGCGGAGGTCTACGAAAAGCTACGCGAGTTACCCTTTCCGGGCATAATGGACGCCAGAGATAAGACCTATTTTGCGCCGACCGATACCTCAAGCCCGGCGCTCAACAGTGAGCGCGATCCGCTGCCACGCGACTTAAAGCTCGATGAAACCGTCACCGTGCCGCTCCGTATTAGCGACGATGTGCCGAAGTGGGACGNGGTGGGCCGGGTACACGAAGTGTTGCTGCGGCTGCGGGTGCTCAGCCACGTCGAGACCGATGTCATCCGCATTGAGCTCAATGGCGCGGAATTGCCGCTGGCGCAAGCTCGCAAGATCAACCAGCTCTACACCATGGAAGCGCCGCGCTACCGGGTGATGGGAGGGTACTGGTATATCTTCCGGCTCGTCGCGGGGCAGTGGCCGGTCAAGGGGGCGAATGAGATCGCGGTGACGCTATTGGCGCGCGATGCGGATATTGAGCAGCCGCACTGCGTATGGCGCGATGTCGAACTGGAAGTGCAGTACCTCAAGGGCAAGCACTTCCACCGCTCTTTTTCGGATCCCGACCTGGGAGCATACGACTACAGGAGTTAGCGATGGTGCGCGGCGGGAATCGATGCCTGCTGTGCGCCGCATTTGTTGGCGCGCGGCAAGCTGCCGCCGCCGAGGTGATTCGCGCGGGTCGCTCCGCGCATTTCGTCGCTAGCGCCATCGACACGTATACTGGCGGCGCGCTGAATTTGGCACCACGGGTGCCCTGGTGGAGGAAACAATGAGACGAGACGAGACCCGCGGCAAGACCTCGAAAGATCACGGCAGCGGACGGGCGCAATGAGCGCAGTGAGCAGGGGAGATATTGTTGCCGGACTGCGCGATCTGGGCCTGGCGGCCGGAGCAGGGGTCGTTGTCCACTCTTCGCTGAAGAGCTTCGGCCGCGTCGCAGGGGGCGCCCAGACCGTTGTCGAGGCGCTGATGGAGACCATTACCCCCACGGGCACGCTGGTGTTGCCGTCTTTCAATCACGGCGTGGCCTTTGGCGCGGGCGCGCCGGGCTATTACGACCCGACGACCACACCGACGACCAACGGAGCGATTCCCGATGTATTCTGGCGGATGCCCGAGGTGCGGCGGAGCCTGAATCCGACCCATCCCTTCGCCGCATGGGGGCGCCGTGCCGACCGCTATACACAGGCGCACCACAAGACGATCACCATGGGGCCCGAGTCGCCGCTGGGGCTGCTGTGCGCCGACGGCGGTTATGGGTTATTGCTCGGTGTCGGCTATCGCGCCAATACCTTCCACCACGCCGTCGAGATGTCGCGGGGCGTTTTGTGCCTGGGGGTGCGCACTGAGGCCTATCCGGTGCGCTTGCCGGACGGCAGGACAGTCGAGGGCAGGACCTGGGGGTGGCGCGAGCGGGCATGTCCCTTTACCGATGGGGAGCGCTACGAAGATGTGATTCGGGCGCGAGGGCTGGAGCGGGTGGAGATGATCGGACAAAGCCGCGTCACGCTTTTTAAGCTCCAGGATTGTTTTGATATCCTCGCCGAGATCTTCGACGCGGGCAAGGACGGCTTCCCGCCCTGCAGCAGCTGCGCGATCCGCCCGCGCCAGGTGGAGCGGACGGTGGCGTCCGATTGGGATGCGGCCAGGCATCGCCTGACGGCGGACTCGCCTGCGCACGACTATTGATTTAGCCTTTCGATACGACCTGTTCTCGCTCCAATCTCTCCATCATTGCGGCCACCCGGACAAGCTTGCTGACCCCCTGNGCATTTGATATGCTTGGGGGCAATCGCAAAAGGAGGAACCCATGCGCCGTTTTAACCGCACGCCCCACTACACGGGCCCGGACGATCCCGNGATCGGCGAGNTCCGCGGCACGCTCCAGCTCGACGAGACCGTCATTATCGAGACGATTGGCGGAGCCGATAATGACTANGAAGCCGCCGGTTTTCTCAAGGCTGGCCAGATCATCTCCGGCGAGAGCCACCGCCGCTACGCACGGCCGGGTGGTCCCTTCCACATCGAGGGGATCGAGCCCGACGACTGGGTGGCCATTGAAATCATCGACATGGAGGTCGGCCCCTACGGCTTCTACCGCAATGGCGGACCCAATTGGGGCAACTGGCGCTGCCTGGCGCCGGTGCGCGATGGGCTGGTGCACTTCCCGCCCGACTTTGTGGTGCCGGCGCGGCCGATGATCGGCGTAGTCCAACTCGAATCCTGGGCCCCCAACGCCATCGACCACGGCGGCAATATGGACTTCAATGCCATCCAGCCGGGCAGCACGGTGCACATTCGGGCGCAAAAACCGGGCGGCGGATTATACCTGGGCGATGTGCATGCGCGGATGGGCGATGGCGAGCTGACCGGCGCCGGAGTCGAGATCGACTCGGCGATTACCCTCAAGGTGAGCCGCTCGCCGGGTTTTCCCTGCAGCAGCCCGGTNGTGGAGACCACGACGGTGGTCGAGGGTGCGGAAGAGTGGCTGACCAGCGCCAAGGCGGTCGAGTGGGGCGATGCGCTCAAGGCGGCCTGGCTCGAAATGGTGGCGCTGTTGATCGATCGCTANGACACNACNTACGAATANGCCAATATGATCGTCGGCACTATAGGCGACGCNCGNCCCGGNTTNGCCACCGGCTATATGGGCAGCTATGTGACCGTCCAGATCGCGGTGACCAAGNAATTGCGCCGCACCGGCGAGCCGTNCGTGCCGTAATGGGCGTTGTGGAGAGCCTGGAGACGCCGGCGGTATTGCTCGACCGGGCGCAATTAGAACGCAATCTGGCGGCGATGCAAGAATTGGCCGATGCGCAGGGAGTGGATCTGCGCCCTCATGCCAAGACGCACAAGTCGGTCGAGATTGCCCGGCGGCAGATCGCACTGGGCGCCTCGGGGTTGACGGTGGCGACGGTGGGCGAAGCGCGGGCTTTTTTTCAGGCGGGAATCGATTCGATTACGATTTCGCGTCCGCTGGTGAGCGGTTTGGAGCGCCTGGCGCCGATGGCGCAGGGGGTGGAGCTGCGGATTGTAGTGGATTCGCCACGCGGGGTGGAGGTCGCGGCGGCGAGTGGATTGGCACTGGGGGTCTTTATCAAGGTCGACGTCGGCTTGCACCGCTGTGGCGTCGATCCGCAAGGGGGAGAAGCGCTGGAATTGGCGCGGCAGGTTGTTGCAGCGCCCAATCTAGCGTTTCGCGGCATTCTCTCGCACGCGGGGCAGGTTTATGCCGTGGAGGAGCGCCAGGCGGCGGTGGAGATCGCCGAGGCGGAGCGGATGACGATGATGGAAGTGCGCGACGAACTGNTCACCGCGGGCATTGAGGTGGCTGAGGTGTCGGTCGGAGCCACGCCGACGGTGCTGGCGGCGGNGAGCTTCGAGGGNATNACCGAGATCCGACCGGGTAATTACGCCTTTTTGGATCTGCTGCCGATCAAGGTCGGGGTGGTGGCNCACGAAGACGTAGCGCTNTCGGTGCTGGCCACGGTGATCAGCAAAAACGATGAGTTTTTCATTGCTGACGCCGGGTCGAAGACGCTGACCTCAGATACCGGCGGCCACGGTATGGCGAGTGCGGCCGGCTTCGGCACGGCGTATCCCGTCGACGATTATCTGGATCAGGGCAAAGCACTAATGGTGGCGGGTTTGTCCGAGGAACACGGCAAGCTGGCGCGCGGNCATTACGATCTGCCGATCGGGGCGCAGGTGCGGATCATTCCCAACCACTCGTGTCCGGTGGCNAATCTGGCGCGAGAGTACGTGGTGTTCGACGGTGATCGGGTCGAGTCCTGGCCGATCGACGCGCCTTCCAACGAAAAATAAANTGGTCAATGGGCATAGAACTCTTCCCGGGTAAACACCTATTCGTCGATGATCTGTGCATTGAGGAGTTGATCGCGGCTAGGCGCGTGCTCAATCGGCCGCAGAAGCATCCGGACAATCCAGTGCTGCGGTGTGCAGCGCCGTGGGACGCGCATGCAATGCACCTGGGCAAGGTGCTCTACGATGCGGAGCGAGAGCAGTTTCGCCTGTGGTATACGGCATCTACCGAGACGGTGGTGGGCACGAGGGTGCTGGTGCGCGACAATCCGCCGCGCAAGGTCCGCGAGACGCATATTTGCTATGCCGAGTCGGTCGATGCCGTGCATTGGCAGCGGCCCGATGTGGGGATCGCCGAACAGGAGCGCTACCCAGGCAATAATATCGTCATTGCCGCGACGCGCTCGCCGGGCACTGCCGAGTTGAGCGATTTGATCGAGGACCTTGGAGAGGAAGATCCGGATCGGCGTTTTAAAATGATGTACATGGACCAGGCCGCCGCGGGGGGAGCCGGCGACGGCCTGGCGCCAGATCAGAAGCGCCGCCTGCACGCGCATTCGCCCGACGGCATCCACTGGACCCGCTATCCGTGGGCGTCAGAGCACGTGGCGAGGCTGTTCGGGGTGCTGGCTTATCTCGACGAAGTGCCCTCGGGGTCGGTCGATCCAGATGCGCCGTACATTTTGTACGGCCAGCGCGGATCGCGGTGGAAGACGCGGCAGATCGGTCGCCGCGACAGTCGCGACTTTATCAACTGGAGCAGCAACCGGCCCGTGCTCGAGAGCAGCTTGGACCACACGCCGGGGTCGGAGTTCTATCATTTGCAGGGGGCGATTATCAACCAGACCTATGGCGGCCTGTATCTGGGGATGCTGGGGGCCTACTACGCGGATTTGCGCCGCAAATTTGATCCGGCGCGCAACGACGGATTGACCGAGTGCCAACTGGCCTATAGCCGCGATACCATGCGCTGGGCGCGTTGGGATGAGCCGTTTATTGCGCGCGGCGAAAGGGGAGCCTTCGATTGGGGTGGGGTCTACTGTGGATATCCGGTGGTCTCGGGCGCGCAGATTTACTTTATGTACACCGGCAATAGCGAGCGCCACGGCGTGCCGAGCGGCACCGCCTTCGGGTTGGCGACAATGCGGCTGGACGGCTTTGTATCCGTGGAGGCGGAGGGTTTTATGGAGGGAATCCTCGTCACCCGGCCGCACCACTGGCACGCGGCGGAAGTGCGGGTCAACGTGCACGCTCTACACGGGGGTTTGAAAGTGCAGTTGCAGGATGAGATGGGGCATGCCTTTGCCGGTTTTGGTGACGCAGATTGTCAACCGATCTGCGCCGATGCGATCGACGAGGTTGTTACCTGGAAAGGGGGCGATGTGCGGTCGTTGCAAGGCAGGATGGTGGCGCTGAAGTTTACCTTTTGTCCCGAAGATAAGCTGTATTCCTACACCCTCACCCCGTCTGGAACCGCTTGAGCTTGGCCTGCAGTCCGGGGCGTTCTAGTACTTCCTTATTAACCAGATAATCGGGCACCTCGCCGCGCGCGATCTGCGTTGCCTGGTCGATCTTTCCGCTCCAGGTCGTCTGGTAGAACTCGTCGGTGTGGCACAGCGAGTGCGGGGTGACTACCACATTGTCCATGGCGAGCAGCGGATTGTCCGGGTCGACGGGTTCCTGCTCGAAGACATCGAGGCCGGCCCCCTGGATTTGACCGTCCCGCAGTGCATGGATCAGCGCCTGTTCGTCGACGACGGCGCCGCGCGCGGTGCTGATCAGATAGGCCGTATGCTTCATCAGGGCCAGTTCGCGCGCACTGATGAGGTGGTGGGTGGCGGCGCTGAGCGGGACGCTGACGCTGACGAAATCGGATTCGCCGAGCAGGGTGTCCATCTCGACCATCTCGACTCCGGCGTCGGCGACATCCTCTTGTTTTACATGCGGGTCGCAGCCCAGGTGCCGCATGCCGAAAGGCGCGGCCAGGCGGAACATCTCGTGCCCGATATTGCCGACGCCGATCGATCCCAGGGTTTTGCCGGTGAGCCCTTCACCGCGATACTGGCGCTGGTCGCTCCAGCGGCCTGCGCGGGTGATGCGGTCTTTGTTGATCAGCCGCATCGCCAGGGCCAGGACGAAGGTGATAATGGTGCAGGCCATCGGTCGGCGCACCGCGTTGGGGGCGAAGCAGAGCATGGTGTCGGCACGGGTCAGGGCCTCGACGTCGATATGGTCGTAGCCGACGCCGAGGAAGAGTACCGCGACGAGCTGCTCGTTGCCCTCCAGTGCGCGCGCGTCCCAGCGCGTGGCCCCAGAGATGACCATATCGCAACCGCGGACGTGCGCGGGGTCGATTTCTGGGGTGCGCGTGGGGAAGATCTTATAGTCGAGCTCGGGGACATCGTCGAAGAGCTGGAGCCCGGGGCCGGGGAAGTCGAAACGGCCCGCGTCGTCGAAGAGTTCGCCGGCGATGCCGACGGTGGCTTTAGCGGTCATGCGCTGTCGCTTTCTAACGGTAGATGGATATTTCCCGCTCGGCGCCGTCGCGGAGCAGGTCGTATTCACTGGCGCGGAAGCGGCCGAAGAGCTGGATGCCGGCCGCGCGCTGGCGCTGGTATTCGTCGGCGCTGCGCGGGTAGATCGCCGGCTCGGTGGCGATGCCGCGCGCCCGTGCTATGGCGATAACGCCCTCCATCGCCCGCACCACTTCCGGGTGTTCCCATTCGCCGTGGAAACCCATTTTTGCCGCCAGGTCGCCGGGGCCGAAGACCACGGCATCGACCCACGGGTTGTCTAGCAGCGCCGCTGCATTTTGCACCCCGCGCCACGACTCGATTTTGAGGATGAGCATGGTGGCCTCGTTGGCTTCGCGGCAGTAGCGGGCGACATCGCTTCCCGCATAGTCGACATTGGCACCCAGCGCCAAACCGCGCTCGCCGACCGGCGCGTATTTCATCCACCGCACCAGCGCCTCTTTGGCTCCCCCGGCAGATCGTAGCCTGGCCTCTTAAGCTCAGCACAACATCATGACCCGCGATGAGCTACCGAATCGCTAGCTACATACAGTATTCAATTTACATGTTCTCGTACAAGTG
>PBOD01000016.1 GCA_002724215.1 Gemmatimonadota bacterium | reverse complement strand
CTCGAATCGCTGCTCGGCCCCGAGTTGACCTGCAACCCCATCCAGCACCTGCGCTCCAAACCGCCCCAGGCCTACGAAGACCGCACGGGCCCCTCCTTCCACAACGCGCCCTGGCACCAGGATGCCGGGGTGATGATGCCCGAAGCGGAGGGCTCAGATGTGGTCACTTGCTGGCTGCCGCTGGCCAACGCCACGGTCGCGCACGGCTGCATGGAGGTTCTGCCCGGCCTGGTCGAGACCGGTTATTTGCGCCACCAGGCCGCCGGCGGCACCACCATCGTCCCCGACATCATGCCCGACATCGAGGCGACGCCGCTGGAGTGCCAGCGCGGCGACGTGGTGCTGATGAGCCGCTTCACCCCACACCGCTCGACCCCCAACCTCACCGACGAGTGCCGCTGGTCTTTGGACCTGCGCTACCAGCCCACCGGCCAGCACACCGGCCGCACCGGCCACCCGGACTTTATCGTGCGCTCGCGCCGGGATCCCGCATGCGAGCTGAGCGACTACAACGAGTGGTGTCGACTGTGGGTCGATGCCTTTGAGAATCCCAGGGGCTTCGTCGGCCACCGGGGCGAATAATGGCCCGTCCCATCACCGTCGGCGCCGCGCAATTCGGACCCGTGCCGCAGAGCCAGCCCCGCGCAGCGGTCGTGGCGCGCCTTCTCGAGCTGATGCGCGAGGCACACGGGCGCGGTTGCGACGTGGTGGTCTTCACCGAGGTCGCTCTCACCGCCTTCTTTCCGCACTGGTATATCGAAGACGAAACCGAGCTCGACAGCTATTTCGAGCGCGAGATGCCCTCGCCGGCCACGCAACCGCTCTTCGACGAGGCCCGAAAATATGGCATCGGCTTTCACCTCGGCTATGCGGAACTGGTAGAAGGACCCGCGGGCAAAAAGCGCTATAACACCGCGATCCTGGTCGATAAGACGGGCGCAATTTTCGGCAAGTACCGCAAGATCCACCTGCCCGGCTACGCCGCGCAGCAGCCGGACCACCGCTACCAGAATCTGGAGAAGTACTACTTCGACTCAGGCGATCTTGGCTTCAATGCCTGGCGCGCCTTCGGCGGGGTGATGGGGGTGTGCATCTGCTACGATCGGCGCTGGCCCGAAACCTATCGGGTGCTGGCGCTAAAGGGGGCAGAGATGGTCTTTCTCGGCTACAATACCCCCGACCAGCCCACCGATAGGCCCGGTGTCAGTCACCTGGCCAACTTCCACAATATGCTGAGCATGCAGGCCGGCACCTACCAGAACGCGATGTGGGTCGTCGGAGTGGCGAAGGCGGGCGTGGAGGAGGGGGTGAGCCAGATCGGACAAAGCTGCATCATCGCGCCGTCGGGCGAGGTGGTGGCGCAGGCAACCACGCTCAAGGACGAACTGGTCGTTGCCCGCTGCGACCTCGACATGGCGCGGCAGTACCGCGAAAACACGATCAACTTCGCCCTCAACCGCCACATCGAACACTACGGGCTTATCACCGCGCGCGTCGGACCTCAAGCGCCCTGAGTAGCCAATGCCGCGCGAGTTCGTCGATCCGGTCGTGCCGCAAAAAAAATGACATATTGATTTGCCACTNNTATATTGAGCTANAACGTCNTTTTTCCCGCGACGCCATGCCCGAGGGCGGGCGCTTGCGGATCGAGACCGCCGTCCTCGCGCTCGACCGACCGCTGGCCAACCACTTCCTTGACTTCGCGCCCGGCGAGTACGTTCGCCTGCGGGTCGCCNACAGNGGCAAGGGCATCGACGACGACGACCTCAACCGCATCTTTGAGCCGNTCTACACCACCAAGGACAGCGGCAAGGGAANGGGCCTGGGCCTGTCGATGGTCTACAGCCTGGTAGACCAGAGCAACGGCCAGATCGACGTGACCAGCCGCGCCAGCGAGGGCACGGCCTTCGACCTCTACTTCCCGCTCACCGACACCCGCCCGGCGGAAGCGGCCGTAGCTCAGGCCTCTCCTGCGGTGGGGGAGGATATCAACCAGAGCGGCGAAATCATCTTGCTGGTCGAGGACGATGACGTGGTGCGCAACCTGGCCCGCCGCGTGCTCGGCGACCACGGCTACTCCGTAGTNGAAGCCCGGCACGGCGAGGAGGCCCTGGCAATGTCCGAGCNGCACAAGGGCCCGATCCACCTGCTGTTGACCGACGTCGTCATGCCCAAGATGAGCGGGCGCCAGCTGGCGCAAAATTTAGAGCGGCTGCGGCCCGATATTCCCGTGCTCTACATGTCGGGCTACACCGACGACACGGTCTTGCGCTACGGCGTGCAGGAGAACGAAGTAGCCCTCCTGCAGAAGCCCTTCACCCCGGACGCACTGGTCGCCAAAGTCCGCGAGGTGATCNGCGGTTAGCTCACCACCAGCGGGNATTGCGATAATCCCCCGNCAAATCCGCCGGCAGCCCCCCGACGCACTCGACGCGGNGGCCCGTTTCGAACGACCGGTACATCCCCAATCCCAGCGCCACGTTCTTGAGCCCGTTAACGCCGCTGTTTTCCGGCTCGCTGCCCGTCGCTATCGCCGCTAGCAGATCGCGGAGTTCGCGCTGGTGGGCGTAGCCCTCGGCGGCAGGTACCTGCTCCGGCTCGTCGCGGTCGTGGCGGTAGTGCGCCACCGAACCGTTCCAGGCCGAGAAATACAGCCCGCCCTCGGTGCCGCCGATCCAGTAGCCGCGTGTCGGCAACGCGACGGTGCTGCCGGTGCGCGCCGTCACTAGCGCACCCGACTCGAATTTGACCAGTCCCTGCAGGATTTGCGGGCTGAGCAGGCCGTCGTATTCGCTGCCGCCGGCGACTTCGCAGCATATCGACGCGACCTCGCCAAAGACCGCGCGGGCGAAGTCGAGCTCGTGGATAAAAGTCTCCAGCGCCATCCCGCCGGTGTTGGCCGGATCGTCGCGCCATTGGCGGNTTGCTTGCGGCACCCCAGCGCGGTGCGGCGCGGCGGTGCCCATGCGATCGACACTGCCCGAAACCGGAGCGCCGATCGCCCCGTCCGCCACCAGCCGCCGGCAGGTGAGAAAGGCGCCCATAAAGCGCAGCGTGTGGCCGATCGCCAATTTGACCCCGGCTGCTTCCGCCGCCGCGATCATCCGCCGGCAGGCGTCCAGATCCAGCGCCATCGGCTTCTCACACATAATGTGCTTGCCCGCCTGCGCCGCCTGCTCGACCAGTTCGGGATGGCTCGCGGTGGGGGTTCCGATCACCACGATGCTTACGTCATCGCGATCCCATATCTGCTCCAGCGCTGCCACCGCCTCGGCGCCCGTCTCGGCGGCGCGTTGCTCGGCCGCCTCGCGCGANAGGTCGAACGCCAGCGCGATGCGCGCGTCTTNCTCGGCCGCCANCGCCCGAATCCACGCGCTCGCAATCCCGCCGCAGCCGATCAGCCCAATGCTGTGCACCATCTTTGCCCTCGGTTGACTAAGTGACTCGAAATNCCAATAATTGAAAGGAATTGCGAAGTATAGCCCGCGCTCTGCGCACTGTCAAAAACCAGCGAAAGGCGGCCACGAGTGGATCTCGACGAATTGCTGCGCGACGTGGACCCGGACGAGGTATCGCGCCTCTACGGCGAAGCGGCCGGAGAATTGCTCGAGGTCGCCCTGCGCGATGGCCACTTTGCCGACTGCGACCCCNCCGATATTACCTGGCCCGCCGGCGACGACCTCGCGTCGCTGACCCGCCGCGCCGAATTAATCAACGCGATCCACGAGGGGATCCCATCCCGCCGCGACGCCCGGTTGCGCGAAGCCTACGAACGCTATGAGGCNCTCGGCCCAGCCTACCACCGCGCCAACGGCCTCTACTGCGCGTTGCGCGCGCGCTTCATCGACCGCGGCCACGGCGACGGTCGCGATTTTCACGAGCTCTATCAATCGATCTACCTGCACGCGCTGGGTCGCGACAATCCCATCGCCCTCGACGAGGGCGAGGCGGCTCTGGTCGGGCTGCGCGTGGCGCGGGTGCCGCTGTCGCACGCCCATTCGGTGGCCGAGAAACTGCAGGCCAGTAGCGAAGAGGAAGNGAATCNCGACGCGGGCGATCCCCGTCTCGCAGAAGACTACGCGGTCGAAATCGACGGCACCCNCTGTGCCGGCCCCTTGCGCGAACACCTGGACCAAATAGCCGAAAGCGTNGTCGACTACATGGCCGCCGGCGAGCACCTGGCCATCCGCTTCAATACCTTCAGCAATTTCATTTGGCTTGGTATTTCGGTGTGGAAGACCATCACCGACGCCGAGTTGTTGCTGGCGCGGGTCGAGGGCCGGGTGCGGGAAAAGTGGCACCGCCAGTTGCACAAGCTGGTGCTGCTCGGCAAGGGTATGCTGCTCAAATTCCTCCAGGCCCATTCCGAAGATCCCGCCCAGATCCGGCCGCGCGAGTTCTGGTACGGCCAGGAATACAGCTACCTGACCCGCGATATGATCGATCTAACCCGCACGCTGGTCAGCTCGGCCAACCGCCTCGCCGCGCAGGTGCGCGGCACCGTCCCCGAGCAGATCGCGCAACCGCCCCTACTCGCCGGCAAGGCCCGCGGTCTCTTCCTCGAATACCCGAACGTGGGCCGCCAGCAGACCGTCGGTCCCCTGCGCCGCCGCAGCCGGCTATTGCGCTGGGCCCGGCTCTACCACCGCACCGGNCGCAATAANATGAAGCTCCTCGCCGCCGGGTTGNCCGAAGCCGAACGTCANGCCGCCGCCAGCGCCGAGAGCGGCCGCTGGGGCCGGCAATCGCTGGACATTTTTGGGATTGAAGTCAGCGTCACCGCCGATCCGCACTTCGCGGCCACTGCCCAGGCGCTCGATTTGGCCAATCGCCAGGGCAAGGTACTCTTCCTGCCCACCCACCGCAGCCTTTTCGACCACCCGGTAATGGCCAGTCTGCTGCANGACCCGCGCTTCCTCAAACTACTCGGCTGGCGCGTANCCCCGGCACCGGTCATCCTGGCCCGCGCCCACCTCACCGACCCGGCGACCTTCAAAGTCGTCGGCCGCACTTTTTCGCTGATCGGCTTCACCAACGAAGAAGTCGATCAGATGTTGGAAGAGGTCGATGGTCACGTGGTCATGACCCCCGCTGCCGATACCGGCAGCCCGACCCGGCGCTTTGCCAAGTTGCTCGAAGAACGNCCGGGCGTGGTCTATGGCGAGGGCACCACCGCCGCCTTCGAATACCAGTGTCTACCGATGCAACACGCGCTTTTCGCCCACCTGCCGCCCGACGTGATCATCGTGCCCCTGGCCTTCCGCGGCATCCACTCGCTGTGGCCCAAGTGCCCGCGCGGCAATCTCGACATCGGTAGCGGACGAGTCGAGGTAGTCGTCTGTCCGCCCATGCTCGCAGAGACCACGCTGCTCCCGCGCAAACGGGCCCTGCGCACCCAGCTCGAGCCAGCTACGCTATTTCAAGCGGTGCACATCGCCCGGTTGTTCAACCCCGAAGCGGTTTGAATCCGGGCCATCCCGACCCTGCATNTAGCCTCAGATNGACAATTGACCTGCTACGCTAGAAACACAGCAGCTANAAGCAGAATTCCAAGAATAAACAGCTGTTCGGATCGCGTGCGTATNGTCGCAAAAAGCGCTGCATAATTTTGCATGGAGGGAAGGGCATAAGGCATAGGTACGCGCTAGCACATACNNAGTCACATAGANNGCCGATNTTNTAGCAACCGCGCATTCGACCAGCCGAGCGA
This sequence comes from Gemmatimonadota bacterium, assembly GCA_002724215.1. Lineage (GTDB taxonomy): Bacteria > Latescibacterota > UBA2968 > UBA8231 > UBA8231. Next base: position 107 of record PBOD01000016.1, on the reverse strand, counting down.
TGCCCGNCCCCGNCCAGTGGTACTTGCCCTCTTCGGGATAGAATTCCAGCGTGCCGATAAAGCGCGCCGGGTCGCGGTCCTTGAGCGCGTGGTAAATACCCGGGTAC
>PBOD01000119.1 GCA_002724215.1 Gemmatimonadota bacterium | reverse complement strand
ATGGTCGAGCAACTGGCGCGCGCGCTCAGCTCCCTCGTGTGCGAGTACGTACTCTAGCGATTCGAGCCATTCCCTCGTTTCGGTATCTGCTGCACGTCTATCCTCTACCATGCCTCTCCCCCTTGCTTGGACCTTACCCAGCATCTTGCACATATCTACCGGGGCTGTCAAACGGACAAGGGACGCCGCGCCTTCAGGCTAGCAGGTGGTCGCGGCCCGAGGCTCCATACGCATAAGGCTCGTCGAGGGCTGCCAGCACCTCGGTGTCGCGCTGCCAGGAGGCAAACTCGGCAGCGGCCCCCTGGCTCAGCGAGATCAGCGCGCCGTCTTGTTCGATCGACAATACCGCGTTGTGCAGCGGGGCTTTGATCTCGACGATCTTGAGCAAGTAGTAGTCCTGCGGGGCATGGGCCTGGACGAAGACCACACCGGAGCGCTCCTGGCCCTCTCCCGCCGCGGGAAAAAAGTACCTTTTCCTCAAAGCGTTTGTTGGGAATTTGCGGCGCTTCCGGTCTTTTCTCCTCCTGGTCCTTAAAGATCTCGTCGAGGGCCGCCTGCCGCTCTTCCACGGCTTCCTGATACAACTCGAGATGGTAGTTCAGCGCTTCGAGCAGGCGGGCTCTGACGGCCTGGAGATTGGACTCCTCGCCCGTCGCTAGCCGCACCGCCTGTTGCAGATCGTCTGCTGCTAGCGGCTGCAGCAATTCGCAGCGAACGCCGGGATACACCGTGCCGCCGACCCGAATCTGCAAGTCTTCGCTCGTGGCCTCGGCCGCCTCCGCTGCATCCTCCACCAACAAATTGCCCAGGTCGCGCGCCTGCAACCGGGCGTCTTCCGCCTCCTGTTCGAGCCGCTTCTTGGCCTTTACCGCCTCGAGGAATTGCGATAGCAGTCGCTTCTCAAGCGGGTTCCTCGGCGCTAGCTTCTCTCCCTTCAGCAAACCGGCCCAGTAGGCGCTGGTCTTGCCGCGCGCAGCCATATCGTCGTCGTGCTCGCCGAGAGCAGTTTCGCATTCGACCTGCCGGCCCTTGGCCCTTCTGAACTCGGCGGTGAGAGCCGTGCGTTTTTCGGCGCCCGGCGGCTCGGTCGCCACCCGCAGCCGGGTCGGTGCCCCGGCCTCGTTGCCCAGATTGCCACGCACCTGCAATAGCCCCGCGCAACTGACCGCGCCCCCGACCACATCGCCGTCCACCCGCACTTCGCCTTCGGCCTCGAGCACGGAGTTGAACGCGTTGGCCTGCAACAGAATCCGCTCGGCCGTCACATAGCGCTCGCGCACTTCCTGCGCGGCGAAAATTCCCTCGATCTGGATGCGCCCTGCCTCAACCTGGCTATTGACCGCCTGCTGCGCCTTCTCGTCCAGCGTCTCGACCTCCCCGGCCATAAAGGGCTCTGGCAGCTGTTCCCCAACCACCGAGCCACGGACAATCAGGTTGCGCGCTCGCACCCGGGAATTGGCCTCGACAATGCCCGGTGCGGCCGCCGTGCCCACGAACACNTCGTCGCTGCTCTGGACCCCGGCGCCACGGGCGATGGCCGCNCGCACCAGTACGTTGACATCCCCCACACCCGAGCGCGGCAAATCTCCGGTCGCGTGGTTGACTTCATCGACGGCCAATTCCTGCACTACCCGCACCAGTCCACNTACATCCTCGCGCACCACCCCCTTCAGCGCGGCGAGCAGCCTGGTACCCTTGACGGTCGTATGTGGGCCAGCACAGCGCTCCAGCACGACTTTGCGACCCTCTTTGTTGGGGGCTATGCTCTCGCCGCGCACATTCTGTCCAGCCTGGCCTTCCGCAGCCGGATGACACTCGACCAGCAGATCCCCCTCCTCCACCCGCAAGACCTGGCGTCGGGCCTGCCGCCGCTGGTCGCGGCCCATATCCCGCAGCGCCAGCCCGTCGGGGTTGAGCACGTATTCCAGTCGCCCGTCCTCACCCGGCTCGGGCAGTTGCCCCTCGGCGATGCGGCGCATCACCATCGACTCGGTCCCCTCGCTGACGCCGTTGACGAACGCGCTGACCGCGTCGATAATCACCTCCTCGTCAAGGCCGTAGACCACTTTCTGGCGCGCGAGTTCGACATCGATCNGCCGCCGCAGCATGCCGCGAAAATCTTGCAGCCGGGTCGAATCGGCGAGGAATTTCTTCATCAGTGGCGGGTTGGTGCACTTGATGCCCAGTCCCGCAGCCATTCCGGCCCCGTAGACCGAAACCTTGACGAAGCAAGGCAGGGCGTTGCCCTCCCACACCAGGTGATTGACCGGCGGCTGGGGCGCTGCNGTGTGCGTGTCGGTACCCATGCTCANTCNCCCGCGTAATCGCCGCGCTCAATATGGTCCTTGACCATGGAAAAACTGGAAGCCGCCAAGGTCTCGGATACGATGAGCGATTCGGTGCCGAAACGGATCTCGACCCCGGGATAGACCTTTGCGGCGACATCGACCCGGGCGGTTTGCAGATGTCCGGCAATCTGCGACTCCAAAGCCCGCTGCCGGTCGAACGACTTCTTCCATACTTTCTTGAGTTTTTCCAACTCCGCGACCAGTTTCGCAANTACCGGACGCCTGGCCNCGGGCGCCTCCGCNACCAGAGTCTCGATCCGCCCGTCGTTCTCNTTCTTCAACCCCAGCNCCCGGCAAATCTTCTCGATATTCCCCTCGCACAAGACCACCAGCTNCGCNGCTTTCTCCGCTTCGGCCGCCTGGGCCGGATCGAGCCCGATTCCGCACAGCGTGCGCTCCGACGAATCGGAGCCGANGAAGCGGGCGGCAAAACCCCTNGTGGCGAAGACCTCNCCGCCGACGATGCTGCCCCCGTNCTCGCCGCCGCCGGCCTGGACCTCGATCCGGCCGCCAACGCGCACCCGCGCGTTNTGGATATAGCTGCCGACCGCCANATCGCNNCCGGCCGCAANCGCNGCATTCTGGATAAACTTGGTTGCGATATCGCCCTCCGCNNCCACCACCGTGCTCTGGCCGACAATGCCCTGCGCGGCGGCGATATCGCCCCCCGCCCGCACCGTCGCACCCAGTTCAATAGTGCCGCCGATACTGATCGAGCCGGCCGCCACCACCGTAAACCCCGACAGTACCGAGCCCTTGATATCGAGATCGGTTCCCACCTCGATATTGCCGGTTTCGTAGTCGACATTCCCGCCGACCTCGAACACCGGCTGCACTGCGACGGTCTCCCCCTTGACATGCGCGTTGCCCTTGATCTGGGCGTAAAAGGCCCTGGGCTCACCGCCCTCGCTTTCCACTCGCACNTTTTCGCCGCCCTTGAAGGTCTTTTGCTCCCCGTCTTTGGCAACGAGTTCTTCGCCCATCAGATTGGTGCCGGGCATGCCCCTGGTTGCCGCTATAACTTCGCCCAGGAACTGGTTCTCCTCTACTGTTAGCGCTGCGTTGCGCTCGCGCAGATCGATACTGCCGTCGGGGCGGATCGTCCCGCCCTTCTTCTGGTGTTCGAAGGCGTATTCGACGTAGGTATCCGCACCGTTTTCGGGCGAAGTGCCACTGGCGAGCAGGCAGGTAAAAGTGTCGGGGGCGGGCGGCGGCGCCTGGCATAGTGCTGCGATGCGATCCTGCTCGACGCCGTATTGGATACCGCGCCGNCGCAAGGCGTCGGCGATCCAGTCCACGCGCGGCGCACATTGCTCGCCCGCCTGGGGAAAATGCACGAAATGGGCTTGCATCCGGTCGGCGGAGACCCACACCGGAGGCAGCACCGAAATCCGGTCATCGCCGATCCACACATANCCGTAGGCGTCGGCTAAAATGCGCCCGCCTTCTTCGCGCACGTTGACACCGGCTTTGACGCGGGCTTCCTGGACGGGCGCGGGCAGGGTTTGGCCGAAAATATCGCAGCCGTCTTCGCCCGCGCCGGGCGGCGTACGCACGGCCAGTTCGCAACCGGGCGCCACCAGCAGGGTCTGCAATTCGACGGCCAGCACCTCGTCCAGCGACTGCTGTACCAGGGCAGTCCTGAGCCCAGCGCAACTCAACTCGGGGGCATCGTCGGCCTGGAAGGTATACTCGATCTGGCCGGGACCACCGGGTACTGGTGGCGTGGCGCGGGCAATGACGATATCGCGGTGGACCTTGTCGGGTGCGGCCTGGGCACGACCGGCCAATTCTCGCACAGTACTCTCGAGCACGCCGTGCTTAATCCCGAAGAGTTGCGCCAAGCCCTTAGTGATATCTTCAGCAGTGAGCGCGGGGTCGCCGCAGAAAGATAGGGTCTTGATTGCGGCCTGTTGGCGGTCCTCGGAGATTTCGATCTCCATAAAAGCGCCGGTGTCGGGACCAAAGATCTCGCGTCTGGCGATCGGTCCTTTTTCCTCGGCGGCATCGCCTGGGAGGGCATCTTTGGGGAAGGTCGTCGCACCCATGGCAAACCTCACTTTTTATTCCTCACCCAAAATAAGCAAGTTATATGCCATCAATATGCAGTATGTTGCTTTCAGACCCATGCCAGATATTGTTGTCTGTACTGCTGAGGCACGGTCAAATCACAAGTACAACGGGTTTTTCACCAAACAAATTGACCCACACCTGCTAAACAAACCCCGCGTCCGGCCGGTACATATGAATGTCCCGATCCGGCATCTTAATCCCTAAGAGTTCCAACCGCGCCGCGCTGGCGTTCTCGGTCGCCTGCCACGGGATCACCTGTTCCGACTCGTAGCGCTTGAGCCACCAGTAGCCAAAATAGAGGTAGACCCCCCGCCGCAAACCCTCTCCTTTATTGCGCCCACCCGTATGCCAGATCGCCCCGTTGATAAAGGCCGCGTCGCCCGCCGCGGCGCATACTGCAATCTCGTCGCGATGCGGCTGGTCGCGCGCCACGGGCAATGCCTCGCCGCGGTGACTGCCCGGCACCACCCGCGTCGGCCCGACCTCCTCGGTCATATCGTCGAGATAGAGAATGGTATTGATCGATATCGGACGGTCGCCCGGGAAGACGAAGTCCCGGTGCCACCCGCGCTCCGCCGACTCACTTTTGGGCCCCTGCCTTAAAAAGTCGTATTGCAATAGTTGCGTCTGCGCCCCGAAGATCGCCCGGTGCCGATCCACAATCGGCGGATGCTCGATCAGGTCGATATAGACCGGATACTTAAGCAACTTGTGCTGATTAACTCTGGGGTTTTCCAACGCCCAGATCCGATCGAATTCACGCCGCAAAAGTTCGAGATGCTCACCCTCTACCACTCCCTTCGCGTGCAAATATCCATGCTCTAAAAAAAATGTCTTTTCCTCAGCGGTGTACATCTTAACATCCTTTTTTACAGCGCGACACGCCAATGGTCGGAGGTCAGATCGAGGAGAGAATCAGCCTAGAGACTGCCCTCGATATGACTGCCCACCGCTAGCCAGACCACAACATCCGCTCCACACCACCACAGTACTTCTTCGTCAACTCCACTAGTTTGTCCACTGCCGCCATAATATACTCTGCCTCGGTATTGCCATTGCCCTGGATCATATAAAAGCAATGTCGGCTCTCCATCATTACCTTGGTCCGCTCCGCCTGCCGACATTCCAACCGGCACAACACCTCGCCACCCTCTTCGACATATGCGTATTCGCCCGCCGGCACGCGCTCCTCCCTTTCTTTCCCCAAAGGCGTAAAACGCTCGCTCCCATCGGTGAGGCGCAAACTGATATTGCCGCGCAGTTTGTCGATATCGTGCGCCCCCAGCGACAACAAGGTCTCCAGCGACACGCAATTGTAGATATCCACCGCCAGATTGATCGGCGCAAGCGACCCGTATTTCAAGAACACCCCCAGCATCCGCTCGGTCGACGCGGGAAACTTGCGGTTGGAGCGCCCGACTTTGTCGTGCAGGTCGCGGAAACCCGCCAGCACCGGATTCTCCACCAGCGTGGCCGGCGCGTAGCGCGCCGCCAACCGGCCCCATAGATCCGTCTTGTAGCGCTCGAAACCCTCGGCCCGCTGCGCGTTGGTCAAATCCTCGAATACCAGGCACGCCCCGCACAGGCCCAACGCGGCCGCCTCGGGCGCCAGATCGAACACCAGTTCGTTAGCGTTTATGGGATATTCTCCTTATTTTTCAGGCATATGCGACACATCACCATCATCGCTATTATAAGGCGCTTGCGCGCTGCCATACAGGGCTAAAACGGTCCATGCGGATTCTGGTTGTCGGCGCCGGCGCCATCGGTTTCCAGCTGAGCAAGCAACTCAGCCAGGACGGACACGGCATCACCCTGATCGACAGCGACCACCGGCGCATCAAGCGCGTTGGCGAGCAGCTCGACATCCTGGTCAAAGTCGGCAGCGGCACCAGTTTGCAAGCCCTACAGGAGATCGATATCTCCAGCATCGACCTCGTCGCCGCGATGACCACCAACGACGAGGTCAACCTCCTGTCCTGCCGCATGGCCAAGGAACTCGGCGTCGAGGCGACCATCGCCCGCATCCGCAACCCCGAATTCGCCCAATCCGACTTCATCTTCAGCCGTCCCGATCTCGGCGTCGATCAGTTCATCCACCCGGAGAAGGAGACCGCCGACGCCATCGTGCGGCTCATCCGCCAGTCGAGTGCCACCGATCTGATCGAATTTTCCGGCGGCAGACTGGTCTTGCTCGGGGTGCGCTTAGACCGCCAGTCGCCGCTGCTCAACGCCCCCCTAGTCGAAGTCGGCAAGCTCTTCGCCAATATCCCCATGCGCATTGTCGCCGTCCAGCGCAAACAGCAGACGCTGGTGCCAGACCGCGACACCACGCTGTTGGCCGACGACCGGATCTTCGTCATCAGCGACCCCGACTACCTGCCCGCCGTGATCAAGCTGACCGGCCATATCGACCACCGGCTCGAAAATATCATGATCCTCGGTGGCAGTCTCACCGGGCAATTCGTGGCCCAGACCGTCGCGCCCGAGATCAAGGTCAAGCTCATCGAGAGCCGCACCGAGAAATCGTGGCAGGTCGCCGACCGGCTCAAAGACGTGCTGGTCATTCAGGGCGACGGCACCGACTACGACCTCTTGGCCGTCGAGGGCATCACCGACACCGACGCCTTTATCGCCGTCACCGGTAACGACGAGATCAACATAATCTCGACACTGATCGCCAAGCACTTCTCGGTGCCGCGTACCATCTCGCTGGTCAACAATGTCGACTATATGCCGATCACTCCGGCCATCGGCCTCGACTCGGTGCTGAGCAAACAGCTCCTGACCGTCAACGCCATCCAGCGCTATGTCAGGCACCAGCGCATCGCCTCGGTTGCCGGCCTGCCCGGCCTAGATATCGAAGCCGTCGAGTACATCGCCCATAGCGGTAGTAAGATCACTAAGAAAGAACTGCGCAACATCCGCCTGCCGCGCGACGCGATCATCGGCGCGGTGGTCCACCACGATCGCGTGGTCATCCCCCACGGCGACACCCGCATTGAGCCCGGCGACAAGGCGGTGGTCTTCACCCGCCACTACACCCATGAGGAAGTGCTGAAGATCTTCGGGGGCTGATCATGCACGTCGCGGTCGTATTCAGAGTTCTGGGCATCCTGCTGACCTTGTTTAGCGGCACCATGCTGGTCCCCTTTCTCGTCGCCCTGCTCTACGACGACGGCGCCCAATACGCCTTCCTCACCGCCTTCGCCATCACGCTCTGCACCGGGCTCGCATGCTGGCTGCCGGTCCGCAACCGCATCGGCGACATGGGTATCCGCGACGGCTTCCTGATAACGGTGTCGTTCTGGTTGGTGCTCGGCCTCTACGGTGCGCTGCCCCTGATGATCGCCGACGAGCCCCATCTGAGCCCCGTCGATGCGGTCTTCGAGTCGCTGTCGGGGTTGACCACCACCGGCGCCACCGTCATCCAGGGTCTCGACAACCTGCCCGAATCTATCCTGTTCTACCGCCAGCAACTCCAGTGGCTGGGTGGCATGGGCATCATCGTCCTCGCGCTAGCCGTACTGCCGATGCTCGGCGTCGGCGGCATGCAGCTCTTCCGCGCCGAGACCTCCGGCCCGGTCAAGGACTCGAAAATCACCCCGCGGATCGCCGAGACCGCCAAAGCCCTGTGGTATATCTATATGGGGCTGACCGTCGCCTGCGCAATGGCCTACTGGCTGGCCGGCATGGATGCCTTCGACGCGATCGCCCACAGCTTCTCGACCGTGTCGATCGGCGGCTTCTCGACCCACGATGCCAGCATCGGCTTTTTCGACAATTTCGCCATCGAGTTGATCGCCGTGTTCTTTATCGTCGTCTCAGGTATCAGCTTTACGCTGCACTTCTACTTTCTGCGCCGGCCGACGCCGCGATCCTACCTCGACAATATCGAATGCCGGATCTACCTCAGCATCCTGCTGGTGGTCTCGCTGGTCGCGTGGTTCGTGCTCTACATACAGGGAGACTACGGCCTGGCCGGGGCGTTGCGCTACGGGCTCTTCGCCACCGTGTCAATTGCCACCACCACCGGCTTCGCCACCACCGACTATTCGGTCTGGGCCAGTTTCCTGCCCTTTTTGCTCTTTTTCTGTTCCTTCGCCGGGGGCTGTGCCGGCTCGACCGGCGGCGGGATCAAGGTGATTCGCCTGATACTCATTCTCAAGCAGGGCCATCTCGAAATCAAACGGCTGATCCACCCCAACGCCGTCATTCCCATCAAAATCAACGACCAGCCCGTGCCCGACCGCGTCATGGAGGCGGTCTGGGGCTTTTTTTCCGTCTATATTCTGGTATTTTCGTTGATCTTCGTCGCGGTGCTGGCCACCGGCCTCGACCTGCTGACGGCCTTTTCCGCTGTTGCCGCCTGCATCAACAACCTCGGCCCGGGGCTGGGCCAGGTCGCCCTGCACTACGGCGACATCAACCAGCTGTCCAAGTGGATCCTCTGCTTCGCCATGCTCATCGGCCGCCTGGAAATCTTCACCCTGCTCGTGTTGTTCAGTCCGACCTTCTGGCGCAATTAGGTCGCCCGCACGTCCGCCGCGATCTGCGCCAGCGTCGCCCACAGATAGGACGCCAGACTGTAATCGACCCACAGTCGATAAGAGCGCCGATCGCCATCCGCCAACGGCAGCACGGCGCAGGACGCCCCCGCCACCCGCGTATAGGCAATGCGACCGGTCGGCTCGCGCGCCCAATCCATCCCGCAGGTCTGCGCCAGCACCACGAGCGCCGCATCGCCCTTGAGCACCAGACTCAGCGACTGCTGCTCGACCCGATAGACATCCCCGTCCGCCGCTGCCAAAGCCGCCTCCATTTGCCCGCGCAGCGGTTCGTCCGCCGCACATTCGAGAATCAGTTCGCCGCTGCCGACCCGCGCCAGCACCCCGTCGGTGCCAACCGGTAGGGTATCGTATATCGCCACGGGCAATGCGATGCCGTGCCGGGCAGCCCATGCCTGCAAGCGCGGCCCCTTCGCCCCCAGCTTCACCGTGCCTGCCGGGCGCTCCAGCACACCCTGGAGATCGACCGAATAATCGCCACTCATGTGCTTTGCCGCTCGTCGTCGGGATCGTAAAAGGGCAGCTGCACTACCTCGGGCACGCTCGTCGCCCCGCTGTCCAAGCGCACCTCGAGCTGGGTCCCGGGTGTGGCCAGATCGGGCTCGACGAAGGCCAAGCCCAGTGGATATCCCAGGGTCGAAACCGGCGCGATACTGGTTATGCGACCGACGATCCGGCCATCGCGGATAATCAAATTGCACTCCTCGGGCAAGCTCCCCCCATAGCCCTCGGCCCAACGCACGCCGACCAGGATCCGCTCGAGGGCCCGGCCCCTATAGACCTGCAAGCTGCGCTGACCGACAAAAAAGCGCTTCTTTTTCCCGATCGCCCAGGCGAGGTCCGCCTCGTAGGGATTGGTCAAGGCGTCGGTATCGTGTCCGACGATCAGGTGGCCCTTCTCCAAGCGTAGCAGCCGTTGTGCCTCGACGCCGAAGGGCCGTATGCCCCACGGCGCCCCCGCCGCGTGCAGTTTGCGCCATACCTCGTCCCCGGCCGCCGCCGGCACGTGGACCTCGTAGCCCAATTCCCCGACGAAGCCCACCCGCATCAAGAGCGCACCAACTCCACAGACCTCGCCCTCGCGCACCCCCAGATAGGGAAAGGCCTCGGCCCCCAGATCGATATCGGTCAGTGGCTGCAACGCCTGGCGACTGTGGGGGCCGGCCAGATTCAGCGCCGCCAATTGGCCGGTGGCGTTGGCCAGCGTCACGTCGAGCCCCCAGATCGCGGCCCAGCGCTGCATCTCGCGGTAGAAAGCCCCGGCGCCACCGCTGGTGGCCGTCACGTAAAAGCGATCCTCGGCCAGCCGCGCGACAACGCCATCTTCGATGATCACCCCGCTCTCATCGAGTGCCACACCATAGCGATAGCGGCCCACCGCCAGCCGCGCGAAGCGACCGGTGTAGAGGCGCTCGAGCAACGCCGCCGCGTCGGGGCCGCAGACCTGCAATTTGCCCAGCGTACCCACATCGATCATCCCCAAACTCGCCCTCACCTGCCGCGCCTCGGCCGCGATGCACTCCTCGCGCCCGGCCCCACCGACGCGGTAGTATTCGGGCCGGTACCAGTCGCCGGCGTGATAGAACTGAGCTCCGTGCTCTTCGTGCCACCCGTGCATCGGCGTCTGCCGCATCGGGTGGAAGCGCCGGCCGGCCAGGTGCCCTAAGGACACCGGCTGGTAAAAGGGTCGCGCGGTGGTCGAACCGGTCTCGTCGATCGTCGCATCGTTGAGTTGCGCCAGGATACGCACCGCGTTCATATTGGCCAGTTTGCCCTGGCTCGGCCCCATCCCCACGGTGGAATAGCGCTTGAGCAATTCGACGCTGTCATAGCCCTCCTGGTGGGCGTTGGCAAAGTCGGCCAGGTGCAGATCCTCGTCGAAATCGACGAAATTCTTCTTCTCATGATGCGGAAAAATCGGATAGGGATGGCTGTGGGCAACGGTGTCCGGCTCTGGTGCGACCTCTGCTCCAGCCTCATGCCCCGCATAGCGCGCCGCCGCCAACCCGGCGCTATGCCCGTCCGCCCGCTGCGCCGCGATCCCGTAGATCCCGCGGGTGGTGCCAGCGACGAAGATCCCCTCCGGCACCGCCCGCGGCACCAGCTGCCCCAGCGCGTCGTCGTAGGCGAATTTCACCCCCGCCTGACTCAACAAGCCCGCATTGGGCATCCAGCCGACCGATACCGCCAGCCCATCGCAGGCGACCGTCGTCCCGCGCTCTCGATCGAGCCCCGCCCCGCCCAGTGGCGCTAGCACCGCGCCGCGCACACCGCCTTTAGCCGCTGCCGCTTCATACACCCCGTGTCCGCGGTAGACCGCCACCCCCGCCGCCGCAACTTCCGCCCCCAGCGGCGAAGGCTCGCCATCGGGACGCAGGTCGGCGATCGCCGCGACCTCCACGCCTACCGCCAGCAGATCCAGCGCCACGCCATAGGCCTCGGCATTGGCTGCCAGCACCACCGCGCGTCTACACGGAGCGACCGCATAGAGCCGCACAAGGCGCTGGAACGCCGAGCCGAGCATCACCCCCGGCAGGTCATTGTGGCCAAAAACCGCCGGCTGCTCGATCGCGCCGGGCGCGTAGACCACCGCTCCGGCGCGTAGCTTGGTCATCTTCTCCGCGTCGAAGAGCGCGATCCAGTGGTCGGCATAGTGCCCGCCGACGGTGGTCGCGCAGCGGATCTCGACATTGTCCAATCCGTCCAGCGCCGCTATCCGCTCGGACTGAATCTTTTGCGCCGCATCGTCGCGCCCATGCTGCCACGCCATACTCCCGCCCAATCGCGCCTGCTCCTCGACCAACCACACCCGCGCCCCCGCCGCTGCTGCGGCCCCCGCCGCCGCCAGCCCCGCCGCGCCACTCCCCACCACCAGCACGTCGCACCAGGCGTAGTCCTTGGGGCTGGTAGTGGCCGGCCAGGCCGGATCCACCTCGCCGAGACCGGCGATCTTGCGGATCTGCTTTTCGTGAAAGGGAAAAGCCCAGGCCGGTCGGTGAAAGGCCTTGTAGTAAAAACCTACCGGCATAAAGGCGCTGAAGCGCTCGACATAATTCATGCGGTCGTTGGCGAGACTGCCGAATGTATTGACCGCCCGGAGATCCATCCCCGGCGTCAGCGCCGCGCTGTCGCCGCGCAGGTGCGTGCGCCCCCGGTCGCTCAACATCGCGTTGGCATCGTGTCCGGCCAGGCTGTAGACCCCGCGCGGGCGATGGTACTTGAAACTCCGCCCCGTCCTCCTGACCCCATGCGCCATCAATGCGCTGGCCACCACGTCACCGGCATAGCCCGTATACGATGTTCCCTCAAAGCGAAACTCAATCTCTCGCGACCGGTCAATCCACTCCCCGGGCTGGGCGGGCAATCGAAACTTCACGCTTCTTCCCCCCACAAATAGGTCCGCACGAACTCATCCGTCAGCGTGTCGCGCTCGGCGACAAACCAGGTATTGCTGGCGATGTGGAACCACCACTCCCGCTGCACCCCCGGCTCGCCACTGCGATTGAAGACATAGTCCGCCCACTGCGCGTCATCCGCCCCTTGCGGATCCGGCATCTCGCGCACCTCGCCGCCGTAGGTAAACTCCTGTATCGGCCGCGTGCCGTTAATCGGACAAGTAAGAACCTTCAATATTCACCCTTTTTATCAACCCATTCCACTGAAGTCGCCGAGGTCGAGTCGAGAGGGCACACTGTAACGGTTGTGCCCCCTCGACTCGACCGTACGCACGCAGCATCAGTGCCCAACCGAAGCCGCCCCCTTCTCCCCCACCAACTCAAACCCCCCAAACCGCGCAAGATTAAAAGCCCGGATCAACTCGTGATCCTCCCCCGTCGCCACGGTGTGTGCCATAGTATAACCGCAAACCGGCGACGCCTTAAACCCCCACGTCCCCCACCCCGCGTCAATATAAAAACCCCCAACGGGCGTCGTGCCCATAATCGGCGAAAAATCCGGCGTCATATCGCACAACCCCGCCCACTGCCGCAGCACATTCACATGCCCGAGAAAGGGAAACAAATCCATCATATGGCCGGCCAAGCCCTCGGCAAAATCGAGCGTCGAACGCATCGAAGTCAACTCGTAGGGATCCAGACTGGCGCCCGCCACCAGTTCGCCGCGCGACGATTGGCTGACATAAGTGTGCAAACTCGCCGACACCACGATTGCATCGAGCCATGGCTTGTACGGCTCGGTCACCAGCGCCTGCAGCGGATGCACCGTCAGCGGCGTGCGCAGCCCCACCATGCGCTGAATCTGCGGGGTCCAACCCGCCACCGCCGATAGCACTTTGCGCGTTTTTATAAAACCGCGATCGGTGTGTACCCCCGCAACCTTGCCGTCGGCGATCTCGATCCCGGTCACCGACGTCTGCTGGTGGATCTCGACGCCGCCCTGATCGGCACCGCGCGCGTAGGCCCAGGCCACCGCATCGTGGCGGGCGATCGCCCCCGGCGGATGATAGAGGGCGCCAACAATGGGCGGCTGATGGCCGCCACAGGTCAGATCGATCTCGGGAATGGTCTCTTTTATAAACGCGGGATCTACCACCTCGGAATCGATGCCGAGATGCTTATTGACCTCGGCGCGCCAGCGCTGGGTGCGCAGCGACGCCGGAGTGTGGGCCAGAGTGAAATGGCCGCGCTCGGAGTAGAACAGATTGAAGTCGAGCGCACGAGAGAGATCGCGGTAAAGATCGACGCTAAACTCGTAAAAACGCGCCCCTTCTTCGGTTAGATAATTCGAGCGGATGATCGCGGTGTTGCGGCCGGTGCCACCGTGGCCGATATAGCGCTGCTCCAGCACCGCTACGTCGCGGATGCCGTGCTCGTGGGCCAAATAGTGGGCGGCGGCCAGCCCGTGGCCGCCGCCGCCGATAATCACCACGTCGTAGCTATCGCGGAGCGTTGGAGGCGAGCGGAACATCCGCGGCGCCGAATACGCCCGCTCGAGCCCGAATTTGAGCAGCCGGTAGGGCATGGATCAGAGCGAGGTCAGATACTGGTCGACCTCCCAGCGGCTGACCTGACGGTCGTACTCGGCCCACTCGTTGGCCTTCATCGCGATGAACTCCTCGGCTATCGGACCCAGCGCCGACTGCACCAGCTCGTCCTGGCGCAATTCTTCGAGCGCCTCGCTGAGCGACTGCGGCAGGACTTTGATCCCGGCCTTGGCGATCTCTGCGGCCGGGCGCTCGTACATATTGCCCAGATTCGGCTCGCCCGGCTCCAGCCCACGCTTGACCCCGTCGAGCCCGGCGGTCAAATAGGCGGCCAGCGCCAGGTAGGGATTGGCCGCGGCGCTAAAGGCGCGATCCTCGAAGTGCCCCGGACCAGCGGTGCGGATCATCTGGGTGCGGTTGTTGTCGCCGTAGGTGATAAACGCCGGAGTCCAAGTGAAACCCGAACGGCTCGAGTAGAGTCCCTCGCCCAGTTGCAGGCGCTTGTAGCAGTTGACCGTCGGGCTGGTAATGGCGCACAGCGCGCGGGCGTGGTGCATGATGCCGCCGATAAAGTGATAGGCCAGTTCCGAGCAGCCCAGGCCGCGCTCGTCTTTGTTATCGATAAAGAGATTCTTGCCAGACCGGGCAGCGGCGAGATGGAAGTGTGCGTGCAGGCCGCTGCCGGTGCGGTCGGCGAAGGGCTTGGGCATATGCGTGGCGATAGCGCCGTATTTCTTGGCGATCTGCGAAGTCGCCATCTTGAAGAAGATGATGCGATCGGAGGTCGTCAGCGCATCGGCGTAGTCGAAGTTGACCTCGTACTGACCGTTGCCGTCCTCGTGGTCGCACTGGTAAACCCCGTAGTCGAGCGCGTTGAGCGCCAAGGTCAAATCCTGCAAATAGGCCATGGCCGGCGACATCGAGCGGTAGTCGTAGCAGGGCTTGGCCAGAGCATCGACGCCATCGGGATCCCACGGCCGGATCGATCCGTCTTCGCCGCGCGAGACCAGAAAGTGTTCTGGTTCCATGCCCACGTTGAAGATATAGCCCTGCGCCTTAGCCTCGGCCAACACCCTTTTGAGATTAGTGCGCACACAATAGGGATAGGACTCGTCGTCGACGAAGAGATCGCCGGCGAAGCGCACCGTATTGGGCTGCCAGGCCAGGCGCGAATAGGAGTCGAGGTCGATTCTCGCCAGCATGTCGTGCGAGTGCGGCCCCTGACCGGAGCCCCAGACCGCCGCACCGGCGAAACCGGCGCCTTCATCGACCGCGTCATCCAACGCCGAGACCGGCACCATCTTGACCTTGGCCGAACCGGTGACATCGACAAACTGCACGAGGAGGAATTCTATGCCCTCCGCCCTGAGGCGTTTTTTGACTGCTGCGCGACTGGCCATAACGGGCCTCCTTGTTAGGTGTTACCGGGGATCCAATTCGTTCCTGCCAGCGGGATCTTGGCCATCGCCGCCGACTCCACCGTCAACGCCGCCAGATCCTCCGGCTCGAGATTGTGTACGTGCGACTTGCCGCAGGCCCGGGCGATGGTCTGGCACTCCAGCGTCATCACCCGCAGGTAGTTGGCCAATTGTCGGCCGCCGACGACCGGGTCCAGCCGCCGCGCCAGAGCCTCGTCCTGGGTCGAGATGCCGGCCGGATCCTGCCCGTCCTGAAAGTCGTCGTAAAAACCGGCCGCCGAGCCGAGCTTGCGGTACTCGTCGTCGAGGGCGGGATTGTTGTCGCCCAGCGCGATCAGCGCCGCGGTGCCGATCGAGCAGGCGTCGGCGCCCATTGCCAGCGCCTTGGCCACGTCGGCGCCGGAGCGAATACCGCCGGAGACGATCAACTGCACCTTGCGGTGCATCTCCAACTCATCGAGGGCTTCCACCGCCTGGCGCAAAGCCGGCAGGGTGGGAATACCGACGTGCTCGATAAAGACGTCCTGCGTCGCGCCGGTGCCGCCCTGCATGCCGTCGAGGACCACCACGTCGGCGCCGGCCTTGATCGCCAATAAGGTGTCGTAATACGTGCGGGTAGCGCCAATCTTGACATATATCGGCACCTGCCAGTCGGTGATCTCGCGCAATTCGCAGATCTTGATTGCCAGATCGTCGGGACCAGTCCAGTCGGGGTGGCGGCAGGCCGAGCGCTGATCGATATCTCCCGGCAGGGTGCGCATCTGGGCGACGCGATCGGAGATCTTCTGGCCCAGCAGCATCCCACCGCCGCCGGGCTTGGCACCCTGGCCCAGCACGACCTCGATCGCGTCGGCCTTGCGCAAGTCGTCGGGATTCATGCCGTAGCGCGAGGGCAACAACTGGTAGACCAGCGTCTGCGACTGCCCGCGCTCCTCCGGGGTCATGCCGCCGTCGCCCGTAGTCGTGCTGCTGCCCACCTCGCTGGCACCGCGGCCCAAGGCCTCCTTGGCCTGCGCCGACAGCGAGCCGAAACTCATCCCGGCGATGGTGATCGGGATATCGAGGTGGATGGGCTTCTCGGCATAGCGCGTACCCAGCACCACATCCGTGTCGCAGCGCTCGCGATAGCCCTCGAGCGGGTAGCGCGACATGCTGGCACCGAGAAAGACCAGGTCGTCGAAATGCGGCACGCTGCGCTTGGCGCCCCAGCCGCGGATATCGTAGATCCCGGTGCGGGCGGCGCGCTGGATCTCGTGGATCACATTGCGGTCGAAGGTGGCCGATTCGCGCAGGCCTTGCGGGTAGTGGTCCTGATTCATCGTCAATATCTGGAGGCGTTGTCTACATTGAAATTATACAGCTGCCGCGCCGAGCCGTAGCGGCGAAACTCTTCGGGCTTGGCCCCGCGCACCTCTCCCCGCTCCAATAGCTCGGCCAGCGCCGCGCGGTGTTCATCGCGCAGTTCCTTCTCGACGCAGTCGGCACCCAGTTCTTTGACCTGCCCGCGCACGAAAATCTGCGCCTCGTAGAGCGAGTCGCCGAGTGCCTCGTCAGCATCGCCGCACACGACCATGCGCCCGGCCTGGGCCATAAAACCGCTCATGTGGCCGACCGAGCCGTGCACCACTATATCGATGCCCTTCATCGAAATCCCGCAGCGGCTCGAAGCATCGCCTTCAATGACTAATAGACCGCCATGGGCGGTGGCGCCGGCGCTCTGGCTGGCGTGACCCTTCACCCGCACCAGTCCCGACATCATATTCTCAGCGACCCCGACCCCAACCATCCCATGTACGGTGATCTCGGCGCGCTGGTTCATGCCAGCGCAGTAATAACCGCAGTGGCCTTCGATATCGATTTTCACTGCGACATCGACCCCGGCCGCCACCGCGTGCGCTCCGCGGGGGTGGACGACCCGCCAGGGCGTTTTGGCGGTCTCTGCGGTTAAATGGTGCAACCTCTGATTCAACGTGCGCAAGGGCTCCGCCGCCAGATCGTAGACTATCGCCCCATCCGCCATTTCAGTTGGCCCCTCCCCAGGTGTAAACGCGCGCCGGCTTCGGCTCCCAGACCTCGGCGTCGTCGATACCCGGCAATCCCGCCAGCGCCTGAAATTCGCTGGCCATCGCCACATAGGCATCAGTTTCAGCCAGCACCGCCGGCTTGCAGGCGATGGGATCGCGCAGTACTGCAAAGCCATCGGCGGTGCCAATGGCAAAGGTGTAGAAGCCATCGAGGTCGCTAAGCGCCGACTCCAGGGCCCGTTCCAGCGTATCGCCTTCCTGCATCCGCCACATCAAATAGCCGGCCGCTACCTCGGAGTCGTTTTCGGTGCGGATTTCGATCCCCTGGCGCTCGAGCTTGTTGCGCAACCTATTGTGGTTACTCAGCGAACCATTATGGACCAGGCACAGATCCATGCCGGTGGAAAAGGGGTGTGAGCCGTCGGTGGTCACCGCGCTCTCCGTCGCCATTCGCGTGTGGCCGATGATGTGGCTGCCGCGCATGCCGCGGATTGCAAAGCGATCGACGATCGACTCGGGCGAGCCGATTTCCTTGAGGATCTCGATGCTGCGGCCAATGCTCATAACCATCAGTTCGGAATCCAGGCCCGACAGGGCCGCGGCCAGCTCATCGGCGTCGGCGCGCACCGCGATCACCGCGTAATTGGCGTTGATCTCGAGACGGGGTTCGCAACCGAAGCGCGCGCCCAACTGCGCCGCCAGCCCATCCCAGTCGCAGCCGTCCCCGTCGTGGCGCAGGGTCACTTTGAGATAGCCCTGCGGCGGCTCGTTACCATAGAGGGCAAAACCCGCGCTGTCGGGGCCGCGCCCGGTCATGCAGATGAGCATTTCGGCGAAGAGGGCACCGATTTCATCCGCCAGTTCGGGTTTTTTCAGATAGAGGCCGATAATGCCACACATGGGGTCGCCACTAGATCGCAAAGATGGACAAATGTATAAGCGAGGCGGGAAACTAAAAGTCCTCGCCAGGCATGTCAAGACACCGCACTGCTCACCCGATTTCCGCCACCAGCCACTGCATCGCCCGGCGCCTTTCCAATCGCGTAAAGGGCATCTTCCCCGGCTCGGCGGCAAAGCACAAAAGTTCCCCGGAAGTCGATGGCTTCACCGCAGCAATGTGCACCCCGTCGCGCCAGACGATCGGCCATTTCGGCGCGCCGATCACCACCAGGTCGCAATTGGACTGCACCTGCCCGTCGCTGATCATCGGCTGCATGGTGGCCGCAAAAGAAATGTGCTCGGGACCGCTCAGATCATCTTCTACCAGCCCAAACAACTGCCGCACGCCCACTTGTATCGTTCGCCCCTCGCGCACCAGCATCTTGAGTTCGTCGAGATCGCCGGCAATAGCTTTGCCTGCGGCGTCGTGCTCGTAGACCACTCGCCAGCGGTCGCAGACGAACCACTTGTAAATCCCGTAGGGATAGGCCTGGCCCTCGTCGAGCGCGATATCGCCCCACAGCCACTTAATCTGTTCGAAGGCCCCGGAGGTGTCGTAGCGGAAGATGCTGAGATTGGGCTGCTCAACCCGGTTGCCGTGGTGGACGTAGCCGTGGTGGTGGCTCATCAACCCGGCACAATTAGCCCCTTCTCCGGCGCAGGTCTGCTGGAAGTAGATCGTCTCCTCGTAGCGGTCGGTAGTCATATAAAGCCGCAAATCGGCACCGCGGCGCACGGCATCGGCCAGCGCTATTTTGCTGCCGCTGACAATGGAGAGATCGGTCTGTTGCGCAAGCGCTAGTTGCCATTCGCCCGACATATTCAACCGCCCCAGGGCAATGCGCAGGATGGCGCATGCGCGAAACGGCGCAAATGGCAGCCCAGCCGTATGCTCGTCGCCGGCGGCAACTCGACGCTGAAGTGCCGCGCGTCCACCGCCACCCGTTTTTGCTCCCACGGCCTTTCCTCGCGCAGCCACAACCCCGCGTGCCGCGCCAATCCCTCCCGGCTCTCCTCGCCATATGCCACATCCGCAAATTGATGCTCACCAAACGCCCCGGCCTGCACTACCACCCTCCGCACCTGCGAAGCGCTGAGATTGACCAACTCAACGCCAACGCGGTCCGCCGCCACCTCGTCGACCAAAGCCGCCACATCCGCTGGCAATCCCGGCCGTTTTTCATCGGCGTCGAAATAGCGCACCGTCGCCCGCAGCAATCCGCCATTGTACACCGGCGGCGGCGCGCCCATCGCGACCTGCACCAGCCCCTTAACCAGCACCGGATTGGGCGGCCAGCGGCTCTCCGCGACGATCGCCGCCTCGTCGCGCCGATCCAGCCGCATGTGCTCGTACATCGCCGACGCGAAGCGATACTCCGCCGCCAGCCTCGCGTACGGCCAGTCGGGATTGTCGCCAGCATAGTAATTGTAGCGCGCTTCCAGATTGCCGCTGCTGCGATCGGCGGCGCTCTCCACCGCGTTCCAGTCGCTTTCGCGCTCGCCCTCCTTCAGCCGCTCGATCAGCGCGCGATCGCGCTCGTGCATCGACGCGTGGTAGAGCCGTCCCAACCACTGTAGATGCAACGGTTGAAAATCCGTCCAGCCGTCGGGCATCATCCGCGTCGGCACCAGCAATTGCCCATCCTCGCGCACCGTCGCCCGGTCCATGAGCATTTCGATCTGCGAGCGGATCAATTCCAGATAACCGAAGTCGCCAGTCAGCAACAGGCAGCACTCCGCTGCGACCGTCGCCGCCAGCAAGGCATTGCGCGCCGAGTTGCGGCTATTCCAACCGTACCAGCCGCCCCACCACTGCCCCCCGCGCCGCTCGCCTATTTTTCCGCCCGGTCCGATATTATCGGGGATGATGCCGTCGTTATCGCGGATTCGCTCCAGCCACGACTGCGAGTAGTCGAGTACCCACTGCCGGTACTGCTCCTCGCCGGTGTGCAGATAGGCGTTTGTCACCAGCCCGGTGCAGGCCAGATTGTCGGGAATATCGCCGCAGAGAACTACCTTGTCGAAAAGCCGGCAGATCTCGTCGCGGCGCTGCGGATCTGCGTGCCAGTCGTCTTCCAGATCGACTACCAGCGGATGCAGATTCGCGCGCTGCGCATGCCCGCGCGCGACGCCCCCCGGATAGTAGACTGGATCGAGCGCCCTTTTGACGAATTCCAGCTCGCCGTGGAAGCGCGGTCCCCCACTGCCGTGGAAGGGCGAGCGGATAATCCGGTGTTGCGGGTCGTAATTTCCGGCCTGCTCATCGACATAGAGGTCGGCGAAGCGCCGGGCGCGCGCCGCATAGGCCGGGTCGCCAGGCGTGGCCAGCCCCAGACTGTAAAAGGTCTGATTGCCCTCGCCCATGTGGAACCAGTCGTCGTCGGTATAGTACTCGTCGCGCAGTTCGAATTTGAATTTGGGGTGGTCCGACCCACCCGTCGCCTCGTCGTAGAGCCGGGTAATTGCCTGCCACTGATCAACCGCCTGGGCGCGCATCGCCTCGCCGCCGCCCAGCGCGTAAAACAATCCCCGGTACGAATGCGCCTCGTATGCATCATCGGCATCCTGAACATTGAGCGGAGTGCCGTCGGGGCGATTGTATCTGGCCGCGGCATAGAGCGCGGCGTCTTCCATCAAGGCCATCAACTGGCGCTGCAACAGAGCCCACGACGGCGGTGGGGCCAAAGTGCTAGCGGTGATCCCGGCCCCGTTCTCGCTCGCAGCCATGCTTTCCCCTCAGGGCTTTTTAGCCATTGTCATTTGCTCCATATACCACTCGCGCCCGTAGACTTCTTTTTTGTACTCCCAGCGCGCCCGGACCGGATACATGGCCAAGCTGCGGTCTGCAAGCGGCAGTTCCACCGCGGCATGCCCCCGCCGCTGCGACTCGCGCAGGGCGATGGCGATCTCCAGCGCGTGGCGCATATCGTCGCCGCTCGTCGCGCCGGGTGGTTGCCCTCCTTGTAAATAATCGACCAGCTCCTGCACAATGCCCTTCATCGTCGACCCCGGGTCGCGCCAGCCCTCCTCGTCGTAGCCCCTGTCCTCCTCGACATACTCGCTGAACACCCCCTCGACCTCGCGCAAACCCGCGCTTCTGGCACCGCTTTTGAACAACCGCAAACCCAGCCCCGTATTATTGCTGTTGCAGATCATCCCCTCCGTACCAATTATCTCAATCCCCCGCCAGCCGACATCTTCCCAACTGCTGAAGCACTCGACCCCATTGGCGAAGCGGATATAGCCGCCCACCGCCCCGACCTCCGCCGCCCCCTCCGCGTGGGCTTGCTCGTAATCGCTGTGCGGATCGCCCTGCACCCGCCCAATCACGCAATCGACCTGCCCCCGCCCGGCGAAGCGCCGGGCCAGGTTCAGACCGTGGCATCCGCCCTGCCCGTTGCCCTCGTAGAGATTGATCCGCCGCACCGCGCCGATCTCGCCCGCCGCCGCCAGCGCATAGGCCTTCTGGTAGTCGGCGTGGCTCGATATGACCACCCCGCAAACCAGCGGCACCCCGCGCGAACCGCAGGCCTCGACCATCCAGTCCGCATCCGCAAGCCGCGCCGTCAGCGGTTTTTCGCAGAATACGGCTCTGCACCCCGCTTCGGCCGCGGCTGCCACCGCGCCGGCATTGGGCGCCACCGGCAGCACCGCCGCCGCTATATCGATCTGTTCGTTGGCGAAGAGTTCGTCGTAACTGTCGTAGCCTGGCGCGCCGAATGCCGCACGGGCAAACTCGAGATTCTCCGCGTCGGTGTCGGCCAGCGCCACTACCCGGCACTGCGGGTGCATGTCGAAGGCGCGGGCGCGGGGCAGACCGGCGCGGCCGCAGCCGATCAGCGCGACCCGGTATGGGGGCGTTGCAGTCATAGTGGGCTTGTTCCCTCCGTCGTCGATCGCGTAAATTACGCAATAGCTCTACGCGCGACAAACCACAGCGAGGCAAGCCCATGAAACGCGTCTTGATGGCCGTATTCAAACAGGAGGTCGGTAGCTTCAATCCGCAGCCCACCTGCTATGACGACTTCGAAATCCGCCGCGGCACAGCGCTCATAGACGACCTGCGCGGCACCAATACCAGCACCGATGGGGTCATCGAAGTTTTTAGCGAGCACGGCGCGATCGAAATGGTCCCCACGTACGCCGCCTGGGCGCGGGTCTGCAACGGCCTCGTCGTCCAGGCCGACCTCGACCGCCTCATCGACGAACTGCTCGCCGAGGTCGGCAAGACCGAAAATATCGACGGCGCCTGCATCTGCATGCACGGCGCCATGGCCGGGGAAGCAGAAGGCGATCCGGAGGGCCGGGTATTGGCCGGTATCCGCGCCCACATCGGCGACGCGCCGATGGTCGTCAACTTCGACCTTCACGGCGTGTTCTCCGATCGCATGGTCGACGCGGCCGACGCCATGGTACTGCTCCACACCTACCCCCACGTTGATATGCGCTCGACCGGACGCCGCTCGGCCAGGGTGCTACTGGACATTATGGAAGATGGCGCCAAACCCACTTCGGCCCGGGTGCAAATCCCCCTCTTAGCCCGCGGCGACCAGCTCATTACCGCCACCGGCAAATTCGGCGAGGCAATGGAAATCTGCCAGAAGATCGAGGCGTCGGAAGGCGGTTTGGCCGCCGGCGTCAATATCGGCAATCCCTTCACCGACACCCCCGACCTGCGCTCCAATATCTTCGTCACCACCGACGGCGATCCCGAGCGCGCCGAGCGCGAAGCGCTGCGCCTGGCCCGCTTTATGTGGACCCACCGCGCGCTCTTCGTCGCCGATCTCACGCCCTTAGAAGCAGCCGTGCGCCTCGCCGAGGAGACCGCCGGCCTGACCGTGTTCTCCGACGCCGCCGACGCCACCGCCTCGGGCGCCTCCGGCGACAGCAATGCCATCCTGCACGGCCTGCTCGATTACAATTATGCCAAGAAGGCGCTGGTGCCGCTGGTCGATGCCCCCGCCGTCGCGGCGGCCCACGCCGCCGGCGTCGGCGCCACGCTGACCTTGCCTTTAGGCGGCAGCCTCGACAAGGGGCGCTTTACGCCGCTCGAATTGGAAGTCTACGTGCAGACCCTCTCCGATGGCCAGTTCACCTACGAGGGTGGCCTGCCCGCCGAGGGCGGCCGCAGCGCCGTGCTGATCCACGGCAGCCTCGCCATCCTCGCCACCGAGCGCAGCGTGTTCTCGACCGGGCTGCGGTTATTCCGGGCCCACGGCCTCGAACCGACCGAATGCGACCTCGTCGTCTGCAAGTCGCCCAACGGCTTCCGTATTCACTACGGGGACCTCGCCGCCCGCATCGTCGCCGTCGACGTGCCCGGCTCGACCAGCGCCAACCTCAAGACATTGCCCTACGCACAATGTCCGCGGCCGATTTTTCCGCTCGACGAGGGCGTGGTAGCGCCATTTCCGCTGGAGGATTGATAGGTTAGCCGCGATGAAGCGCGTCATCGTCTTCTTGTCAGCCGTCGAAAAGTGCGCCGATTTCTATCGCGTGGTCTTCGAGCTCGAAGCGATCGAGGACACCCATTCGGCAGGAGAACGGTGCGAACTCGACGCCGACGGTTGCCGACTGGCCTTCCACAAGGCGTATGGGCCAGACGGCCCTGCCGGGCAGCCCGGCAGATCTGCACAAGCTCGTCTCCTACGCCGCCGACGTAGCCGCGCTGCGCGAGGAATGGCCCTCTCGCACATCCAGCTGGTCACGGCCGCGTATACAGCGCCGCGAAGGTGTCCTTGGCCTCCCAGCCTAAAAGCTGCTTGGCCTTGTCGGGACGGTATTTGTCGTGCGGCAGCCGCGCGCAGATGAAGAAATTCTCATAGGGCGACGGCATCTCCGGCGCCTGAAGCCCGTAGCGCATGGCCTCGCCGGTGTCCTCCCACGAGGTCGTGAACGGATGCAGGCCCCGGCCCCGTTCCTCGGGCAAGACCGCCGACGGGCGAAAACTCGTATAGACAAACGTCAGCACCTCCAGCCCCTCGCGCTCGGCGAAGACCCGGGTGATGTGCCCGCCCAGGTACTTGGTTAGCGCGTAGAGGTCATCGCCGGGGTGCAATGGAATATTGTCGTCGACCTGAAAATCGTTCCAGTAGTCAGCGTTGAACCCCAGCGAGGTGTGGAAGGGCCCGGTGTGGATCAGCCGCTTGATCCCGCACTCGACACAGGCTTTGGCGACATTGTAGGCACCGACCGTATTGACGTGAAAGGCCAGCACCGGGTGCGGCCGGACTACCGAGACGTTGATCGCCGCGTCCATGCCCTCGCAGGCGGCGCGCACCTGCTCGTAGTCGGTGATGTCCACCACCCTGTTCTCGTGCGGCGCGCCCAGCACGGCGGGAATCGGCGCGCGTTCGTTCTGCGGCGGCGCAGCCGCTACCTCCTCCATCGGCCGGAGGTCGGTCACCCGCAAGGTATAGTGGTCTTTCAGCGACTCGATCGCGGCCGCCCCGACCGGTCCTCCGGCCCCGAACAACACCACCTTGCCCTCCTTTACCGTTGCCATCTATGCCTCCTTCGCAAAACGCCCGCGCGACGCCACGTGCTTGACCCACCAGTGGTGCCCGGTGCGCGCCTCGGTGAGTGCTGTGCGCAATGCCGCCAACGCGTCGTCCAGCGCGGTCTCGCTACCGATCGCCCCCAGCCGCAGGCAGCAGACCTCAATCTCGCCCTTGCGCGCAATCTCGCGGCCAGTGAGCTCCGCCAGCAACGGCACCAGCTCGTGGGCGTTGGCGCGCGGTATGGGATTCCACTGCGGGTCGATCGCGTATCGCTCCGGGTAATCGCGCAGCAAGTCGAGGCGACTGATCAGCACCACCCGTCCGCTGCCGGCCGCCACCGCGGCGGTCAGAGCGACATACGCGCCGCGCGCCGCCATATCGAGCAACTCCTGCTCGCTGTCGGCTTCTGCATCGAAGGCCGCGGCAAAAACGACAGCCCCCGCGCCGGCCAGCGCCGCATCAAGCGCATCGCGCTCCAGTATATCGACAGCCCGGCATCCTTCGGCCGCCGTCTGGCCAATGGCCGTCACCTCGAATTCAGGACCCAGCCCCGCAGCCAGCGCCGCGCCGAGCGGGCGGTCCGCCCCGATAACCGTAATATTCATCAGATCCCTATCACCAGGAAAGCTTTTCGGACAAATTGTGGAAGAAGTAATTATCATCGAGATAGATCAGCCGCGCGCTGTGCTCGGCGCGGACGATGTGCACTTCGTCGCCGGGATCCATCATCCGGATCTCGCGCCCATCGGCCACCAGCGCCACGTGCTCGTCGCGTGTGTCCGGACTCACCCGCAGTCGCACCCGCTTCTCCATCGGCAGGATCAGGGTCCTGGAAGTGAAGTTGTATTCGTTGATGCCGTCGAGCATGATGCAGCGCACCTCGGGCATTACCAGCGGCGCACCCATCGACATCAACAGGCCGGTACTGCCGGTGGGCGTTCCCACTACCACGCCATCGCCGCGGATGGTGCGGATCTTGGCGTCATCGACGAAGACATCGGTAAACAGCAGCTTGTGGCGAGCGCGCAGCGTCACCTCGTTGTAGACCAGGTCCTCGCCGCCGGGATAGCGGCACAAAAGCACCAGGCGCTCGCTGACCACGTAGTGGCCATCGACCAGCAATTGCACGATCTGCGCCAGATCCTTGCGGTCGCCAGCCGTCAAAAAACCGACCGTGCCGAAGTTGATCGCCAGCACCGGGCAACCCGGGAAGCGATCAAAGGCCCGCAACACCGTGCCGTCGCCGCCCAGGGCCACGACCAAATCGAGATCGGCGGGCGCGGCGTCGGCCTCGAGGAACGACACATCCAGGCCGTGCGCATCGAATAGCCCGCGCACCTCATCGACGGGATAGTCGAGGTCCTCGTCCCGCGGCAACACGCCGATTTTCCGCAATTCGAGCATCATCGCGTCAATAATAGCAAAAACAAAGGCCGCGCGGAAACCGCACGGCCCTCGTTGCTCACTGCGGTCTCCACCCTAGACCCGCGCCTCTTTACCGGCCTGGGCCTCGTAGGCCTTGATCAGCGCCTGAGTGCCCTCTTCGCTGCAACCGGCGCGCTCGACGATATTGAAAAACTGGTGCGCCATGCTCACCGCCGGCAACGCCAGCTTGACATCGTTGGCCGCGCCCAACACCAACCGCAGGTCCTTCTGCTGCAAATAGACCATAAAACCCGGCTCAAAGTCACCAGCGGCGATGCGCGAGCCGAGATTGCTCAACTGCCACGAGCCAGCGGCCCCGCCGCTGATGGCGTCGATGACCTTCTGCACATCGAGATCCGAGGCCGCCGCCAGCATCAGTGCTTCGGCCATGGCCATATTGTTGACCGCCACCGCGATCTGGTTGCAGAGTTTGGTGGTCTGGCCGGCACCATTTGAGCCGATCAGGTTGATATTCTGGCCCATCGCCTCGAAGACCGGCAGGCATTCGTCAAAGACCGCCTGGTCGCCGCCGACCATGATCGACAGCGTGCCGTTGATCGCGCCGACATCGCCGCCAGAGACCGGCGCATCGAGCATGTTGACGCCCTTCTCCTTGAGCGCGGCGGCGACATCCTGGGTGACCTTGGGCGACACCGTACTCATGTCGATAACGGTCGCGCCTTCCTTGACGCCGTGGATCGCGCCGTCCTCACCCATAAGTACAGCTTCCATATCGGGGGTATCGGTGACGATGCTGACAACCACATCGGCGCCCTCTGCAGCTTCCTTGGGCGAGCCAACGCGCTCGCCGCCGGCATCGACGACCTCCTGCACCCGCGGGCGGTCGCTGCGGTTGTAGACTTTGAGCTGGTAGCCGGCCTTGAGCAAGTGCTTGGCCATGGGCGCGCCCATGATGCCCAAACCGATAAAGCCGATCTGCGTCTGTCCCGGTGCTGCTGGCATAGCTAGCTCTCCTTAAAACGTGAAAAAGCGGTGGCGATTGTCTTCGATCTCGGCCGTCTCATACATGTGCGCGAACCAGTTTTGCACCGCCTCCTGCTGGCGCTGGGCCTGAAGCTGGGCGGCGATCTCCCCGCGCTGCTCAGCAAACAGCGCCTCGTCCGCCGGCGTCTTGTCCAGTTGCCGCAGCAAATAGGCGCCCTGGTAGCCGCCCTCGGCGACCTTGATCACTTCGCTGAGCTGGCCCTTGTCGAGGCGGAAGGCCGCGCCGATGACCTCGTTGCTGCGCCCAATGCCCGGCACCGCTCCATTGCGCGCAAAGGCCTCCGGCGCGCGCAATTCCAACCCCGCGCTCTCGGCCGCCGCGGCCAGGCTCGCCCCGCCCGAGACCTCGCGGCGCACCGCCTCGAGCCGCAATGCAGCCAGATCGACCTTTTTACGACTGCGCACCTGGCGCTCGATCCGCCCCTTGAGTTCGGCCAGCGGCGCGGTACCCTCGGCGCGCTTGGCCACCAGTTGCACGATCCCCAGCCCGCGGTCGTTCTCGACGACCTGGCTGACCGCGCCCGGCTCCTGCTCGAAAAACCAGTTGACCAGCCAGGAGGTGCTGGTGCCCAGGCCGGGGACACCCTGATCCTTTTGCAAAAAGCCCGTTGCCGCGGCCTCCAATCCCGCAGCCTGCAACGCCGCGGCGAAGCCGCCGGTCTCGGCCTGCTGCTGGAACGCTTCGGCCGAATCGCGCAACTGATCCTCGGTCTTGCGCGAGGCCTGGTACTTGAGCAGGATGTGGCGGGCGCGCACCTTTTCTTCGCCATCCTCCTCGAGCCGCTCCTCAACCTTGATCAGGTGCCAGCCGAAGCGCGTCTGCACCGGTTCGGACACCTCGCCCGGCTCCAGCGCGAAAGCCGCATCGGCAAAGGGCGCGACCATCCGCTCGCGGCCGAAGGTCCCCAAATCGCCGCCGTTGATCGCCGAGCCCTCGTCGTCGGAGACCACCTCGGCCAGTTCGGCGAAGTCGGCACCAGCCAGGATCTCCTGGCGCAGGCGGCCTATTTCCTCGGCAATTTCGAGCGAATCCCCAGCGCTGGCGGTCTTGGGAAAGAACACGTACTCGAGGCTAACCTGGGCGGGATGCTCGTACTCGGCGAGGTGCTGCTGGTAGTAGGCGGCCACGTCGGCGTCGGTGACCTCGACCGCGTCGTCGGCCGCAGTGCCACCCGGAGCAAACACGTATTCGATCGCCACCTTCTCGTTGGCCTCCTCGAAGTGCTGCCGCGTCTCGCTCGGGCTCACCTGTACCATACCGGACAGGATCCGCTGCAACTTGTAGCTGAGCAATTGCTGTCTGAGGATGCCCTCGATCTGCAGGACAAAGGCCTGGTTGTTGGGATCCTGGAGATTGGTCAGGTCGCCGATAAACGCGCTGTACTTGGCCATGTCGAACTGGCCCTCGGTCTGGAAGGCTTCGATCTGTTGCACCGCTGGCGGCGGACTGGTCCGCGTATAGTGCGCCAATTCCTTGTCGGTGACCTCAATACCCAGCCTCTTGATCTCCTGCATCAGCAGGATGTCGCGGATATAGCCGTCCCATACCTCGCGCACCAGCTGGCCCTGCTCGGCGCGCTGCTCCTGTGGCACCTGGCGCGCCATGTTGCGCAGCGCACTCTGGAATTCTCTGAGTCCGATCCGCTGGCCGTTGATCACGCCGACGTCGTCGCCGACATCGACCTGACCTCCGCCCGAATAGTCGGCGCCCCACTCGACCACGATCAGGCCGACGAAGGCAAAAATCACCACCCACAGCACCAACCCCGTCTTTTCGCGCAATACCGTCATCATAAGCTTTTATATCTCCTGCTATCTAATCGCTGCTATTTGCCGTGTCGGCCGCCAGCTGCTCCCGCATTTCGGCGGGATAGCGCAGCAGGCAGGCCGTGCAGTGGCCGCCGCCCAGATCGACCAGGCGCGGCACCACGCGGGTGCATATCTGTTCGCGCTCTGGACAGCGCGGGTGAAACGGACAGCCGGCGGGCACCGCCGCCGGATTGGGCACATCCCCTACGAGGACAGTGCGGCTGCGCCTGACTTGCGGATCGGGCACAGGCACCGCCGACAGCAGTGCCTGGGTATAGGGATGCGCCGGTCGCTCGTAGAGCTCATCGCGCCGCGCGATCTCGACCACGCGCCCCAGGTACATCACCGCCACCCGGTCCGAAATATGCCGCACCACGCTCAAATCGTGGGCAACGAACATGTACGTCAATCCCAGATTGCGTTGCAAGTCCTGCAACAAATTAATGATCTGGGCCTGGATCGACACATCCAGCGCCGACACCGGTTCGTCGGCGACGATAAAGCGCGGACTGACCGCCAATGCGCGCGCTATGCCGATGCGCTGGCGCTGACCGCCGGAAAACTCGTGCGGGTAGCGCCGTGCATAACCGGGCGGCAGCCCCACCATCTCCAGCAATTCCCCCACTCTGGCCTGCAATTCCTCGCGCTCGGCGAGGCGATGTACCTTCAGGGCCTCGCCGATGATCCCGCTCACCGTCATTCGCGGATTCAAAGACGAATAGGGGTCCTGAAAGATGATCTGCATACTGCGCCGCCGCGCCCGCATCTCCTCCTTGCCCAACTTGAGCAAATCAGCGCCTTCGAAGAGCACCTCGCCCGCCGTCGCCTCGACCAGTCGCAGCATCAACCGGCCCAAAGTGGTCTTGCCGCAGCCACTCTCGCCGACCACGCCGAGCGTCTCGCCCTGGTAGATCGCCAGATCGACCCCATCGACGGCTTTGACGTGGGCCTGGACCCGGCCCCAGATCCCGCTGCGCACGGGAAAGTATTTTTTGAGACCCCGGACCTCGACCAGCGGCGCGGTCTCGCTCATAGTTCCCCGGCGTGCCAGCAACTAGTCCAGTGGCCATCGCCCATATCCGCCAATTGCGGCTCCTCGCTCCGGCAGCGGTCGTCGGCCAGCGGACAGCGCGGTGCAAAGCGGCACCCCGGCGGGAAGGCGCGGGCATCGGGCACCATGCCCGGAATGATATCGAGCCGCTCGCGGCCCTCGTCCAGGCGCGGGATCGAGCGCAACAGGCCCTGGGTGTAGGGGTGCAACGGCTGCGCAAAAAGCACCGCGGTAGCAGCGTATTCGACGATTTTGCCCGCGTACATCACCGTCACCTGGTCGGCGACTTCGGCGATCACCCCCAGGTCGTGGGTGATCATCAGGATCGCCATGTGCAATTCTTCCTGCAGCGCCTCCAAAAGCTCGAGGATCTGCGCCTGGATCGTTACGTCGAGCGCGGTGGTCGGCTCGTCGGCAATCAGCACATCCGGGTTGCACGACAGCGCCATGGCGATCATCACCCGCTGGCGCATCCCGCCCGACAACTGGTGCGGGTACTCGTCAATGCGCTGCTCCGGCGCGGGGATACCCACCAGCTTGAGCATCTCGACGGCGCGATCGCGAGCCTCTTGCTGCGAGACCTGCTGGTGCAGAACCACCGACTCGGCGATCTGGAAACCACAGGTCAGCACTGGATTGAGACTGGTCATCGGCTCCTGGAAGATCATCGCGATATCGTCGCCGCGCACCCGGCACATCTCCTCCTCGTCGAGGGTCAGCAAATCGCGCCCCTTGAGCAAAATCTGCCCCGATTCGATCCGTCCGGGCGGATCGGCGACCAACCGCATCACCGATAGCGCGCCGACGCTCTTGCCGCACCCGCTCTCGCCGACGATGCCCAGCGTCTCGCCCTTACCAACGGCAAACGACACCCCATCGACGGCGCGACCGACGCCCTCTTCGGTGTAGAAATACGTGCGCAAATCGCGTACCTCGAGCAGGGGATCCCGTGCCATCATACCCCCACCTCCTCCAACGCCGCTGTCTGCTCAGCGGCCTGCAATTCCTCCGCCGCGGTCAATTCACCCCGCTCCATCCGCGCCCCCAATCGTCGCGCGAAACCGCCGACCAAGCATTCGACCAATGCATCGCGGTCCACCAGCCCCGGCGCGCAACGCGCCACATCGGTGCTGCCAGCCGCAAGCGCCGCAGTCCAGGCCCGCCGCCGCGGCTCGTCGATGCGCATCAAATCGGGCAGGCGCTGGTGCGCCGGTCCAAGCAAAATAGACCCATGCTGCAATAGCCCGTGGCGATAGCGCCGCTGGGCGCTGCCGACCAGCTTGCGCCCACCGCAAGAGAGTTCCCAGCGCGCGGCACTGCTGAAACAGGGCGATGTCGCCCCCGCGCCCCGCGAGCGCTCCACCCGGCGCTGGTTGCGCACGATATCGACGGCGATCCCGCAATCGCGCAACCCCGCCGCCAGGCATTCCGCAATCAATCGATGCGCGTCTTCTATTCCCTCGCCAGCGCCGAGATCCGCGGGCGCGCAGACGACGCTGTAGGTCAATTCCCGCCAGTGCAATACCGCGCGGCCGCCGGTGGGCCGCCGCACCACATCGACGCCCAGCGCGCGGCAGGCCGCCATATCTACTTCGCGCTCGACGACCTGGCCATAACCACAGGATACCGCCGGCGGATCCCAGCCGTAAAAGCGCAAAACCGGTCCGCGCAGTGCACGGTCCACGGCCATATTCCAGGCGCCGGTACTCGCGCCGGTGTCGAGGACTCGCCAGGCGTCCATTACAGCGCATCCAGGCGCTGCAGCGCATCTTTGGCCGCCATCTGCTGCGCTTCTTTCTTGCTGCGGCCCTGGCCGCGGCCAATGCGCTCACCGGTGACGCAGACCTCGACGCTGAAGACCTTGTCGTGGTCAGGGCCCTCTTCCGAGTTGACCAGATAGCGCGGGTGGCCGTTGCCCAGGCCCTGGGTGTGTTCGAGCAGTTTGCTCTTGAAGTTGATATAGTCATCCTCTTTGATCAACTCGTGGAAGTCGTCGAGCACCGCGGCCTGGACGAAGGTCCGGCAGGCCCCAAGGCCGCCGTCGAGGTACATCGCGCCAATCAGCGACTCGAAAGCATCGCAGAGAATCGAGGGCTGCTTGCCCCCACCGGCATCGCGCTCCTCGGCGCTGAGCAGCACGAAGGCATCGAGGCCGAGCCGGTGCGCCTGCCGCGCGAGCACCGTGCGGCTGACCAACAGCGACTTCATCTGGGTCAGGTCGCCCTCGCGCTTATCCTCGAAGCGGAGAAAGAGAAATTCGGCCACCAGCAGGTCGAGTACTGCGTCGCCGAGAAATTCGAGCCGCTCGTTCGACTCGATGCCGCTGCCCTGGCGCGCGTAGACATAGCTGCGGTGCTTGAGGGCCTTGACCAGCAAATCAGTGTTCTGGAAGCGGTAGCTGACCAGGTCTTCGAGCGAGCGCAGAGACTCAGGCGAGAGTTCATTGAGTTCACCCGAGGGCTTGAGGCGCTTCCAGAGGCTCGAGATCCAGCCCATAAAGCCCGTTCAGTCAGCGCAACGGCCGAAGACCAGCGCGACGTTGTGGCCGCCGAAGCCGAAGGAGTTGTTGAGGACATTCTCGACCCCGGCCTGTCTCGCCTCGTTCGGCACGCAGTCGAGATCGCATTCGGGATCTGGATTCTCGTAGTTGATCGTCGGCGGCAGCACACCGTGTTTGAGGGCCATGATGCAGGCGATGCTTTCTATCGCTCCGGCCGCGCCGAGCAGGTGGCCGGTCATCGACTTGGTCGAACTCACCGCCAGGCGGTCGGTGTGACCGGCGAAGACCGTCTTGATCGCCGTCGTCTCCTGACTGTCTCCCATCGGCGTCGAGGTGCCGTGGGCGTTGACATAGCCAACATCGGCGGGGTCTAGCCCGGCGTCCTGGAGCGCGATGCGCATCGCCCGGGTGCCGCCCTCAGCCTCCGGCGCCATCGCCGTCTGGTGGTAGGCGTCGGCGGTAAAACCCAGGCCCTTGAACTCGCCGTAGATTACGGCCCCGCGCGCCCTGGCGTGCTCCAACTCTTCGAGAATAACCGCCCCGGCGCCCTCGCCGAGCACGAAGCCGTCGCGCTCGGCGTCAAAGGGCCGACTGGCCCGTTCGGGCTCGTCGTTACGCGTCGACAGCGCCTTGGCTGAGGCGAAACCGGCGACCGAGATCGGGGTGCAAGCAGCCTCGGACCCGCCGGCGACCATCACATCGGCTTCGGCGTACTGGATCTTGCGCGCGGCCTCGCCCAGGGCATGAGCCGCCGACGAGCAAGCCGACACCGTGGCGTAGTTGGGCCCCTTGGCACCCAGCACCATAGAGATCATGCCCGCGGCCATGTCCGAGATCATCATCGGCACGTAGAAGGGGCTGACCCGTTTGGGACCTTTGTCCATCAGGATAGTGTGCTGCTCCTCGTGGGTTTGGATCCCGCCGATGCCCGACCCCCAGATCACGCCCACGCGCTCGGCATCAACGGCCTCCATATCCAGGCCGCCGTGCTCGGTCGCCTGATTGGCGACGTAGATTGCGTAGTGAGTGAAAGGGTCGTTACGCCTGACGTCCTTGCGGTCGAGTACCGCCTCGGCGTCAAAGCCCTTGATTTCTCCGGCAATCTGCGCCCGGTGCTCGGAGGCGTCGAACTTAGTGATCGGCCCGATCCCCGAGCGCCCGTTGACTAGGGCGTCCCAGAACGAATCCAGGTCGTTGCCATTGGGGGCCAGCGCCCCCAGACCCGTCACTACCACTCTGCGTCTGGACACGGTCCGCCGCCTAGGCCTTGCTGTTTTCTTCCAGGTATTTGATCGCGTCGGAGACGGAAACCATCTTCTCGGCGTCCTCGTCCGGGATATCGATCCCGAATTCCTCCTCAAAGGCCATCACCAATTCGACAGTATCGAGCGAATCGGCGCCCAGATCATCGATAAAGGAGGCCTGGGGGGTCACCTGATCGGCACTAACGCCCAACTGCTCGACGACCAGGTCCTTCACGCGTTCATTGATGTCAGACATTTCGAAACCCCTTGGGATAGTGGTGTGAATACTGCCTTTCCTTACAGCGCCAAATATAGTCGTACTGCAATCTCTTTTTCAACCGCTATCTACATCACCATTCCGCCGTCGACGGCGAGGACCTGGCCGGTGATATAGGCCGCCTGCTCGGAGGCCAGAAAGGCCACCGCGTGCGCGACGTCCTCCGGCGTCCCCGCCCGACCCAGCGGCACGGCGGACAGCATCTGCTGCTGCACTTCCGCGGCAAGTTCGCCGGTCATGCCCGTCTCCGGGACCAGCCCCGGCGCCACGGCGTTGGCGGTAATACCGCGCGAGGCCAGTTCGCGTGCCAGGCTCTTGGTCAGGCCGATCAAACCGGCCTTGGAGGCAGCGTAATTGACCTGGCCAGCGTTGCCCTGGAGGCCAACGACCGAAGTGATATTGACGATGCGACCGCCGCGGGCCTTGAGCATCGGGCGCACCGCGGCTCTGGCGCAGTTGAAGGCGCCCTTGAGGTTGATTGCCAGCACCTCGTCCCAGTCCTCCTCCTTCATCCGCATCAGCAAATTGTCGCGGGTAACGCCGGCATTGTTGACCAATATATCGAGTTGGCCCAATTCCTCAATGGTCGCCGCAATCAATGCACCGGCCTGCTCGGCGTCCGCCACATCACAGGCGCGCACCAGGCATTTGCGGCCCAGGCCTTCGATCTCAGACGCTACCTCGCCCGCCGCCTCGACATTGCGCGCGCAAACCGCCACATCGGCACCTTCTTGGCCCAACCGCAGCGCGATGGCACGACCGATACCCCGCGAGCCGCCGGTGACCAGCGCGACTTTACCGTCCAACAAGCCCATACTATTCCGCTCCCTTCGCCGCTGCGATTTCCTCTGCGGTGCCCGCCGCAGTTACCGTTATCCCGCGCTCTATACGCCGCACCAGTCCCTTTAACACCGCCCCGGGTCCGACCTCGTACGCGTCTTCTACGCCCATCCCAGCCAACGCCCGCACCGTCTCGGTCCAGCGCACCGGGCTGGTGATCTGCTGAATCAGGTGCGACCGCAACTCCTCGGGGTCGCGCACCGGCGCGGCCGAGACATTGGTCAGCACCGGTACCTTCGGCGCCTGCAATGGCGCGGCGGCGATCAGCGCCTCCATTGCCTTTGCCGTTGGCTCCATCAACGGCGAGTGGAAGGCCCCGCTGACCGCCAACTCGACAAAGCGCTTGGCGCCGGCTTCCTCGGCCAACGCGCCCAGATTCGCCACCGCCGTCTGTTCGCCCGAAACCACCACCTGGCCCGGCGAGTTGAAATTCGCCGCGACCACCACCCCATCGACCTGCTCGCACAGCGCCGCGATCTGCGCGTCGTCCTCCAGCCCGATCACCGCACCCATCGCCCCCGGCTGCTCAGCGCCGGCCGCCTGCATCAGCTTGCCACGCGGCCCGACCAGCGCCAGCGCCGCCTCGAAGGACAACGCCCCAGCCGCCACCAGCGCCGAATACTCGCCGAGACTGTGACCAGCCACGGCCTCGGGACCAATCCCGGCCGCCTGCAGCAACTCGCAGGCTATGACACTGTGGACGAAGACCGCCGGCTGCGTGACCTCCGTCTGCATCAGCCGCTCTTGCGGCCCCTCGAAACACGCGGTGCTCAACTCAAAACCCAGCGCCGCATCGGCCGCCGCAAAACGCTCGCGCGCCAACGCGTGCTGCTCGTAGAGATCGCGGGCCATACCCACGGCCTGCGAGGCCTGGCCCGGAAACAGAAAAGCCATGCCCATCTCAATGACCCCAGCGAAATAGCGCGCTGCCCCAGGTCAGACCGCCCCCGACCCCGGTCATCAGCAGCAGATCGCCGCTTTGCAAGCGGCCATCGTCGTCGGCTTCGGACAGCGCGATGGGAATGGTGGCAGCGGTGGTATTGGCGCAGCGGTCGATATTGAGCACCACTCTATCTTTCGGCAGATCCATGCGTTCTGCCGCAGCGTCGATAATGCGCTTGTTGGCCTGGTGCGGCACGAAGAGCTTGAGGTCGGTGCCGGTCAGGCCGTTGCGCTCGATCAGGCTCACCGACACCTCAGCCATCTTGCTGACCGCAAATTTGAAGACCGTAGCACCCTCCTGGCGCACGTAGTGCTCGCGCGCATCGACGGTCTGGTGCGTAGCCGGCGCGCGGCTGCCGCCGGCCTTGACGTAGAGGCAGTCGACACTGGAGCCATCGGCGTAGAGCTCGAAGTCGAGCAGCCCGGCCGCGCCGTCCTCACTGCGCTCGAGGATCACCCCACCGGCCCCGTCGCCAAACAGCACGCAGGTCGTGCGGTCGGTGAAGTCGAGCAGCATGCTCATCTTGTCGGCACCGATGACCATCACCCGGCGATGCGCACCGGTCTCGATAAACTGCGCCCCGGCGGTGATCGCGTAGACGAAGCCCGAGCAGGCCGCCGACAAATCGTAGGCCCAGGCCCGGTTGGCGCCGATGCCGTGCTGGACCAGGCAGGCCGTGGCCGGAAAAACCATGTCCGGCGTGATGGTGGCGACGATGATCAGGTCGATATCGTCGCCGCTGAGGCCCCGCTTTCGCAGCAGATCTGCACCGACGGCGATCGCCATCTTGGAGGTCGGTTCGTCCTCTTCGAGAAAGCGCCGCTCGACAATGCCGGTGCGCGTACGAATCCACTCGTCGGAGGTATCGACGAGCTTCTCGATATCGGCGTTGGTGACGACCTTGTCGGGCAGAAAGCGCGCGGTTGCGGTGATCGCCGCCCGGAATTTCTTCTCCGTTTCAGCCACTCAATCCCCCATCCCGAAATCCGGACTAAACTTCGGGCTCGACGTATTCGCGGCCGCGGTAGAAACCGCAGCTGGCGCAGATGCGATGGGGGAGGGCGGGCTGCCCGCAATGGGCGCAGGTGGTCCTGGCCGCCGCCTTGATCTTCCAGTGGGTGCGCCGCTTGTCGCGGCGAGTGCGCGATATTCTTCTTTTAGGTACTGCAGCCACTTTGGAGCTCCTTTCAGGTGCTTTCTTCCGTTTGCGAAAATTCTATCTTGCCGAGCGCAGCCCAGCGCGGATCCACGGCCTTTTCCTCGCCGCTGGCAACCTCGCCCGCCAGATCCTCGCCGCACTGCGGGCAGCGCCCTTCGGTGTCGGGCGTCGGGATCCGCACCGGCAAATCGAGGATCACCGCCTCGCGAATGTACTCGCGCAGGTCGAGCTGGCGCATCCCCGGATCGACGATCTCGATATAGCCGTCTTCCTCGGCCGATTCCAATTCCTCAGGACTGGCCTGGCGCCGTTGCACCAGCAGTCGAAACCGCGCCTCGACGTCCTGCTGCGCCGGCTTGAGGCAGCGATAGCAGTCGCCGCTGATCTGGCAGCGGACCACGCCGTCAAGGTTGAAGTTGTCCATGCTGCGCCGCACGGCCACCGCGGCCGTGACCATCGAGCGAAAGACGAAAAACTCGTCCTCCAACTCCAACTCCTCCGCACTCAACTCGACGGTCACATCATTGTGGCCCTCTGCGAGGTCGTCGAGCGCCAACAGAGCTTTGGCGGAGGCTTCGGCCATTTTACTCGCCGAAGTAAAAGGCGATCTCGATCGCGGCGTTTTCGAGTGAGTCGGAGGCGTGGACGGCGTTGCACTGCACGTCGGTGCCGAAGTCGCCGCGGATGGTGCCGGCGGGGGCTTCGTTGCTATTGGTCGGGCCGATAAAGTCGCGCAGGTGCGCTACGGCATTGTCGCGCTCGAGCACCATCGGCACCGCCGGCCCCGAGGTCATAAATTCGACCAGTTCGCCGTAGAAGGGCTTATCGTGGTGGACATGGTAGAATTGACCCGCCCGCTCGGCGGATAACTGGACCATCTGCAACTGGCGCACCACAAAGCCCTCGCCCTCGACGCGGGCGATAATCTGGCCGATGGCGTTTTTGCCGACGGCGTCGGGCTTAACAATCATCAACGTGCGTTCCATCTAAATGCCGATTCCTTATTTATATAGTGTCAGATTAGAGCGAAGTCTTTTAAAATAGGAGCTAGTCTGGTATATGTCAACGGTCTGCACGAAGATAAAAATCCCCGTAAGTGATTCGCCCATAAAGAGTTCGGAGAATGTCTGCCTTGACAGGGTAACGCCCCTCCCCTAGATTCACCGACACTATGAACCATCCGCTCTTAGCCGAAGAAGGCAAGGCCATTCGCGATCCCGTATGGGGCTATATCCACGTCCCCGCGCCCGTCCTGGCCCTTGTCGACACCGAAGACTTCCAGCGCCTGCGCAATATCACCCAGTTGGGCTATGTCCACCTGGTCTACCCCGGCGCTCGCCACTCGCGCTTCGAGCACTCGCTGGGCGTCTATCACCTCGCCAAGCAATTTCTCGCCCGCTTGCTCGACTCCGATCCCCCACTCGAGCTGGCCGACGAGGACGTGCGCGTCTTTATCGCCGCCACCCTGCTTCACGACATCGGCCACTACCCCTTCTCGCACACTTTGGAGGAGCTGATGCCCTTCTTCGTGCTGCACGAAGAACGCGCGCGCCAGATCATCGAGGACAGCGACAGCGCGATCTACCAGGTCATCGCCGAGCAGTTCGAAATCGACCCGGTGCGCGTGGCCAATGTCATCGACTACAAAAACAAAGACCGCGAAATCCCGCCGCGAGATTTGCTATTGGCCAATATTCTCAGCGGCACCCTCGACCCCGACAAGATCGACTACCTCTTGCGCGACTCGATGTTCTGCGGCGTGCCCTTCGGCGAGAGCGTCAATCGCGACCGCTTAGCCGCCTCGATCAAATTCGATCCCCAACGCAAGCGGCTCGCCATCACCAGCAAGGGCGTCTCCGCAGTCGAGGCCCTAGTCTTCACCAATTATCTGATGTACCGCAATGTCTACTGGCATCACGCGGTGCGCTCGGCCTCGGCGATGTTCAAACGCTCGGTGCAGGAGATCCTGCTCCACCCCGACAACCAACTCGACTCCTCCGGCTTCCACCGCCTCACCGAGAGCGAACTGGTGTCCATCTTGCAAGATGAGCAGCAGCGCCTCGGGCTAGAAAACTCCGCCGCGCTGCTCGACGGCACCGTGCACCGCCGTTTGTACAAAGTCGGCGCGGTGATCCATCCCGGCGAGCGCAAGCAGGATTTGATGCACTACCTCTACGACCTCTTCCACGACCCCAACAAACGCCGCGCCAAAGAGATCGAGCTGTGCGAAATCTTCGGCCACAAGCTCGGCCGCCCGTTCAAAGGCCACGAAATCCTCATCGACATCCCCGGCTTCAACAAAACCCCCGAAGTCGATCTCAAGGTCTTCTACGGCCGCGAGATCCCATCCGACAAGACCGACCCTCTGACCTTCGACGACCCCGAAGTAACCCGTCTGCGCGATTCGCTGCTGCACAACTTCGAGGACCAGGCCAAAATCTTCCGCATCTTCTGCATCGACGATCCCGAGCTCAGGGCGCTGGTGGAGCAAGAAGCGAAGCGACACTTGAATTGACTTGGACTTTTTAATGGGGATTGAGAGCTGCTAAACGCCGTGCCCGGGCAGACGACCGCCCACCGGCGCGCCGGCCTGCGCGACAGCCTCGCCATCTATTGCCTCGACAACCGCAGCCAGCAATTCGCGCCGCAGGATAGCCCTGCCGCGCAACGCGATCGGCCTGCTGCGGAAACACTGCTCTGTTGGGGCGTCTAAAAATTGCCGATAGTATGTAGACAAGACTCTATCCCGGACGCAATACATGTACCGCTTACCAATTGTGTTATTGTGCCTCATCGGCGTCTCGCTCAACGCTGCCCAAACCCAACTCCAGATCGCCGTCGTCGCCAATAAAGGCCCCCGCGTCGACTACGCCCAGGCCCTGCTCGAGGGTGAGCTGCAGCAGAGCGGCCAATTCGCCCTGGTCGAACGCGAAAAAGTCGCCGCAACCATCGAGGAACTCTCCTTCCAGCAGTCCGGCGTCACCGATCAATCCAACGCCGTGGCCATCGGCCAACACCTCAACGTCCACAAAATCTTCTACGCGCAGACCCACCGCGTCGGCGGCAAACTCGCCCTGACCGTGCAGATCGTCGATGTCGAGACCAATCAGGTTCAGCGCACCATAAGCGAAAACCTGGGCACCACACAGCAGCAAATCGCCGCCGGGGTCAGTCGCCTGGCCCGCCAACTCATCACTGCCGCCGCGCTCTTCGCCCCGGCAGAGATGGTCGCAATCCCCGCCGGTCGCTTCAAAATGGGCTCGGAGATCGGTCTACCCGACGAGAAGCCAGTCCACCTCGTCGCGCTCAGCGCCTACGAGATAGACCGCTACGAAGTCACCCGCCTCGCTTACGAGAGCTATCTCGTCGCCGAGGGCCGCAAGAAAAAAGCCGACCTCCGCCACCCTCAGTTGCCCGTCGTCAACGTCAGTTGGAACGACGCCGACGCCTATTGCCGCAGCCGCGGTGCGCGCCTGCCCACCGAAGCCGAATGGGAATACGCCGCGCGCGGCCCCATCGGCGGCACCTACCCGTGGGGCGACACCCCACCCAATCCCGCCCTCGCCCGCTTCGGCGGCCAGGAACGCAAACCCCTCAAAATCGGCTCGCTGCCCCGGGGCGCCAGTCCCTTCGGCGTCCACGAGCTGGCCGGCAATGTCGCCGAGTGGGTCTGGGACTGGTGGCAACCCGGCTACTACGAGCACAGCCCGCCCAAAGACCCGCAGGGCCCCGCCGACGGCGATTACCGCGTCGCCCGCGGCGGCTCGTGGAATCAGCCGCCCGACGAATTGCGCACCAGCGCCCGCCTCTACCACAATCCCTACAAGGGCGCCGGCCACATCGGCTTCCGCTGTGCTAAAAGCGCGGGTTTCTGATTTTACTTATGTTATACGGCCTGAGAATGGAAACTCCCCGTGTCCGATCTCCTCTCCCTGCCGCTGTGCAAGGTGGATCGCCCCCTCAAGATCCACAGCCGCCTGCTGGACGCCGATTTGTGGCTGGTGCCGGAAGGCAACACGGAGGAATTTGACGCTCCGACCTACTCCCCCGACGAGTGCCGCCTTATACATGCCTTAGACCTGTCCCCCACCGAACTAAAGGCCATTCACCTGACCAAAAAGCTCTTACACGGCGACCTGATCCTCGCCGGTGACATCGAATCGCTACGCCCGCTCTACCGCCGCCTGCTCGACCGCTATCGCGAAGTCGAAGGCCGCTACGAAGCCGGTGAAATCACCCTCGCCCCCGAGCTCCAGCAGCGCGGCCGCCAGCTCGGCCGCCTGCTCAACCGCGTCGAGCAACTGGAAAAACTATCGTGAATTACCCCCCGCTCTACCTGCGCAAAAACAGCGAGCGCACCGTGCGCAACGGCCACCCCTGGATCTTCTCCGGTGCCGTCGAGCGCCGCCCCAAGGACGCGCAGAACGGCGACATTGTCGATGTCTTCGACCACCGCGACACCTTTGTCTGCCGCGGCTTCTACAACAAGCGCTCATTGATCCGCGTGCGCAGCCTGACCCGGGACCCCGACCAGGTCATCGGCGATGCCTTCTTCCAACAGCGCATCGCCGAAGCCGTCGCCGTCCGCCGCGCCACCGACCTGGCACACCACACCGACGCCATGCGCCTGGTCCACGGCGAGAGCGACGGCCTGCCCGGGCTGATTATCGACGACTACGCCGGCTATCTCGTGCTGCAGATACACACGGCGGGCATGGAGAGACAGCGCGCTGCCATTCTCGCCGCCCTCGATCAGGTCCTGGCGCCCAAAAGCGTCTACGAGCGCTCCGATGTCGGCACCCGTCGCGCCGAGGGCCTCGACGACCGCCCCACCGGCCTGCTCGCCGGAGAGACCCCGCCCGAATTCGTCGCCATTCAGGAATGCGGCGCCCGCCTCCACGCCGACCTCTACCGTGGCCAGAAGACCGGTTTTTTCCTGGACCAGCGCGACAACCGCTTCCTGCTCCAGCGCCTCGCCGCCGGCAAAACTGTCCTCAATCTCTTCTCGTACTCGGCCGGTTTCTCCGCCCACGCGCTCAAAGGTGGTGCCACCCGCACGCTAGACGTCGATATCTCCCCCCAGGTCTTCCCCGCGGCTCGCCACAACCTCGACGCCAACCGCCCGGATGGCGCCCGCGCCGACCTGCTCGCCGCCGATGTCTTCGCCTTCGTCGACCACCTCGCCGACCAGGGCCCCCGCTACGACATCGTCGTCTGCGATCCACCCTCACTCCTGCGCAAGCAAAACCAACTCAAGCAGGCCATGGGCGTCTACACCAAACTCAATCGCAACGCCCTGCGCCTGGTCAACGACGGCGGCTTGCTGGTCACTGCCTCCTGCTCTAACCGCGTATCGCAAGAGGACTTCTTCCAAATCGTCCGCCGCGCCGCCACCGGCGCCCGCGTCCGCCCCCGCATCCTCACTTACAACCAGCACCCGGCCGACCACCCCGTCGATCCCGCCTTCCCCGACGGCCGTTACCTCAAATGCATCTTTGCCCAGGTGCTGCGCTAGCACCCACCAGAACGCAAAAAAGGCGGCGACCGCAAACGATCACCGCCCCTTCTGCCATCTTTTGATTTAGTACTAACGCAGCAAGGTCATCCGCCGTTTCCACGCCCCCTGCTCCGTCTCCAACACGCAAAAGTACAACCCGCTCCCCACCGCATACCCGTTGCGATCGCGTCCGTCCCATCCCACCGCGTAATGCCCCGCCGCAAACGCGCCGTCGACCAGATCCGCCACTAGCTGTCCCAACGCGTTGTACAATCGCACGCGCACCGCGCCGGCCGCGCTCAACTGGAATCGCACCAGCGTCTCAGCGTTGAACGGATTCGGCGCGTTCTGCGACAGCCCGGTCGCGGCCGGAATGTCGCCCGCCGTCGCCACCACCTTGCCCGCCTCGCCCGCCAGCGCCAGCACCTCCGCCGATTGCGAAAGCATGCTCACGCGTGCAGCTTCATCAACCGCCGCCACCTTGAAATAATACGTCCGACCCGCTTCCAAACCGATGATCCCGGTCTTAGCGAGAGCACCGCCCGCAAATAACTCGTCCACCCACTCAACCGCTGGCCGCAAGCCAAACAGCTCCTCGAAGCGATCGTAGATCTGGTTCCAATTCGATTCGATACCGAGCCCCATATCGACCAGGTTGAACGGGTCGGGCAGCGGCACCACATCGCGAACGATAATGCGCGGATCGTCATCTGCCTGCACCGAGTCGATCAGCGCCAGGCCATCGGGATCGGTGCCAGCGTAGACGCGGTAGCGCGCCACGTCGGCCTCTGGATTCGGCTCCCAGCTGAGAAAGATCTTGCCGGGTGTCGTCGCCGTCGCCAAACCCGTCGGCGCGAAGAGTTCACCCGAGCGAAAACCCCGCCCGAATGCACTCAACTCGGTGGCGTGGTCGCCCTCGGCGCTCGTCGCCGCACGGACCCAGTAGTAATGGACCTGGTCGGGAGCGGCCTGTAGATGCTCGTAGCCGTTCCAAGTCACCCAGTCGGTAAGCGGCACCGCCTGGGCCACATCGTCGCTGGTGTGATAGTAGAGCTTGACGTGGGTGGCGGCGAGCTCGCGCTGCCAGGTGATCATCACCCGGTCCTTGTAGGCACCCCAGGACGCCTCGATATCGGTCGGCACCGCCAGCGGCGTCGTGCGCACCCCGGTGCTGACCGCGCTCAGCGGGCTGGCATGATCGCCTGCAGTGTCCGAGGCCGCTTTGATCCAATAGTAATTTTCGCCCGGGGGCGCGGTCAGGTGCTCGAAGCTATTGTCCTCCAGCCACGCGCTGATTGGCGCGGCTGTCGCCGGATCATTGGTCCGGTGGTGATAGACGCGAAAAGCCTCGGCCCCTTCACCGGCGTGCCATTCGAGACGCACCCGGTCGGCGAGGTCGCGCGTGGCCGATACCAGCGGCGGCGCAGCGACCCGGCGAGAACCGGTCGCCATCCGACTGAATGGACCTGGCACAAGCTCGTCCAAAGTCGCGGCGGTGCGCAGCCAGTAGTAGTACGTGCGTCCGCGCTGGGCGCTGCCGTCCACCAGCGTCGTCGCCTGCTGCCAGTCGCCCACAGGCACGGCGGCCTGGGGGTTGTCGTCGGTGTGGCGATAGATTCGGTAAGCAGCGGCGCCCCACACCGGCGCCCAACTGATATCGACCCGGCCGTCGCCGTCGACCACCTCGAGGCCCACCGTCTCCACCGACAGCACCCGGCCGCGGACGCGGACGCCTTCGCGGCCCTGAGCGTTGACCGCGCTGATTTCGAAATAGTAATTGCTGTGCGGGCTGAGCGGGGCGACGGATGCGCGTTCCAGCTTGCGACCGCTGAACAATTCGTCCAGCTCGGCGGCGGTGGCATCGCGGCCGACCAGCGCGACAAAGCGCGCGTTTATGGCATCGCGACTGTCGAGCACGCTCAAACCCATGTCGCCGAGGTTGAAGCTCGACGGCAGCGGCAAAATGCTACGAACCAACAACTCGGTCGGATCGGTCGCCGCCACCGAGTCGGCCAGCGTCAGCGATGTCGAGTCGGCACCAACGTAGATTCGATAGCGCATCAGGTCGAACTCGCTATTGGCGTCCCAGTTCAGCGCGATGGCGTTACCTGCCGGCTCGATTTGCAAATTCGCCGGCGCCACCAGCGTCTCGTAGCCGCGCACGCCCGCGCTCAGCTGGCTGGCGATTACCCCTTCGAGGTCGG
Organism: Gemmatimonadota bacterium; assembly: GCA_002724215.1. GTDB lineage: Bacteria > Latescibacterota > UBA2968 > UBA8231 > UBA8231. The sequence goes on along the minus strand of PBOD01000119.1, from coordinate 11,394 downwards.
TAGTAGCCTGGACCCAGTAGTAATAGGTGATCCCCGGTTCCACATCAGTGTCTGTGTGAGCCAACTCCTGCTGCCAGGAGGTGGAGGTCGCACCTGCCGGATCGTCGGCCGTCGCACGCAAGATCCGGTAATAGGACGCCCCCGGCACCGCATCCCACGACAGCTCGACCCGCCCGGCCTCGCCAGTAGTCGCCGCCAGCACCGCCGGCGGTTCGAGCCCGCGGAAACCCGAGACAACGGGGCTCGGCACGCTGGAGTTCGAGCCGTCGGCGGCAACCGCGGCCTGTATCCGGTAGTGGTATACTACCCCGGGCTCGGCGTCGACATCGGCGTATTCGCGCCCCGCCAGCCAGCCGGTCAACAATTCGGCATCCTGCAAGCTGGCCCCGGTGCCGCGGTAGATTCGGTAGCGGCTGGCCCCCGGCACCGCCGGCCATTCGAGCCAGACCTCGCCCAGGCGATGACTGGTCACCTGCGGCGGCGCTGGTGCCAACAACCCGCGGTAGCCCACCGACACCTCGCTGAAGCGACTGGCATTGCCGCCTGCAGCGTCGACCGCCGCGCGCACCCAGTAGTGATAGGTCTGCCCCGGTTCGGTATCGGAATCGGTGAATAGCAGCTCGGTCTGCCAGGAACTGATCGGCGCCGCGAGTTCGTTTTCGAGATCGCGCGTGCGATAGACCTGATAGTGCGTGGCACCAACCACCGGCTGCCAACCAACGCTGATATTGTCGGGGTCGCCCGTCGAACTCAGCAGCAAGCCCGGAACGGCCAGGCCCCGAAAACCCTGTGCCGCCTGCCCGAAAGGCCCGGCCTTGTGGCCCAGCGCACTGGTCGCCGAGCGCACCCAGTAGTGGTAGGTCACCCCCGGTGCAGCAGTATCGTCGCTATAGCGCACGGAGGGCACCCAGGCACCCAGGGGCGCAGATGCGGCGGGATCGGCGGAGACGCCCCGGTAGATCCGATAGTGCGTCGCGCCAGAGACTTCGGACCAGGCCAGGTCGACCCCGGCCAATTCGCCGCGCGTGGCACTGAGCCCGCCGGCATTCTGCAACACGCGGTAGCCGCTTGCGCTGCCCCCGAAAACCGCGGCATTCAGACCCTGGTCGTCAGCGGCGGCGCGCACCCAGTAGTAATAGGTCACACCCGGCAGCGCGCCGTTGTCGGTGAAATCCGTCGCGGTCTGCCACACCGAGATCGGTGCCGCCTGGCGCGCATCCGGCTGCTCGGAGCGGAATACCCGGTACACCGCCGCACCTGCGACCGCCGGCCAGCCCAAATCGACCCGCTGCTCATCGCTGGCAATGATTTGTGGCTCTACCGGAGCCAGGCCGCGATAGCCGTCCCGCTGCGTGCTCAACGCGCTGGCGCGCCCGCCCACAGCATCGACGGCCGCCTCTACCCAGTAGAAGTAGGTCGCGCCCGGTATCGCATCCGCATCAGTAAATTCGCTCGCCGCCTGCCAGTCGCCCACGACCTGGGCCGCGGCGGAATTGGGCACCACGCCGCGCAGGATCCGGTAGTGCGAAGCGCCATCCACCGGCGCCCAGGAAATGGCGACCTGGGCCTCATCGCCCTGCGAGGCATCGGCGATTTCAGGGGCCGCGACCCGCCGGTACTCATCCTGCGGCGCGCTCGCGGCGCTGGTGCGGCTGCCCATAGCATCGACGGCCCCCTGCACCCAGTAGTAATAGGTCACTCCCGGCGCCGCCGTGCGGTCTGCGAAACTGGCCGCCCGCTGCCAACCGGACAGCGGCGCGGCGCGCTGCGGGTCGGCCACCGTGGCACGGAGCACCTGGTAGTGCGTCGCCCCAGCCACCGGATCCCAAACCAGACGCACCTGACTCGTCATCCCCTGCAGTGTCAAACCCGCGGGCGCGGCCAGTGCGCGGTAGCCGCTGGCGGCGACGCCAAAATCGCTGGCGTTGAAACCATTGTCGCGCGGCGAAGCCTTGATCCAGTAGTAGTAGATCGTCCCCGGCGCCGCCGTGCGATCGACATAGCGCACGTCGGACTGCCACCCGCTCAGCGCCCGGGCGCCAACCGAATTGGCAGAGGTGCTGCGATAGACGCGGAAAAAGCCGGCGCCCTCGCTCGGCCCCCACGACACCTCGACCTCACCAAGGCTGCCCACCGTCGCCTGCACCGCGCTCGGCGCCACCAGCGCGCGATAGCCGCTGTTGACCGAGCCCAGATCGCTGGCTTTGCCCCCCCGCGCGTCGGTCGCCACTTTCACCCAGTAGTAATACACCGTGCCCGGCACCACCTCGCGGTCCGCAAAAACGGTATCGACCTGCCAATCGGATAACGCGCGGGCGGTGGTCGGATCAGCTTGTTCGCTGCGGTAGAGGCGATAGTGACTGCCGCCGATCACCGTAGGCCAGGCGATATCTACGCGATCGTCGAACTCGCCGTCGGTCGCTGTTAACTGCGCCGGCGCAGGCAGGACTGTATCGCCGAGAAAACCACTACTGATCGGGCTGTAACCGCTAGCACCCTGGCCGTCGGACCGCGGCGCGGCCTTGATCCAGTAGTAGTAGCGCACCCCGGCCTGCACGCTGTCATCACGGTATTCGGTCACCGGCTGCCAGGCGCCCAACGGCATGCGAAAAACCGGATCGGGACTGGTGCTGCGATAGACCCGATAGTACGACGCCCCATCGACCTCTGACCACGACAACTCGACCCGGTCGCCGAACAGGCCCTGCGAGGCCTCATTGGTCGCCGGGGCCGCCATCGCCCAAAACGAAGTAGCCCGCGCCCCGAGCACACCTGCCATCTGGCCATGGGCGCCCTTAGCCGCCTTGACCCAGTAGTAGTAGCGCACGCCCGGCACGGTCTGGCCATCGACAAAGTCGGTCCGCGTTTGCCACGGGCTGAGCGCGACCGCATCGCTCCCGTCAGCGCGCTCGCCGCGATAAACCTGATAGTGGCTGCCGCCGGCGACCGGTTCCCATTCGAGATCTACGCGTCCGCCGGTCGAGTTTACCGCTGGTGCCCTGGGCGCCGCCAGTGCAACCAGTCCTTCGACGACCTGACTGAAGGCGCTCTGCTGCCCTCCCGAGCGGCTCAGCGCGGCCTTGATCCAGTAGTGATAGCGCACGCCCGGCTCGGCCCTGGCGTCGGCAAATTCCGCAGCCTCGCCCCACTCGCTGACCGGCTCGGCCTCCTGTGGATAGGAGCTGGTGCCACGAAAGACGCGATAAGCCCTGGCCCCCTCGACCTCGTCCCAGCGCAACTGTACAGCCCCCGCGACAGCGGCAATTGCCACGCCAGTCGGTTGACTCAAGCGGCGACGGCCTGTTGCTGGCACACTGAAGGCGCTGGCCTCGCCCGGATAGGGACTGGTCGACGCCTTGATCCAGTACGAATAGTGCTTGCCTGGCACGGCTTTGCGATCCGAAAATTCGGCGCCGCCGATCCAGCCGCTGATCGGTTGGGCCGTCGCGGTATAGGGCTGCTCGCTGCGGTAGACCTGGTAAAATTTCGCCCCCGGGGTCTCGTCCCACACAAGCGACACAGCTGCTGCCCGGCCGACCTCAACGACTAGCCCAGCCGGCGCGGCTAAAGCGCGGCGTCCGCGCACCACCGGCCCAAAACCGCTAGCCCCGCTGCCGCGGGGGCCAAAGGCGGATTTGACCCAGTAATACATATTGCGGCCCGGCGCGGCCTCGACATCGCGAAATTCGGCGCCGTGCAGCCAATCGCTGATCGGCACCGCCGCCGCCGTATCGGCCCGCACACCGCGGTAAACGCGGTAAAAACCGGCGCCGAGGACCTCGTCCCATACCAGACGCACCCCGCTCGCGTCGCTGCGCAGCAAAACCCGGGCGGTGGCACCGTCGAGCCGGTCGACCTGCAAATAACCGCTGCCAGACTCGCCAAAGGCGCTGCTCTGAGCGCCGTCGGATGCCTTGATCCAGTAGAAGTAGCGCACGCCCGCAACGACGGTGCGATCGACAAAGCGGGTCTCGGCCTGCCAGGCCCCGAGCATGACCCGCAGGTCGGGTTGCTCCTCGCTACTGCGGTAGACTCTGTAGACCTGGGCGCCGGGCGCGGCGGTCCAGCTTATTTCGATGCGGTCAGCGAAACGCCCCTGCGAAGCGCGGACATCGGTCGCGACGCCCGGCGCAGCAGTGGCGGTGGCGGCACTGAAAAAGGTCAGCGCCAGCGCGTAGAGGGCCCAGCGGGCAGCCTTGGCTTTCATATTCTCTTCTCCGCGTACTGTCCAAACGCTAAATAGCGGGTACAGGCAGCGTTATGTCGATTCAGGACTGGGGAGAGCAGCAAGAAAGACCGCGCTCCTGGGAGTAGACCATATGGGGTGGTCTGGATCGCGGGCCATACTTCATATAGTATACTAATATGTGAGGCGTAACTTACTGGGAGAGAATCGGGAACGAGGGGAACCGCTCCTGCCCTACAAGAGTACAATGGTCGGTCTAATTTGTCAAATAAAGAAAAAGGGAGCACTTCACACGGAGCGCTCCCTTACAGGCGGCCACAAACGACTATTTGAGCAATAGCAGCTTGCGAACCCGATTGAAATCGCCGGCCTGCAGGCGATAGAAATACACCCCCGCCGCCACCGGGCGGCCCCCGTCGTCGCGGCTATCCCACACCGCGCGATGGAAACCCGCCGGCTGATTCTCGGCGACCAGGGTCTTGATCTTCTGCCCCAGAATGTCGAAAACCTCCAGGCGCACCGGCGCATCAACCGCGAGTTGGTAGGGTATCGTCGTCGCTGGGTTGAAGGGATTGGGGAAATTGGGCTGCAATGCAAACGCGGCGGGAGTCTGTCGCGCCGCAAGCTGGTCAAGATCCAGTACCTGCCCGAAGTCGCCGGCGGCCGTGCGGACCCTGGCCTCGCGGATGCGGAATACGCCCTCGCTTTCCGGGTGGAGCGGCGCGAAGTACAATTCGGCCAGCGGGCCCTCGACCGCACCGGCACCGGCCGTGCGACTTCCAGACACCAGCACCCGCCCCTCGGCCTCCTCCAGCATCAGCAGTGCCGGCCGGCCGCCGCGCAGCGCGCTGCGGCGATCGCTGGCCTCGACGAAGCGAAAGGACCGCGGATCGTATTCGATCACCGCCGCATAGCCCCGCAGCGCCAGACCGTGGCTGGCGAGATCGATGCGAATACCCTCAGCCGTCGACTCAGCCGCCAGCGCCAGTGCGCCCTCAAGGGCCAAACCATCGTCGAGCGCCACCTGTTTACCAAAACCACCGAAGACATCCGCGAAGACGAAGAAGTCGCCAAAGCCTATATCGCCGTCCCCATCGAGATCGTAGCGCAGATCGGGCAGGACCGCCCCGAAGGCGTCGGCGAAGAGAAAGAAATCGCCGAAGCCCACCGAACCGTCCCCGTCGAAATCAGCATTGGTCGCTCCCGCGGCGGTGGCCGAGGAAAGGACCTCGGTGGTCAAGCGGGCGAAAATACTCGACTCGACCTCCACCTGCTCGCCGCCGAAGGCCTTGGTAGAATAGCTGACTAGAACCAGGTCGGTCTCGGTAAACGCATCCTTGGTACTGAACGTGAAGCTGCCCACCAGATGGGATCCCGATACGGCCTGCTCCGCAGCCGGCCCCAAAATCGCACCACCAACATTGGCACTCTCTTCGGTGACCAGCGGATCGAGTTCGATCGCAAGGCCCCCCGATGAGGCGAGGAAATTCTGGCCCGACCAGGTTACGTAATTGAGCTGCTCTGGATCGAATAGCAGCGTAATCGAGTAATTGACCAGTTGACTGATGTCGTTGATATAGACTTCGACATTTATCTCCTCGCCCTTTTCAACCTCGCCCCGGTGAAAAAGCGTGGCACTACCCGGATCGAAATCGAAAGAGAAGGTACCCTTCTCCGTGCTCAAGAGATCGAGCGGCGGCGTCAACAGGGCCGTCGGCCGAGTCTGCAACGTATCCTGAGTTCCACCCAGCGAATTGAAGATGGTCTCAGCAAGTGTCACCGTAGCGCCGCTATATCCCTCGAGGGCAGTAAACCGCAATATCCCCAACAGGCCCTGCCCATTGGCAGCGGTATTGCCCGTCGGACTCAGAATCGCCCCACCGTACTCGACCTGAGACGCGCCGCTGCCATCGGCATTTTCGCGCAACCGGGCCGGCAGGAAAAGTGGAATCGCCTCCTCCTGCGACAAGAGCAGATTGGCTTCGCCCGTGCCCTGGGAGAGCGCCTCCTCGAAGGTTAGTTGCTCGGGATCGAAACTGAGGCCGAGCGATACGCCCGTCAGATCCTGCAAACCGCTTCCATAAACCGAGATGGATATGGTCTCACCAGCCGCGAGTTCGCGTTTGTCCCGACCCTGGTCGCCAGCGTTTTCGTCGAGATCCAGAGTGACCAGAGCCCCGGCATTGGGCCCGGCCGCACTGATTAGTTCGACATCATCATCCTTGGTCGCAGTGGCAACCACTGCACCCAGCGAGCCGAGGTCACCATCGACCAGGTCATCCAGACTCTGCAGCACCTCGCTGGGGGCAGGTTCGTCTGGATCCTCCGACTCGGCGATTATAAAGGTCACCTGAACGCTGCCTTCAGCCAACTCGACAACGAAAATCCGCGCTGGATCGATGCCCAGACTGGCGGCCAATTCATCGACGAAATCAGCCTTGAATTCCTCAACCGCCAGCTCGTCTTTCAGATCCAATTCGGCATCCAGCGTCAGCTGTGCGGGCTCGCCTGCGGGGATTTCTTCCTCGACTTCCACGACGAAGGAAAAGTCAATACCTGCTGTTTCGCCCCCGCTGACTAGGAAGGGGTCTCCTTCGTAGAGCAGAAGAATATCCAGGCCACTCACGGTCTCCAGCTCTAAATAGGCAGCGTACTCACCCTCGACCACCGACTCAATCAGGAAGGTGCCGTCGCCCTCGACCAGCGCGCCGGCCAGCCCCTCTAGATCATCGTCATCCGGGTCGTAGAGGATCACAGCTCCCTCGCTTATCTCGTCACCTTCCAGCTTCACGGTGCCACTGACCGATCCCAGTACCAATTCTTCTGCCCCGAGCGTCCTCACCACGAGACTGTACGGCTCGGCCAGATCCTGGTCGGAGACACCGCGCGCAAAGGGAATGGAAAACTTGTAGGCCGCGCCCGACTCCAACTCGATATCGCGAAAGACGATGATCCGCCCGTCTTCCTCAATGTCGAAGTTGCGCATAATCGAGCCGGAAAGCGGCTCGGGCCGCATCAAGGCCTCCAATTCAACGAAGTTGCGGCTGAAAATAAGCGGCTCGCTGAACTCAACCGCGATGTCGATCACTTCGGGTGCTTCCTGCAGATCTTCGGGAGAAGGACTCACACTCAGTACGCGCAAAGCGGAGCGCCGCACGTCCTCCGGCCGCAGCAGAATATCGATATCTTCGCTGCCGGCGCGCACATCGTCGCGCACGTCACCCGCCTCGTCTTCCGAATAGCCGAAGAAGCTGAAACCAACAAAGTCGGGCGGGACTTCGCGCCCAAACCGGCCTTCGCGCTCAAAGGCGAGAAAATCGGCGTTGAGGCCGCGAGTGCCGAGGCGAAAATCGCGTGGCAGTTCCACATTCACTTGTGCCATCACCACGTAACGCCCTGGCGAAACCCCCTCGAATTCGTAGAAACCATCGTAGCTCAATGCGCCCGCTACCGCGAAATTCTTCACATCGGGATCGAGGGGATCGAAATCGCGAAAGGGGATCAGCGCCAGCAGGGCCGGTCGCTGAATGACGCGCTCATCCGGCAACTGGTCGGGCAATCCCAACCGCCCGGAAATGAACTCGCCACCCCCTGCTCCGGTGCTGAAGTGCACCACTACCGGCTCCTCGAGACCCAGGCCGCTCTCGTTTTCGGCGTGGAAGAGCATCAAACTGTAGTTGGTATCCTCTTCCAATTCTACATCGATCGATACGCTAGATCCGTCTTCGCTAATTTCAACATCCTCACGGGCAAACTGACCCGATAGAGGTTTGGGAAAGATCACCCCATCGACCACCGGAACGCCATCAAAATCGAATCGCAAAGGTTCGCTGAAGACGATCTCTATCTCCGTTTCCGCATCGACCTCTACCGCGCCATCGACGGGAAAGGTCTCGTCAACCGCTAGCGGTTCGGGCGGGAGGACGCTCAGGTCCACTTGGTCCACCAGACCACCGCGCACTGCGACGGGATCCATCTCTCCATCGCCATCCTCATCCAGAAACGCCTCCAAATAGAGTTCGTCGCCCGGACCAAACTCTAACACCACCGTCGCGAAAACGAAATAATCGCCATTGGGCAGATTCTCGAAGCGATAGACGCCGCCCTGATCGAAGGGAGCGGCCGCCACGAATGCGGCGTCAAAGAGCGCGTCCTCAGCCTCCTCATCCAGCGCTTCACCTGACTCCTCGGCCGCCACATCCAACGCCTCATCCGACTCCTCGGCGAAAATATCCCCCAAAACCTCCGCATCGAGCAGAAACACACCCGATTGCTCCGGGGCAATCAGCTCAAAGGGAATATCGCGGGCATCTATACGTCCCATGATCCCGCCCTGAGGCAATTCCGCACCCGTGGTGAAATTGAGCGTGAAACGCCCGAAGCGGCCGGATTCGACGAAAAGCTGATAGACCGTATCTTCACCAAGGTTTTCATCCGGCGAGAGGATCACGGTGCGGCCATCACGGCTCAAATCCAGATCAAAGTCCACAGGTGGGAAAAGGCCGATATCGAAATCTTCATCGGCTAGCAGATCGCGAATCGCTTCGTTGAAAGTCACTTCAAGCTCGAGACTAAGAGGCACGAAAGCCTCATCAGGCCCGGGATAAGTAGAGACTATTTCGAGTCCTCCACCACCGAAAATCGGACCTTCAAAGCCACCAGCTACTTTAATTCGCGAAATAACCGCCCCTTCGTCGCCCTCCACAATCTGCATCCGCACTTCATCACCGATCTGAATATCTGCAAAAGTACCCAACGAGCCATCTGCGAGACGAATCTCTTTAGTATCTTCATCGGTCACTGCCGCAACCAATCCCTTGAGGAAAATCTCCTCCCCATCCGGATCCACCGCCTGCAACGGTGCCACGATCAGTTCGGGAAGCGGCGTCGGTACCCGCAACGGATCGAGTAAAGTCACTCGCCGGGCTAAAAGTCGACCGTCGAATTCCTGCGATACATTGACCGCTACCAGTTCACCCTCCAGCCCCATCAGCGCATCGAGGTCCAGGTCCGCACGATCGACTGCATCGACCACTTCGGTGCGAAAATCGGTGCGAATAACGATCGGTTCCAACTCCAAGCGGCGTTGGTCGAAGTCGATATCATAGACCAGACCGGAAATATCACCCGTCTCCACTGGACGCACATCCGGTCCGCCTTCTCCGCCGAATTTGGGATCGACCTCCAGCCGTGTAATCACATCGCCGAAGGGCGAATACATGCCACCCGTAGGATATTCTACCCGCACCCTGACCCGAGTTCCGCGTTTTATATCGCTGATGTTGCCATTTATCAACTCGGCATCCACCGCCAGATAACGCGGATGGTCCACTGTAAGAATCTGGTCTCCTTCGATACCAGCGAAGTTCGTAAAGAAAAAGGTGGGACCATCATAGGAAGTGTCGTAGTTCTGGATCTCAACCGAACGGGCGATCGGCGGTCCCCCCGTCGCTGAAACCGTCTGGTTAATTACAATCGGTTCGCCAAGGGGGATCTGATCTATACTGATCTCACGCCCATCGCGGTTGAAAAACTTGGTGCGACCGATAAAGGAAACCGGTGGCCCCGCGAAACGAACTTCGCCCGTCTCGCGATTCACCGAGAACACCTCGAAGTCGCCCTCCCATTTATTATCGCCAGAATGGCCAAAACGTTCGCTATCCGGATCGCGCTCAAGCGCAGTAAGAATTGCGCCGATATCAGTATTCTGAACGCGGATAGCGATGGGGTCACCGACGCTGAAATCCTCCAGAGCCAATTCCTCGCCGGTTACACCGTCGAATAGCGATGTTGCATCTTCGACAAAAAAGCGATCGTTTTCGGTTTGAATCTCATTGCCATCAACGTACAAAACATTAGAAGTAAATCGGGGCCACTCGTAGTATTGACGATCATCCTCCCAGGAGGGATTGACGAGAATCTCGCGCGCCAGTACCACCCCGAGGTCCCTGGTAGCTAGCGGGTCGATCCCAATGTAGGCTCCCTTTTCTACTTCTTCGATAAAGAGCCGAGCTCCATTTTCATCGAAGATCTCGGTGTCCCGGTTGACGATAATCCGAATACCCCTGCGGGCAATTTCACGATTTCTCAGATCGATAAAGCCCAATACCCCCAGATCTTCCCACTCATCATAGAACTCGGTCGGCTCGGGCCGCTGACCTGGTCCCAGCGGCTGATCGTTCGGATTGAGACCGATTTCGACAATCAAATCATCACCAGGTCCTGCCTCACCGGGCTGCCGGTGGCGCATATGCATTCGCACGACCTGTCCGACGAGATCCTCGACGCGAATCTCTGCGGTAAGATCCTCTCCCGTCTGCTCGTCGAGGACAAGAGCATCGAGTGAAATCGGGCGCCCATAGGGATCGTAAGTGATCAACAACTGCTCGCCGTTTTCGCCCTCCTCAATACGAGCTAAATGGGCAAAGTAGAAAACGATCTCCGGATTGTCCTCAAATTCGTAGTGGCGCTCCGGATCCTGGATCTCAACCCTCATCACCGTGGGTATCTTCCTGCTGTGGTCCACCCACAACACCAAAGCATCACCGGGAAAGAGATCTTCAGGGCCGATCTCAAAGCCAAAGGCATCGAAAAACTCCGTATCCTCGTCAATCGCCTGCGGCCAATTTTCGAGGCGCATATAACGGTAGTGAGCATCTATATCATAGATCCTGTTTACCATATCCCACGTGGAGCCTTCGGGATGTCTGTCCGGCGGCCGCGGCGGATTGATATGCACTGCGACCACCGCCTCTCCGAACTCGTCGTAACGCACGCCCAGCGCGACACTGGCGCCAGATTTGATATCGGCCTGGTCGATCTCGGTCGCATCGGGCCCCAAAAAAACCGGTGCATCAAAAGCGACCAGTAGTTCGCGCCCTGCAACGAGCAGAGCCCGCTCCCCATCCTTTTCGACCACTCCAGCTACCTCGACCCACTCGACCGGGACATCTGATAGCTGTCCCGCATTGCGCACCGCTTCGATAATGATAGGCTCGGGACCGCCCTCGGCATGGCTCCAAAGAACGCGAACATAGAGCCCCTCCCCTTTTTCTAGGTCGCCATAATCAAGCGATTCACCCGTTGATCCATCGAGAAAAACGGCTTCGTCGGCAATGCGCATAGGAGTACCCGCCAGACGGAGCACACCGTTCAGAAGGTCGAATTCGCCCACCGTACCGCGGATTTCTTCGAGATCCGGGCCAAAG